>NZ_LKIC01000029.1:0-67185 GCF_001482475.1 Bacillus sp. G1(2015b) | reverse complement strand
CCTTTGCAGTCTAGGAAGGACGAGCACTGGCGCGGAGCGAATTGACATTCGTGAGCACCAGCGCACAGACCTGACACCGAATGCGAGGGTTTGTCTACACGCTGAGCCGGTGACCCTGTCATCGGCTTTTTTTATGTTTGCATGTGACAGGCCGGCTCCTGAATATAGTATGAAAGGAAAGGAGCATGGCCGCATATGCAAGATTTTCAATTGAAAGTAAACGAATTTATCGAAGAATTGCACATACAAATGCAGCGAAGACAAAGAGAAGATGGCGCCTTTGTTTTCTGCTTTGAAGGTCCTATGATGACAAATGCTTTTTTGATTATGCTGTTAAAGGCTGTCGGTGATTCGGATCAGGCTTTGGTTCATCAATTAGCAGAAGCGATACGCGAAAAACAAAATGAGGATGGGTCTTTTTCTTTGTATCATGATCAAACGGGACATGTAACTGCCACTGTGCAGGGCTATTGTGGAATGCTCGTATCAGGCAGGTTTCAACAAGATGAGCCTCATATGGAAAAAGCAGCGCAATTTATACGTTCAAAAGGCGGATTAAAGAACGTTCACTTTATGACAAAGTGGATGCTCGCCGTCAACGGCATGCACCCTTGGCCGTATTTTTATGCACCACTTTCCTTTTTACTCATCCCTACATACTTTCCGCTGCACTTTTATCATCTTAGTGCATATGCAAGAATTCACTTTGTGCCAATGATGATTGCACTCAACAAACGATATACCTCTCATGAGAAATTTCCAAGCTTGGCACACCTTGATGCAAACATGTCTAAGAATCCATTTGACTGGTTTATGGCAAGAGAAGAACGTTCCGCTCAACACTTTCTGACTTACATGCGATCGTATACAGCACTTGACAGCCGGCTGGACTTTTTCGGATATGAAGCAGCAAAGCGATATATGTTTGATCGCCTTGAAAAAGATGGCACGCTGTACAGCTATTTAAGTGCCAGTATTTTTATGGTCTATGCACTTATGAGTCTTGGGTACTCCCCGGGACATCATCTCATTTTAAAAGCAGTCAAAGGCATGAAAAAGCTAGTTACTGTCTGTCAGGGCAGAATGTATGCAGAAAATTCCACTTCCACAGTTTGGGATACAGCGCTTGTCAGTTATGCTTCTCAAAAAGCTGGCAAAAAACAAGAAGACCCAGTCATCACTAAATCTTTCTCATACTTGCTGAACCGGCAGCAAATGAAGAAAGCAGATTGGGCGATTCATAACCGGCATACTGCTCCGGGAGGCTTTGGTTTTTCAGATATCAACACAAATAACCCTGATTGTGATGATACGCAAATTGTCTTAAAAGCCATTCCGCGAACATACGCACCAGTTCAATGGAAACGAGGATTTCATTGGCTTCTTTCCATGCAAAACCGTGACGGCGGATTCTCTGCTTTTGAAAAAAATCAAGATCACTTCCTGCTTCGACATCTGCCGCTTGAATCTGCGGAGGATGCAGCGATCGATCCATCGACTCCCGATATTACAGGCCGGGTGCTTCATCTCATTGGTCTTGAAGAGAAAAACATGTCACCACCGATTCACAGGCAAAAAGATCAATGTGTCAAGTGGCTCCTAGATCATCAAGAGAAAAATGGGTCATGGTTTGGCAGATGGGGTGTTTGCTATATTTATGGAACGTGGGCAGCATTAACAGGACTAAAAGCGGCCGGCATCCCCTCCACCCATCCTGCTATTCAAAAAGCGTGCCGATTTTTAAAGCAGATTCAACGAGAAGATGGCAGCTTCGGAGAATCGTGTAAAAGTGCAGAGGTAAAAACGTATGTCCCCCTCCCGTTTGGCACAGTGGTTCAGACGGCTTGGGCAGCAGAGGCACTTTTACAATATGAGAAGCCAGATGACAAAGCGATTTTAAAAGCCATTTCATTTTTGATCCATCATCAGCACACGAGTGAAGCCTTGCACTATCCAGTAGGCATTGGCCTGCCAAAGCAATTTTACATCACCTATCATAGCTACCCATTTGTCTTTCCCATGATGGCTTGTTCCACATTTTTAGAAGAAATGAGGCGTAAGAATGAATAAGGAAGAGTATCGAATGCAGCTCAAAGAGTGGCTTAACTCCATTCAACCCGCGATTCAAGATGACAACATCCGTCAGAAAGTAGACCATTTATGGTTTTCAATGGATGATGAACATTCCAGTGAACAAGAGTGGTACGAACTGGCCGAACGTATTTCTGAGGACATGAAACCACAAGAAGACATGCGAGAGGTAGCAGCCGGAAATCATAAGTTACCTCCTCTCCCTTACCGGTATGATGCACTAGAACCGTTTATTTCAAAGGAGATTATGTATTTGCATCACCAGAAACATCATCAATCATATGTTGATGGTTTGAACCAAGCTGAGCTTGCATTAAAAAATGCAAGAAGAACCAATGATTTCAAAATGATCAAGCATTGGGAAAGAGAGCTTGCCTTCAATGGTGCTGGACACTATTTACATTGTATTTTTTGGTTTTCCATGAGTCCTTCAGGAAAACGAAAGCCTACTGGACAAATGCTTCGTCTCATTGAACAATCGTTTGACAGCTATGACGCATTTAAATCTCAATTTTCAGCAGCGGCCAAACAAGTAGAGGGTGTCGGCTGGGCCATTCTCGTATGGGCGCCCAGATCCCAGCGATTAGAGATTTTACAAGCAGAACGCCATCAATTTTTGTCACAATGGGACGTAATCCCTCTTTTAGCCCTTGATGTATGGGAGCACGCCTACTATCTTCAATATCTGAATGAAAAACCGAAATATGTAGATCGTTGGTGGAGTGTAGTTGACTGGCGTGAGCCAGAAGCAAGGCTTAAGCAAGCACAGCAAGTGAAGTGGACCCCTTTTTAAGACGATGCTCCATATAGGCTTATGCTTATATGGGGTTATTTTAGTTTACATAATTAAATTATCAACACCTTTATAAAGGAACGGGTTGTTTTTTCAGAAAATTCGTTTAAAATAGAAAAGATATGTGAGGAAAGTGAGATGAAGCAATGAATGAACATTCTTTTAACCATTAGTCAATTTGCAGGAAGAACCTTCGCAATCTGGGTCATTATCTTTGCATGTCTTGGATTTGCTTTTCCTGACGTATTTTCTCAGATTGGACCGTATATCCCTTTTTTACTAGGAATCATTATGTTTGGGATGGGGCTTACGTTATCAGGTGAAGATTTTAAGGAGCTTTTTCGTAAACCTCTTTATGTGCTAATCGGGGTTTTGGCGCAGTACACACTCATGCCGCTGATCGCCTTTCTATTAGCTTACGGATTACGGCTGCCATCTGAAATTGCAGTAGGCGTTATTCTTGTGGGCTGCTGCCCAGGCGGTACAGCATCCAATGTCATGACCTTTTTAGCAAAAGGCAATATGGCCTTATCCGTAGCGGTCACAACTATATCGACTCTTCTTGCTCCCTTTTTAACGCCTCTTTTTATTTTTATCTTTGCAAGATCATGGTTACCTGTATCACCGGAGGCATTATTTTTGTCGATTGTCCAAGTTGTGCTTATTCCTATTATCTTAGGGGTAATTGTTAAGGTGTTTTTCAAAAAACAAGTAAACTATGCGGTTCAAGCATTGCCGCTTGTATCTGTTGCTGGAATTGTGGTGATCATTGCAGCGGTTGTCAGTGCAAATAAAGAGCAGATTCTTCAATCTGGATTGCTGATATTCGCCGTTGTCGTTTTACATAATGGGCTCGGTCTTTTATTTGGATACCTGATCGCTAAATGGTGCAAAATGGATATCCCTTCTCAAAGAGCGATTTCGATTGAAGTAGGGATGCAAAACTCCGGGCTTGGTGCAGCCCTTGCAACAGCACATTTCTCGCCGCTCGCAGCCGTACCAAGTGCGATTTTTAGTGTGTGGCATAACTTATCTGGTTCCTGGCTTGCGACGTATTGGTCAAAACGAGGACAACTTGACAGTGAAAAGAAAAAAAGCTAGCACCTTAACAGGTGCTAGCTTTTTATAATAGAAGATTATCCTTCAAGCAATAGCTGCTCAGGATCTTCAAGCAGGTTTTTAATCGTAACGAGGAATCCAACTGCTTCTTTACCATCGACAATACGGTGGTCGTAAGAAAGAGCTAAATACATCATCGGACGGTTCTCAAAACGTTCTTCATCAATCGCCACCGGACGAAGCTGAATTTTATGCATTCCTAAAATTCCAACTTGCGGGCTGTTTAAAATCGGTGTTGAAAGCAGAGAACCAAATGTTCCGCCGTTTGTGATCGTGAATGATCCACCTTGTATCTCACTAAGAGCCAATTTGTTATCTCTTGCTTTTTTCGCAAGATGACCAATTTCTTTTTCAATCCCCGCAAATGACAATCTGTCTGCATCACGGACAACCGGTACGACAAGTCCTTCGTTTGCAGCAACAGCGATGCCGATGTCATAGAATTTCTTCAAGACAAGCTCATCACCTTGAATTTCTGCGTTAAGCAGCGGATATTTCTTCAGTGCTGCTACAACTGCTTTTGTAAAGAAGGACATGAAGCCAAGCTTGACATCATTTTGTTCTAGGAAGGCATCTTTACGACGCTTTCTTAAATCCATCACAGCTGTCATATCGACTTCATTAAATGTCGTCAGCATCGCAGCCGTTTGTTGAACTTCAACTAAACGTTTTGCAATTGTTTGTCTGCGGCGTGACATTCTTTCACGTTCAACTGGCTTTCCTGGTTGTTCAGTTTGCACCGCCGCATTTGCTTTTGGCGCGGCTTTCGGTGCACTTGCAGGTGCTTCATTCTTTTGATAAGAAGCGACATCCTGCTTTCGTACCCTGCCCAGCGGATCTACGGTTGGAATCTCAGATAAGTCTAATCCCTTCTCTCTCGCTAGTTTTCTAGCTGCAGGAGAAGCGATGGTTCTGCCATTACCAGCTTTCGGCTCTTCTTTCACTGCTTCTTCTTTTTGAGCAGCTGCCGGTTCTTCTTTCGAAGCTGGTGCAGAAGCTTGCTCAGGTGCTGGAGCTGCGGACTCGCTTCCGCCAGCTTCACCTGCTGCAATCGTTCCGATGACCTCTCCAACTTGTACAGTGTCACCAGAATCTTTGAGCACTTCTTTTAATACACCAGATTCTTCAGCAGTCAGTTCGACATTGACTTTATCTGTTTCAAGTTCCAGCAGGTACTCCCCCTGCTCCACATAATCGCCCGGCTGCTTTAGCCATTGAGCAATCGTTCCTTCCGAGATTGATTCCGCTAATTCAGGTACTTTAATTTCCGCCATTTTTCATTTCCCCCTTAGTTTTTGCGAGTCAAGCTATCAGATACAATTCGTTCTTGTTCTTTTTTATGCACAGTTGGATCACCCTCAGCCGTACTTGAACGTCTTCTTCGGCCGATGTAACGTACTTTTACTTTTTCAGGCGCAATTTCACGTAAATATGGCTCAATGTATCCCCAAGCTCCCATATTTTGCGGTTCTTCTTGCACCCATACGATTTCTTCTAAGTTTGTCAGCTTTGTTAAAATTCCTTTAATATCTTTGGCTGGGAACGGATATAGCTGTTCCACTCTTGCAACGTGAAGCCAATCTTTCGGCTCTTCCATTTGAGTAAAACGATCACTAATATCAATGGATACCTTCCCGCTAGATAGCACGAGACGCGATACTTTTTCGTGATCATGTACAAGACCTGGCTGTTCAAGAACTGGACGGAACTGTCCATCCGTTAATTCTTGGACTTCAGACAATGTGTTCGGGTTACGAAGCAGACTCTTCGGTGTCATAATGACAAGCGGACGAATCTCTTCACGAAGCAACATTTTCGCCTGTCTTCTAAGAATATGGAAATATTGCGCTGCACTTGTCAGATTCGCAACTGTCCAGTTATTCTCAGCAGCTGATTGCAGGAAGCGCTCTGTTCTTCCACTTGAATGCTCAGGACCTTGTCCTTCATATCCATGCGGCAGCAGCATCACTAAACCTGATTTTTGTCCCCATTTTGCACGGCCAGCTGAGATAAATTGATCGAAATACACTTGAGCCGCATTTGCGAAGTCTCCGAATTGAGCTTCCCAAATCACTAACGTTTCAGGAGAATAGACATTATAACCATATTCAAATCCGATGACTGAGCCTTCTGACAGTGGACTGTTATGAACAGTAAACGATGCATTTGCATCACTCAGTTCATGAAGAGCAATAAATTCATCACCCGTTTGACTGTCGTGAAGAACAAGGTTTCTTTGAGCGAAAGTACCACGCTCTGAATCCTGTCCGGTCATTCGAATTGGCGTACCGTCTTTTAATATAGATGCAAATGCGAGTGCTTCCCCAAGTGACCATTCTACTTTACGGTCATCTGTAAACACTTTTGCACGTTTTTCAAGGATCCGCTTCAGCTTACCAAATACTTGGAAATCATTCGGCCAGCTGATCAATTCTTCATTCAGCTTTCGCAATACATCAAATTCTACTGATGTATCCACTGCTGGGAAGCCGTTTGATACAGGCTCTGGCAGTTCGATTTCTTGAATCGTATGCTCTTTCTTTGAAGGCACCTTTTTATAAGCTTCTTCTATTTTTGCCGTCACAGCCTGCTCGATTTCTTCACGCTGCTCTTTTGTCAAAAGACCTTCTGAGACAAGTTTATCTGCAAAGATATTCTTGACCGTTTTGTGCTTTCTGACCGCATCGTACAGCATTGGCTGAGTTGTAGAAGGCTCATCCATTTCGTTATGACCGTATCTGCGGTAGCCGATCAAGTCAATAAGGAAATCCTTCTTGAAACGTTTGCGGTATTCTACAGCTAGCTGAACAGCCGCTAAACACGCTTCTGGATCATCTGCATTGACGTGAACAATCGGAATCTCAAACCCTTTTGCAAGGTCACTTGCATATTTCGTCGAACGAGATTCATTGCTTTCCGTTGTAAACCCGATCATATTGTTGGCAATAATATGAATGGTTCCGCCCACTTGATAGCCGACAAGTTGACTTAAATTTAATGTTTCTGCCACAATTCCTTCTCCAGGGAATGCTGCATCCCCATGAATTAAGATGGCTAACGCTTTTTCAACGTCTTGAACTGGATAGCCTTTTTGAGTACGTGATTCCTGAGCAGCACGCGTGCTTCCTTCAATGATTGGATCAATGAACTCCAAGTGACTTGGGTTATTAGCAAGCGTGACTCTCGCACTCTTTGTATCTTCGTCTTTGATTTGACGGTCAGCTCCAAGATGGTACTTAACATCCCCCGTCCATCCATAGCTGATGCCGATAGAGCCTTCTGATGGAACAAGCTCTTTATTTGGCGCATGCTGGAATTCTGAGAAAATGATCTCATATGGCTTCCCTAACACATGTGCTAATACATTTAAACGGCCTCTGTGTGCCATTCCAATGTTAATATTTGAAGTCCCTTGTGTAACGGACTCTGAAATAATTTCATCAAGTACTGGGACAAGTGCATCTAAACCTTCTATAGAAAAGCGCTTTTGCCCAACAAATGTTTTATGAAGAAACTGCTCGAACTGCTCAACTTCTGTTAATCTCTTGAATACAGAAACTAGTTTATCTGATGGTTTTTTCTTAAATAGTTCACCAGACTCGATTGATTTTGAGAGCCAGTTTCGCTCTTCGAAGTCATGCACGTGATCAAACTCAAATGAAATGGTACGCTTATACGTATTTCTCAAATGGTTAATGGCTTCTATGCCGTTTGAAATGTGTTTTGGTGCATCCGGACTAATAATAGATATCGGAATATTCTTGACATCTTCTTCTGTTAAACCGTACTCCTTTAAAGGAAACAGTTCTTGTAATTCCTTTTCTTTGCGAAGAGGATTGACGGAAGCATTTAAATGGCCATACGTTCTGATGTCTTCTGCCAGTTTAACGACTGATGCTATCTTTTGGATTTGTTCAGAAGTAACTACGCTATTTTCTTTTTTCCCAATTTCCTCCTTCATTTCACTCGGTGGTGCACCAAGTTCATCAAATATGCCTCTTAGATCTTCATCAACACTAGTAGGATCCTGGACATACTGATCGTAGAGCTCGAGCACATAGCCGAGGTTCGGACCATGAAATTCTTCCCAACTCAACGGTTGTTTCACATCATTTTGAAACATTTTGAACACTACCCCCAACTTTGATCATCAAGTGATTGAACACTATCTCGATATAACTTCCAGAACACAATGACCAAATTTATGTAATAAAACGCTTCCAATAATATTCTACCACTGTTTTGGATTACTTTCTACATTCTTTGTTCAATTAAAGATAAAAAATTCACAGAAAAACAAAAAATTTAAATCATTCCGAAAAATAATTTGAAGAAAGGGGCAAAACCTTATGCCCCAATGCTTTTATGCAGCAGTTTCTTCAGTAATGGATATAAAACATCTGGCAATGTATCGACATCTGGTACAAAAATGCTGAACTTTCCATACATATCTTGAATGGTTTTCATCTGTGCTTCTTCTATCGTCGAATTGGATAAAAACACATTGATCACTTCAATGCCCTTTTTCCTCGCTTCAAGAACTGCTTCATGCGTATCGACAATCCCATTTTGTTCGTAGCTGAACGCAGCTGGCTCTCCGTCCGAAAAGACAATCAGAAACTTTTGCTCTTCTCTTCGCTTTAAAATCATCTTTGTCATTTGGCGGATCGCATAACCATCCCGATTATCCTCTTCTGGCTCAAGAGACATAATAGAAGGCCCTGCATCAAATAAAGAGTCTTTGAACGACACGACTGTATTGAAGTAGTTTGGCTGACTTGTTTCTGTTGCGTCGTTTGTATCTTCCCAAAACCCAACAATTTGATGTGGGACTTGTACGGATTTTAACGCTTCATGAAATAGAACAATGCCTTTTTTCGTCTCGTCCATCTTGTCAAACATGCTCGCTGAACAATCTACTAATAAGGTGAAAACAGCATCAATCTGAGAAGACGGTGCTTGTTTTTTATAGAAAAGGCGCGGATTAGACTCTGTAAAGTAGCGAATCAGCTTTTTGCTGAGACGTCCTGCATGAAGGTCCGTTTTAGGCCAAGATTTTTTATGTTCAAGAGTTTTTTGGATCATTTGTTTTAAGCGTTTTTGGTAAGGCTCAATTTCCTTCGCATGCTGCTTGTATACATTGATTTGTTCTGGCATAGGCGGATCTGGTGAAATCATGACTGGAAACGCATATTTGTTCTCTTTTCCATTTTCATGACCGTCTGCTCCGCTTTCTTCACCTTCAGCCTCTTCCAGCGCCTCAAGCTTTGAATAATCTTTTCGGTGTGTTTGCTTTGCAGAACCTTGGACAGTTCCGAGTGCCTGATCTCCGTCATCGCCTTCTCTTGCTGCATCCTTACCAAGATCACTTTTACCGCCGTGCTCTAAATCAAATTGAAGGAAGCTTTTTGATGGCGCTTCTGTTTCTCGATGCCACACTTCCATGTACTCTTCGTGAATGTCTTCATCGCCTTCTTTTTCCCGGTCGACTTTGATGTCCTCACTTAATTTAGGTTTTCTTTTTAAGTCATGGAACAGCGGTTCTTTTGCCGCTTGTTCATAGTCCAATTCAGGGAAGAAAAAGTACGTATTCAGCATGTCCTTTTCAAGCAGCTCATCAAAGCCTTCCATCAATTCTTTGACAATAGCTGCGATGTCTGCTGTTGAACCCGCATCATACACACGTTCAAGACTTGACTCAATAAACGGAATCATCGGGTTGATCTGCTCATGAAGAGGCGGAATCTCTTCGAGCGGAGAATCAGCTGTCAGCTTCACATAAATCGCACAAAAGAGTGCATCTGTTAAAATGCTTCGTTCCTGGTTAATCGTTAATTGTGTCTTAAAGTGACGCCGGTATAGCTCTCTTCTTCGTTTAAATACCTTTTTTGTTCCTGGGCGGCCATGTTTAATCCGCTCTTCAATCCGGATATCTTCAAACAGCATAAACAATTGTTTACATATATCAGGAATGGATAATGTATGCGCATAGCGAACGATCTCCTGAAATACAGTAAGATCACTATAAATGGTCCCTACTGCACGAAGGAACACATCACTTTTCAGCCCTGCTAGCATATCTTCTTGTTTACGATCATCCCAAAAATGACTGATGAAAATTTTCTTTTCGAACGGTTCATAGTAGGACTGCACACCGTATTCAAGCTCGACATCATCACTTTTTGCTAACGTTTTGGCTAAATCCGTTAATTCCATAAATAGAAATGAATCGATTCTGCTGTCATTAAATTTGATAAATTTCACAAGTCAGAACCTCACTCGAATAATGTTTGGGCGATATTTCTTACCGCTGCTTTTTCCCGGTCATCTTCCAGTTTTTCAACAATCCCTCGTTCAACGGCACGAAGCGGCGGGATGTATTGCGCAAGATCACAAGTATCTAGGAGCGCGCGGATGGATGCTGCTTCTTCACTCACCTGTCCGTTATGAGCTTGTGTAATAAGGTCTGATGAGAGCTGAACGAATTGATCAATTAACCGCTCATCCTTTAAAACAGATTGAGATTGCAACACATCTTTCAGGATACCGCCGCCGATATATGGAACGTCAATGACAACAAATCGGTTTTTTAACGCTTCATTTAGAGGCACTGTGCCTACATACCCTTCATTGATTGCCGCAATGACGCCAAAGCCTTCTTCTGCTCGAACAACCTCACCTGTAAATGGGTTTGTCATCATTTTTCTGTAGTCGAGTACACCATTTAAAATAGGAAGTGTTTCTGGCTTCGCCATGTTGATTTCATCAATATATAAAAGATGGCCTTTTTTCATTGCTTTTGTCACAGGTCCTTCAATGAATTCAATCGAAGCCACCTGACCATCATTGTGAATGGTTTTATAGCCAATTAAGCTTTCAGCATCAAGATCAACCGAGCAGTTCACACTGTGCATCGGCTGCTGAAAGAAAGCGGATAATGTCTCTGCTAGTTTTGTTTTACCTGAGCCGGTCGGTCCCTTTAAAAGAACGTTTTTTCCTAGTGCTAATGCAATCATGGCATCTTGAATGATAGAAGTATCCTGTGATTCATAGCCGCCTGTTCCAATAAGTGGACGAAATTCTTCTTCCAGCCCTTTTGCTTTTGCTTCAATCATTGCTTGAATTTCTTCTGGGAGTGATTGTTCGTTAAACATGTATGATTAATTCCTCTCTTCGATCATTTTCCTCACCAAGTATACTAAAAAAACCTTTATGCACTCAATACATAAAGGTTAGACTTCTGTTATTTTACCATTTCTTTTGTCATTGAACCGCAAGCGATGCGTTTCCCTGAGTTTCCAGAAGGGTTACTTAAATAATCATCTGCTTCTGCATGAATGATAAAGCTTCGCCCATTTTGATCGATTAATTGATTTGGGCCTCCCTTTAACGTCACATCTGGTACGTTCACGACAACATCGATTTGTCCATCTGCCCCTACCTCTAAATTAGGCATATCTCCAGCATGATGCCCTTTTGGATTGTCAAAACCATGCTCTCTATGGGTTGGATTAAAGTGAGCTCCTGCCGTTTCAAAATCTGGCGTTTCACATATTCCTGTTTCATGAATGTGAAAACCGTGAGGACCTGGCGGCAGCCCTTTCGCCTTCACATGCAAATCCAGCCCATTTTCTGAGGATTCTCTGATTTCAATGCTTCCTATTTTTTGCCCGCTTTCGTTTATGAGTGACGTCGTGACTGCTGATTGTTTAGGTGCGGCAACTTCGCTTGTTTCTTCTGTCATTTCTTTTTTCGGCGGTGCATGACATGCTGACGCAGTAAAGACCAAACATATCATGATCATCCACACTGACTTTTTCATTTATGACTGCCCCCTTTTGTTATCAGTATGGACAATCACAGCAGCGGGCAAACAAAAAAAGCCGAAAATCGGCTTTTTTAGAAGAAACGTTTTGCACCTAAGTAGGCTTTTTTCCAATATGGGTTGCTTAGGTTCGAGATCCCTACTCCATTGTCACTTGCATGAAGGAAATCTCCCCCGCCAAGGTATAGTCCCATATGAGAAGGGCCCGCTTTATACGTTGTAAAATAAACAAAATCTCCAACTTGTGGTGTGCTAACAGAAGTCATCATATTCCAGTAGCCTGCTGTGCTTAGTCTGGATACAGATGAAACTTTGTTAATGAGATAGTAAACAAAGCCGCTGCAGTCAAATCCTGCTGGAGTATTACCACCCCATCTGTAAGGAACGCCTGTCAGCTTTTTCCCCTCTTGGATCATTGTCGTGATCTTTGCGTTCATTGGTACATCGTTTTTGTTATTGTTGACTGGAGTTGTTGAACCGTTAGACGTAGAACCGTTCGATCCAGTTGAGCCGGAAGCTGCACCATTAATTTTTAATACTTGTCCAATTCTAAGCACATCACTTTTCAAGCTGTTGGCTGTGCGGATGGATTGAACCTGTACTTTGAATTGATTCGCAATTTTCCATAACGAATCGCCTGATTTTACAGTATAAGATGTTGTTTTCCCGCTAGAAGACTGGTTACTGTTTGAATTGCTTGGTTTAGTAGGTTTTGACTGACTTGGTTTTGATGCAGCCGTCCCTTTTACTTTCAATACTTGATTCGGATAAATCATATCAGATTTTAATCCGTTCAATGTTTTGATTTCACCAATCGACATATTTAGCGAATTCGCAATTTTCCAAAGAGAATCCCCTAATTTGACCTTATATGTACTTGAAGACGATGAACTATTTGAGTTCGTTGTCTTATTGCTTGAGCTGGAATTTGAAGATGAGTTTGAATTTGATGACTGACTTCCGCTCGTCTTCGTGCTGCCAGATACCTTTAGCTTTTGACCAGGACGAATCAAGTCGCTGTTTAAGCTGTTTAGGCTCTTTAAGCCCGCAACTGACATTTTATGATTTTTTGCAATCAGCCATAAAGAATCTCCAAGCTTTACAGTATAGCTGGAAGTCGTTGAAGCACTTGATTTCGTTGATTTTGAACTTGTTGATGAGCTCGATTTTTTGCTTTTTGCACCAGGAATTTTTAAGCTTTGGCCTGCAAAAATCATCGTTGTTTTTAATTGATTAAGAGATTGAAGCTCCGAAATACTTGTATTGTACTGTTCGGCAATCTTCCAAAGTGAGTCACCGCTTTTCACCTTGATCGTCTGTGCTTCTGCCGGTGCAGCAAACACAGCTGAGCCAGCGATCGCTGAAACTGTGAGGCCGGTTACTACTTTTTTCTTCATAAAGAAATCTCCGCCTTTCGTAATTTGGTTCATTAAGACTTATGTACTAGTTTCGAGTTTAGCATTTAATGGTTCTGCTTCTCTTGCACTATTTTATCTTTATTTCTATTATATTACTCGACATGAAGACGTTGGGCAATAACAAATAGGCTAAAGCAGCCAACTCAAAATGCTAAAAAACAAAGCCATATCGTTTCTATCGGCTGTTTGTTTTATTTATAAACATTTTTTAAGGAATTTTTAAGTTGACGTTTAGAAATTTGTCAAAACAAGCACGCTGCTAGTTTCATAGTTCTATTCTACATGACAAATTTTTCTGTATCAAATGACTTTTTGCTTAATTGCCTATTTTTTCTCCACAAATAAAAAAGCATCCTTCCGAATGAAGAATGCAGCGTTCGTTTTTATTTTCTTATTTCCGGATCTTTTACGGTAAGCGGATAAAGCACGCCTTCTTTCGCAAACGACATTTTTCCCGTTTCTTCTGATACGACAAGAACAAGTGCATCGGTCATACCAGAGAGTCCGATCGCTGCCCTGTGCCTTGTGCCGAGCGACGGGCTCACTTTTTTTGATGTAAGCGGCAGCACATTTGCAGCAGAAACAAGTGTATTTTCTTTGACTAAAAGAGCCCCATCATGAAGTGGATTTCCCGGGTAAAAAATGCTTTCTATTAAGGAAGCACTAATTTTCGCATGGAGGTTTGTCCCTTTTTGAATAAAATCTTCAACCTCATCCCTTCTTTGGATCACAATGAGTGCACCATGCTTTTGTTTTGATAAATGCTCAATTGCTAAAGAAAATTGAGCAAATCCTGGTGTGAATTCTTCCATATACGCTTGCAAATAAAACGACGAAGCCTCTGCATGCATTTCATTAAACTGATCATGCAATGATTCGAGATCACAAAGTAAGCACTGCTCTGTTTCATCAAGAGAATCAATGATGTCACTTGCATCCTTCTTAATGTTCATCAAGTGTGTTCTCATTCCTGCTTTAAATATGACTTCTTCGTTCGTCCGGTGGATCATCTGACCTTTTCCCTCCTTCTTTCGCTTGTTGTTATAAAATAGCAAATTGTGCACATTCTATTTGTATGGAGGTGAACTTAATATGACCATTCAGAAAATCATCCAATATGCTTGCAGCATTTTAGGTGTTGTCAGTCTTTCTTTTATTTATGCCCAAATGTTTAAAAAAACGAAGCCATCTAAGAAAAATAATCCGACGGAGAATTGATTTTTTTACATAGCATGATATAATTCCTCTCGTTATTTCTGTTCAGAGAGGAACTTATGATGAGAGAAACGAATAGCATTCGAGCAAAGCTGACACTATTTTTAACCATTTTGATTCCGATTTTAATCACCCAAGCAGGTCTTTCACTTATTACCTTTTTAGATACGGTGATGTCTGGAAAAGTAAGTGCAGAAGACCTTGCGGGTGTTGCGATCGGTTCTAGTATTTGGACACCTGTTTATACAGGACTTGCCGGTATTTTGATGGCTGTTACTCCGATTGTGGCTCAGCTGATGGGGGCTGGGCATAAAGAAGATGTTCCCCGGGCGGTCTTTCAGGCGATCTATTTGTCCTTTCTTTTAAGTATCGCTGTGATTGTCATTGGTACGATCAGCGTTCCTTACATACTCGGAGGACTTGGACTCGAGCAATCTGTAGAGGATATTGCCCGGCATTTTCTCAGCTTTCTTGCTTTTGGCATCATCCCGCTGTTTGGTTATTCGGTGCTTAGGTCATTTATTGATGCATTAGGGAAAACACGTGTGACGATGTTCATCACGCTCACAGCACTTCCTATTAACTTTGTTTTAAATTACGTATTGATTTTTGGGAATTTTGGCTTTCCAAAGATTGGCGGTGCGGGTGCCGGCCTTGCATCTGCAATGACGTATTGGGCGATTTTCATCATGAGTATTTGTATTGTCATTAAAGCAGAGCCATTCGCCTCATTTCGTTTGTTTCAAAAACTGCCTCGAATCAATATCTCCCGTGTAGGGCAAATACTGAAAATTGGCCTTCCTATCGGGTTTGCGATCTTTTTTGAAACGAGTATCTTTGCAGCAGTGACGCTGTTAATGGGTCACTTTGATACCATTACAATCGCCAGTCACCAAGCAGCGATGAACTTTGCTTCTATTCTTTATATTTTACCGCTTAGTATCTCTATGGCTTTAACGATCGTTGTTGGATTTGAAGCGGGGGCTAAGAGATATAAAGACGCGCAAAGCTATAGCTATATCGGCATTGGTACGGCGGTATTATTCTCATTATGTACTGCCGCACTTATTTTGTTATTCAGACCAGAGATCGCTGGTTTATATACAGCTGAATCAGCTGTTTTACAAATGACTCAGCACTTTTTGATTTACGCGATCTTCTTCCAGCTGTCAGATGCGATTGCTGCACCCATTCAAGGGGCTCTGCGCGGCTATAAAGACGTGAATTATACGCTGATTGCTGCTTTTGTCTCTTACTGGGTCATCGGTCTTCCTGCCGGTTATCTCATTGGCACATATACCTCCTTTGGTGCGTTTGGTTATTGGATTGGGCTGATTGCCGGGCTTGCCGCAGGTGCCATCGTCCTCTTTATCCGTCTTAAATTGATTGAAAGACGATATACACTCTCTAATACATAATCAACCGAATCCTTCTCGGTTGATTTTTTATTTGATTCACTACTCATCAGTAGATAACTTAATTGATTCGATCTTATTTTTTTACTGCTCGGAAGCAGGAGGCGTGAGAGGGTCATTGTTATTTTAATTTACGGACTTTTTTCACATATAAATAGAATGTGATGAAAAGAGAGACAATGACGATCAGAAATAAAATAACATAGCCGACATTTGAATTTCCTGCTGGTACCACTGTGATCGTTAAAATACCAATAAGCGAAATCTGACCTAATAACTTAAACGCATTGATTAAAGAGTTGACACGTCCCATAAACGCATTATCAACATAATGAAACAGATAGCTTTTTCTAAAAATTCTAATTGATGCATTTGCGTTCCCCAAAAGAAGGCTTGCTGCAATAAATGTGAATGAATGTGGAATTATGAAAATGGCCATTATTGAGGTGGCAAAAAGAATCATAAACAAGATAATTCCCGGAATATCCCCGACTTTCTTCGACATTTGATACGTGATGAAGCCAGCGCTAATTGCTCCAATTGCGTAAAAAATATTTGCGATACCAATCACTGAAGGCCCCTCATTCAAGAAATGATAAACAAAAATCGGATCCAAATAATTTGCCACAATAATGACAATGCTGGGCACAAAAGTTGTTAATAAAAGAACAAACATAACTTTACGATGATAAAGATATTGAAGTGATGATGTGAAATTCGCCCAATATGATACACTTTTTGTAGAATGGGATTGTTCCTTAATTGAACTGCTAGATTGATAAGGCAATTTATAAATGAGGATTGATGCGATAACGTATGTGATCACATTCATAATCAATATAAGGGTCATCGATATTTGTCCGATCAAACAAGCAGCTAATCCAGAGCTAATCATTAATGCTGCTTGACCTTGAACTTCTAAACTGCTATTCACTTTGCTATATTCACTTTGATTAAACATTTCCTGAGTTAGAGCTGATAAAGTTGGATATTTTATTGAGTCATATGTCGTATTATACAAGGTCAATAAAACAACAAGTATCATATTGAGAAGATTTGAAATATCAAAGAGAATGAGAAAAATAAACAGCGTGACTGCACCAATGATCTCTAATTTAAGAAATATGCTTTTTCGAGAGTGTCTATCAACCAAGCTGCCTAAAAAGGGCGAGGAAAAGAACACAAAAGCCATCGTAACCATAGTTAAAATACCATATAATACTGACTGATTTAATTGGTCTACTAACAACCAAATAATTAAATAAGAAGTAACTCCAGTACCCACAGTAGAAATAAGGTTTGCCGCTAATAACAATCTTAGCTTGCCCATTTTAATCACTCCCTTTTTGAATAAAATGTTCCTTCTACTGAATCTCAGGATTGTCATTCCACGAAAAATGCAGACTAAACGATTAGCGACATTTTATAAAGATTTTTTATTACATCCTGCACTTTAAATGATTAATATTCAGACAATTAGGTGTATAGATAGAAATAATAGCAAATTTTATAACAAAATTCGCTTTTCAATAGGTGAAATTTACCATATCGAATATCTTCAGTCAATACATAAAATGGATGAGAAATATATTTCTAATAAAGAATTTGTTTCAATGATAGCTGTTTAGATCAAAAAAGAGAAAGAGGCTGTCAAAACATATCGACAGCCTCTTTCTTATTTAATCATTCCATTGGTACGTCCAGAAAATTTCTTCATCAAACCATTTTTGGACGACTGGTTCTTTGTTTTTCAGTTTTTGTTCAAGTTCTCTCAGCATGCCTTCTGTTTGCGTTCTATGCGCTCTTAGTGCATTTAATTTGATATCTGCAACATCTGTAATATCAATGACAATATCCGCATTTCCAAGCACTTCTTCTCTATTTTTCGTAATGGCCATGCAGTATGTGACAGGGCGGTCTTCTTTTTTCTTGCGGTATAGAGCGCGAATGACAGCTTCGCCTGTCGCATCATGATCAGGGTGTACACCGTGTCCTGGATAAAATGTCACAATGAGTGTCGGTTTGACTTCATCAATGATGGATTCCATCACATCTGCCAAATACTCGTCGTCTTCAAATTCCAATGTTTTATCACGCAAGCCAAGCATACGTAAGTCTGTGATATCCATTTCTTTGCAGGCATTGATTAATTCCTGTTTTCTTAATTCCGGAAGTGTTTCACGGTTAGCATATGTTGGGCTTCCCATATTTCTGCCCATTTCCCCAAGTGTCCCGCATGCATATGTGACGGGAATTCCGCGTTTTCTGCTTTGTGCAATGAGACCTGCAACCCCAAAGGATTCATCATCGGGGTGAGGCAGCATCACTAGTACATGTTCGTTCATGACTCGTCACCCTTTCTTCTACACCTGAAATGGTGTTTCACTAATTTGTAATGAGATCGCTAGTTTCCCGTCTGGCAAGTGCCCAGCTAAAAGCAGGCGGCCTTGGTCATCAAACACATAATCGGTTAATCCTTCTGCGTAAATCCAGCCATCTTCTGTTTTCATTCCAACACGGTATGGACCTTGTCCTTTTATTTTCGCCTGTGAATAGACGACTTTCGCGTTGCGGATATATGCCACAACCGTCATATTTTGTTCGTTTACATGAGCTGAATAAGAACCAGTTGTCGTTTCAAGATGAACGAAGACTGGACGATTTAAAAACGATTCAAGATGTGCTGTGACATCTTCCGTTTGAATTGGTTTCATGAGTGGTTCCTTCCTTCATTTTGAATTAATTCTCGCAGCTTTTTTGTATGTAAGCTGATCAGCTGCAGCTGATGATCATGCTTAAGCTCACTTTCTAAAATTCTCTCCACAGCAAGCACATACTTTTGGTGTAATGATTTCCTCGCCCTCGGATGAGTTCGTGCATCAAGTAAATCATCACATATGGCCTCGTGTAAAGAAGACATATCATCAACATCAAGCTGACGATTTTTCCATAAAGATTGATAGGCGGCTGCAAGCTCATGAGCTGACGACATATGATCACCTCTACAGTTTTGGTAACAACTTATTATGACATGATCCGCCTGCAAAAAAAAGCAAACTGCTCGTTTGGCTTAATGAGAATTCGCTGTTTTTTTCATGCGTAATTGAGAGGTGGTAAACAGTAAAATCGCCACCCAAATACAAAGAAACGTCACAATTTTAGCTGCGGATAAGTGTTCGTGATAGACAAACAGCCCTAAAAACAGCGTAATTGTCGGTGCAATGTATTGCAAAATGCCCACTTGATAAAGAGGAATTCTTTTTGCGCCTTCTGAGAATAAAAGAAGCGGCACGGCTGTAAAAACACCTGCAAAAAATAAAAGTCCGAGCGACCCGAAGCTGTTAGGATTCATAGTCACAACAGGTTCTTTTAAGAAAAATAATAAGTACACTAGTGCAGCCGGTGCGAGAAGCAGCGTTTCAATCGTCAAACCAATCGCGCTCGTGAAGCTCATCCTTTTTTTAATCAGACCATAAAAACCGAAGCTAAAGGCTAATAAGAAAGCAACGACAGGAAATGACCCGTATTGAACTGTTGAAAGGATCACCCCAAATGCGGCAATGAGGATGGCAATGGTTTGCAATTTATTTAGTCGTTCTTTTAAGAAAATAATCCCTAATAGAACGGATACAAGCGGATTAATATAGTACCCTAAACTTGCTTCTAGCATAAGACCATGATTGACTGCCCAAATATATACATACCAGTTGACCGAAATTAAAATAGCAGATAAAAGTAATGAAAAAAATGCTTTACCATCCAGTATGAGACCCTTTACTGTCTGCATCGCTGGGCGGACTTGTTTTAAATACAAAAGAATACCGCACATAAACACAAATGACCATACAATTCTGTGCGCTAAAATTTCGCCTGACGAAATATGCTCCATCAGCTTCCAATATAACGGGAATAAACCCCAGAGTGTAAAAGATGCTGCCGTGTAGAGAACACCTTTTGAATGCTGTTCGTTCAATGTAACCATCCCTTTCTAAATCTAACGTATATTATAGCACGCACGCTGACGAATGGGCATATACTAATTCAGGGCATTTAGAAAGGATGATTCGCATGTTCGACTGGAACCGATTATTCCCTTTTCAAAAGCAGTTCTCAAAAGAAGCCTTAAAGAATTCAGATCCTAAAGACGTTGAGCAGTATGTCAATCAAGTCATGGAAAGTGTATTCGGCTCCAATTATCCTGCTCAGTTCCCATTTCAGGACCCCCTATCTCAAAATCAAAAAACAAGAGAAACTGACGTTCAAAAAGAAAAAGAGCCAGATGTCGAAGTGTTCGAGACGACTGATCATGTGTTTGTCAAAATTGAACTTGCTCGTCCGAACACAGAAAAAGTCAAAATCAAACATACAGCCAATCTGCTGTTTATTGATCATTTTCCTGAAGAAGGGGCGCAGAAAAAAGTCGTCCTCCCTGCTGCTGTGAAGCGAAAAGGAACGAAGGCGTCGTATCAAGACGGTATATTGGAAATTATGTTTTTAAAGCATGATGATCCAGGAATTTCTGAAATTGATATTCCATTATAAAAAGCCTGCTTTGGAATGGAAGCAGGCTTACTCTTTTTTCTTAATAATATGGTGGATATCCGCCGCCATAAGGTGGTGGAGCAGGCGGTGGTGGCGGGGGGTAATATGGACGGGGATAATTAAAAATCGCACTTCCTAGAAATCCGCCAAGCAGTCCGCCGACCAAAGGAGCGCCAAAACCAAAAAACAAAGGGACTCTGGATTCATATGGCGGAATGCCAGGGGCGCCGCCTCGAAAATACGGAGTATGAGGGTACATGCATTTCTCCTCCTTTGTCATGTGCCTAACATCAGCATATTCATCAAGAGTCAAAATGTTTGGGCAAACCTGAAACTAGGCTTGCTCCTTTTTGCCGTGAGAGTCTGTATACTCCCCTGCCCACCGAGATACCTCATGAAACACATCATGTAGCGCATTCCCTTTTTCAGTTAAGCTGTAAATGACTTTGACAGGCGTCTCGGGCAGGACAGTCCGCTCTATAATTCCTTCTTGCTCGAGCTCTTTTAAACGCTCTGCAAGCATTTTTTGACTGATAGATGGAATCGTGTCTGTGAGGTCTTTAAAACGCTTTGGACCATCAAGCAATACATGTATAATAAGCCCATTCCACCTTTTGCCTAGGAGTAAAAAAGCTTGCTGAATGTGTGGACATAATTGGAATTCCATAAATTTCAGCCTTTCTTTTCATGATTGTTTGACAAACTAACGGTGTACAATTTAAAATATCTCTAGTTACAATAAGTAAGTTTCTCACTTTTTAGTTATTGTACCATACTATTTGCAAAAACGGGAGGAAATATCCATATGGCGACCGATCAAAAAACGATTGACATCTTAAAACAAAGAGCTTCAGTAAAAGAGTATGATACTACTCATGAAATGACAAAAGAAGAGTTAACAGAGCTTCTTGAAATCACAACAAAAGCACCATCTGCTTGGAACCTTCAACATTGGCACTTCACTGTTTTCCATAGTGCTGAAGCAAAAGCGAAGTTACTTCCAATCGCGTACAACCAAAAGCAAATATCACAAGCATCAGCTGTTATTGCAGTTCTAGGTGACCTTGAAGCTAACCAAAATGGCGAAAAAATCTACAGTGAGCTGGCTGAACAAGGCTTTATTACTGAAGACATTAAAGAAACATTGATGACTCAAATCAATGGTGCATACCAAAGTGAGCAATATGCACGAGAAGCAGCGTATTCAAATGCTTCATTAGCTGCTATGCAATTAATGATTGCGGCGAAAGCAATGGGCTATGATACGTGTGCAATGGGTGGCTTCAGTAAAGAAGCATACATCAAGGAATTCAATGTAAGCGGCCGCTACGACCCAGTGATGCTGATTTCTGTTGGTAAAGCAGCAAAAGAAGCTCATAAAAGCAATCGTTTCGACATCGAAGAAGTATCTGATTTCCTTTAAAAATTGGCAAGGTCTCAGCTTTTATGCTGGGGCTTTTTTATTTGTTTTAAATATTATTTCTACATACTTTCTTTCACCTTCTCCCTCTTTACATCTTCACTCTTTCTCCTTTTTAAGAATGAAAGCGTTATATTAGTATGATATTCACCAAAATGATTGTTTTTTCTGAAAATGGTCTTGTGATCTAATCTGACAACTGCTATTATTATGAAATTACAAAATATTCAGGAGGAAATCATGAACAAAAAATTGATGCTGGCACTACTTATCGCGATTCCATTCATTGGACAGCTCGCATTACTGCCATTTGCGAATCGCATTCATCCATTTGTCATCGGCCTGCCCTTTTTCCACTTCTGGCTCTTACTATGGATTGTACTCACACCAATTTGCACATTTATCATTTATAAGATGCAACATTCAAATGGAGGAACTGACTAATGCAAGGAAATTTAACAGCTTTATTGATTACTGCAAGTATTATTTTCATCGTCGTGGTCATCGGTTTTGCCGCTGGTCGTGACAAATCATCAAGACAGTCAGTAGAAGAATGGTCTGTCGGCGGGAGAAAATTTGGCGGACTGCTTGTCTGGTTCCTCGTTGGCGCAGACTTATATACAGCTTATACCTTTTTAGGGCTTACAAGTACAGCTTATACAGCTGGAAGCGTCGCTTTTTTCGCTATTCCGTATTCAGTCCTAGCTTATTTTATTGCTTATTTCTTTTTACCGAAACTATGGACGGTAGCGAAAAGTCACAACCTTACAACACTTGCCGATTATGCACGTGAGCGGTTTGACAGCAAGCTGTTATCTAGTTTGATTGCGATTGTTGGGGTACTTATGCTGATTCCTTATATTTGTCTTCAGCTGAGCGGGATTCAAGATACGTTAACTGTCGCTGGAACGAATTATATTAATGTCAATGCAGTTGTTATCATTTCATTTATTTTAGTCGCACTTTATACATTTTTCAGTGGTATTAAAGGTCCTACATATACAGCCATTATTAAGGATATTCTCGTTTGGGTGATCATGCTGTTTATGGTGGTTTCACTGCCAATTATTCATTTTAACGGCTGGACACCGATGATGAACACGTTAGCCAAAGAAGCGCCTCAGCTTCTCACGATCCCTGAAGGCGGCCCTAAGGGGATTTTATGGTTCATTACTGCTTCAGGCGTTTCTGCCCTTGCTTTGTTTATGTGGGCACACGCGGCAACTGGGGTTTTTACAGCCAAAAGCGCAGATGCCATCCGTAAAAACAGCATGTTTTTGCCTCTTTATAATATTGTATTGATTTTGGTCATCTTCCTTGGATTTATTGCCTTTTTAGTCTTACCAGAAGATACAAATCCAAGATTTGCTCTTCTTCATTTAATTCAAACATCATATGGCGGCGTGATGCAGGGGCTTGCTTATTCAACGATTGCCCTGGCTTCCCTGATTCCATGCTCCATCATGGCCATTGGCGCATCGAATTTATTTGCCAATAATTTATACCGTGACTTAATTCATCCGAATGTGTCACCTAAAAGATTGACCATCATTACACGTTCGATGGTGTTTATCGTCATCGGGCTCGCTCTTTTATTCGGAATGCTGTTCCCAACTGCACTTGTCACACTTCAGCTCATTGGTGTTTCAGGAATGGTCCAAATCTTCCCAGCTATTGCCATCAGCTTATTCTGGAAAAAACAATCGAGAGAAGCAACGATTGCTGGGTTAGTCATTGGAATCATCGTCACTTTTACAGCGAATATCTCACAAGTCACGTTCGGTCTTTATGAAGGTTTTCTTGGTTTACTAGCAAACGTCGTAGTCATCTTGATTTTAAATCCATTCTTCCAAAAGAAGGTCACATCCAATTCTGTCATGAATGAACTATTTGAAAAGGATGATGAAAAAACAGAAGCGATTACAAGATAAGAAAAAGCAGTCCCCTGATGAGGACTGCTTTCATCTTGTAGACAAAGTCTACAAGATTTTTTGTATAACACAATTCCAATGTACATGCTGGAGTTTTATTTTTTTACGGCATGAATGTAATGAATGGTCTCAAAAGCTGATAGGTAATCTTCTCTATTGTTAAAATACAGTTTATTAATTTTTTCAGGTGATAAATGTTCATAAATGAGTAAATCTGATTTCTCTAACACCTTTTCGATTTCAAAGTACGAAAAACATGATTTCATCGGTTCTCCGCCTATTGAAGCCATTTTCACCATATTTTCAACTCTATTAGAGGTTCCTTTTTCTTCGAATAGTTTTTCATCTGCATAATCAAAAACGATTGAACTCCCTGATGGAACCTTGGTGAATAAATAATCTATTAAGCTTGAAACTTCCTCTTTCGTTAAATAGTAAGAAACACCCAGAAGACTAAAGAACGTCTTTTTGTTATCAAATCCTTGACATATTAGGTTTTGATAGGACAAATTTTTGGTGAAGTCCATAGAAACAAAATGAAGATTACTTGGGATTTTTAAGTTAGCCTCGTCCAATCTTCGCTTTTTAAATTCCTGTGTAGTTGGATGATCAATTTCAAATATTTCTAAGCTGTTTTCCAATTCTGAATGTCGGAAGCTAAAAGTATCTAATCCAGCGCCAAGTATGACATATTGTCTTAATCCTAACGCTATCTCATGAAGCAATACTTTTTCGCAATACGCAGCACGTGATAAGGTTATTGGAGACAGCTGGACTTGTGTAATCCATTTTAATATTTCTTCTGTATTTCCTTTGAATTTTTGTGCGATATCTTTGTTGAAGAAATGTATGCCTTGAACCATATTTTCTTTGATGTCATTGAATTCTTTTTCAGAAATTAATTCTTTAGCTATATAATCATTAAAGATTTTAGGCGTATCAAATTGACTATGATAGGATCTAGCAAAAGCTGATATTAACGAAGTGACACTGGACTCATCTTTCTTCATACAAACACACTCCTTTATTTTAGAACAAAAAAATAGGATTCTCCTGGCCAGGAGAATCCTATTATATATCCTAAAAATAAGAAAGTAAATTATAGCATAATCACATTTTTTTGTCAAGTTTAAAACAGTCTTTTTCCATACAAATAGTAACACCTAACAGCGTTACATGGATCAAAAAAGAAAGTATACTTACTTTCATTGCCATGAATTTTAAAAGGAAGCAAACTAGACATGGAAAGACCCGTGTTCAGCTTAAAACTCTATATGTTTTTATCAAAAAACCCCACTTCACTTAAAATAAAGGTGGGGTTTTTCTACAATCTTAAAGCAGTCCCCTGATGAGGACTGCTTTTTCTTTATTTCATTTCTTTTTTCAAGACTTCAATGGCTTTTTTCATTTGTGTATCGTTGTTCTTTAACTTATCTTGGATCTTTGTCATCAGAACGGTCGTTGTATCTCCTGTCAGAATACCGTCTGCCTTTAAATCGTTGTCTGTTTGGAAGCTTTTGACGATAGTCTGGAATGCTTGATCGTACTCACCGTTTGCTTTTGCTTTGTAGCCGAGCGCTTGGAACATTTTTTGAGCCGCTTTGACTTCATCTCCATTGTCATTTAGCTCATACGATTTTTTCGGGCTTAAGTACGGCAGCTTTGCATAACTTGGAAGAGCTGCTTTGACCTGTGGTTCAATTCCTTTTTTGTGAATCCAAGAACCGTCTGGAGTCAGCCATTTTGCAATGGTTAACTTGACACTAGAACCGTCATTATAGTTTTGCGCATTTTGAACAGTTCCTTTGCCGAACGTCTTTTCACCCACAATTTGAATGCCTGAAGATTGGTGCAGAGCCGCCGCCATGATTTCAGCAGCGCTGGCTGAGCCGCCATTTACAAGAACAACTGCCGGCTGATGGACTTTGCGTTCTTTTTCAGCCTTGTACACTTGTTTCTTCCCTTTTTCTTCAACCTGCATAATGACTTTCCCTTTATCGATAAAGTCATTGCTCATTTCAATGGCTTCTGTCATAATGCCGCCTGGATTATCTCTTAGGTCAATGACAAAACCTTTCGCCCCTTTTTTCTCGAGGTCATCAATTGCTTTATCCAGCTCTTTCGATGTAGTTTCAGCAAAGGACGTAATTTGGATTTCTCCTATTTTGTCTTTTGTGAGTTTGGCATACACCGTTTCAAGTGGAATCGTGTCTCTTGTGATGGTCACATCTACATTGCCCACTCCTTGACGGTTGAGATGCAGCTGGACATCCGTTCCTTTTTTTCCTCTGATGAGAGAGACTGCTTTATTGACCGACATGCCTTTGGTGCTTTTTCCATCCACTTTTAAAATATGATCATGAGGTTTCAAACCAGCTTTTTCAGCAGGAGAGCCTTTAATCGGTGCGACAATTAAAATTTGTCCATCCTTCTCTTCTACTTGTGCACCAATTCCTTCAAATGATGAAGAAATGGTGTTGTTAAATCCTTCGGCTTCCTCCTGATCCATATATGTAGAGTATGGATCATCAAGTGATGCAATCATTCCTTGGATCGCACCATCTACTAGTTTTTGATCATCCGTTTTTTCGTAATACTCATCCTTTACCTTCGTATACGCAGCCATGAGTTTACTAAACTTCTCGTCTCCAGAGACGCTGACAGCACCTTGTTTTGTGATCACAAATGTAATCGCAGAGGACAGTGCAGCAGTCACCAGAATGGCTACCACGAACTTCATTTGTTTTTTCAAAAAAACACCACCTTTATCTCCTTTCATTATTATCAAGGACGATGCTTCATCCGTCAACCAAAGGATCAACTTCTACTTGAAAAGATAAGCCATTTGCTCCTTTATTGCATAATCTTTAGAGAGGAACAGGATAAGGAAAGAAGGGATGATATGAGTGATTATGTAGAAATGCTTGCCTATTTTGGCGTATCAGGTGCCCATCCTGGCGGAATTGAGTTAACAAAAACGATGATTGAGCATATAAAACTGCCGCCTCATGCACGTATACTGGATGCCGGATGCGGTACAGGACAGACGGCCGCCTACTTAGGAAATATAGGTTATCAGGTGGAGGCCATTGATACGCATCCATTGATGATTGAAAAGGCGAACCTGCGATTCAAGCGGGAAGAACTGCCAACCCGCGCCTTAGAGGCATCCATTGAGCAGCTACCTTTTCCAGATCAAGCGTTCTCTCTACTCATCAGTGAATCTGTTTTAAGCTTTACCAAGCTGCCTGTCGCACTTGCTGAGATCAAACGGGTCCTTGCTCCTGGCAGTCAATTGATTGCAAATGAAGCTGTGTTAAAAGCCCCTCTTACACGTGAAGAGATGGCCGTTGTTCGAGATTTTTACGGCTTTCACTCGCTATTGTCGCTTGAAGAATGGAAGGAGCAGTTAACAGCAGCAGGCTTCCGTGACATTCAGATTCTCTCATTCGATGAACATATGGTGCAGGAGGAACCAACAGAAATGGAATTATCTGAACACATACCGCCTTCTCTTTACGAGACGCTGCAAACACACTACGATCTCATTCAAGCACACCGCAAGCAGCTAAGTCACATTCTATTTGAATGCACTGTATAAAATGAGCGAATCCCCTATATGTTTTGTCCAAACTCTATGAGGTCTCTCGCATAGGATAAGAGTGAAAAGAGTTTGTCATAAGGAGGAAAAACATGGAGCGCTACTACAAGCTTTGTCAGCAGCACATGGGGAAAGTCGCTAGAATCACTGATCGTAATGGCAGAGTACATGTCGGACGCATTGAGCGTGTGACAAACCGCAAAGTTTATATTCGTCCAGTCGGCGGGTCTCGCGGGGGCTTTGGCTTTGGCTATTGGGGCGGATATTATGGCTGGGGTGCAGCGTATGGCATCGGACTCGGGTTCATTACCGGCTTCGCACTAGCAGGATTGTTCTTTTTTTAAAAGAAGAATAAGAGAAGGCCTCCCGAATAACTGGGAGGCCTTTTACTTGTTTAGATTTTCTTTACTTTGTTCATGTATTCTTCAAATGTTAAATCGTGATCATGCATCGCTTTAGCAGCTTCTTTTCCCACATAGCGCAAATGCCACGGCTCATATTCATATTTCGTAATGTCTTCTTTTCCTTTTGGATAACGGATGATAAAGCCATATTTATAGGCGTTTTTAGCCACCCATTTGCCATCTGGTGTTTCACCAAATTTTTCAGAGATCTCAAAGCCGGCACTTTTTGAGGAAATGTCCATGGCAAGACCTGTTTGATGTTCACTTTCGCCTGGTAAAGCGACTGCTTCTTGTGCTTTTTCTTTGCCTTTTAATTTGACCTCACTATCAAAAATGACTTTTTGACGGTCATAGGAGCGATAGCCAGATACTGCAGCAAGCTCGAAGTTTTCCTTTTTTGCACCTTTGAATAACTTCTCAAGCGCTTCCGCTGCTTCTTTGCGGATATACCGCTTTTCAATATCTTCCGAAAAAGAGAATTCTACTTTTGGCACAACGAGATCAGAAGGTTTATAGGTTCCTGGTAATGCATATTCTTTGTTAACAAGTGCTAGCACATTTTCAGGATTTTGAATGGTTTTCAGACCGCTCACAACCTTGATGTCATTGAAATATTCACTCTTTAACGTCAGCTCTTGATTCGATGAATCTGCCGTATCGTTTGAGTTGTGCTGGGGAGATGAACTTGCTGCGTTTTTTTGTTCGTTTGTTTTGTTTGATTCAGATGTACCGCTTTTTTGATCCAGCAACTGGCAGCCTGATAGTGCGGCTGTCAAACCAAGAATCGATGCGATTGAGAGTATTTTGTAGCTTTTCTTCATGACATACCTTCCTTTTGCTCTTCTAAAAAAATAAAGATGCGCTACGTAGTAGCACACCCTTTATACTATTATAAAACGGAGTCTAGCGCAATTAAGATCATTTCATCAAACGTTGTTTGACGCTCTTCAGCCGTTGTTTCTTCTCCTGTTAGAACATGATCACTCACTGTCAAAATGGATAACGCTTTTCGATCAAATTTTGCTGCAAGAGAATAAAGAGCGGTTGTCTCCATTTCGATCGCTAGGATACCATATTGAGCCATGAGCTCAAGTGGTTTTTCATTGTAAAATTGGTCTGCTGTAAATACATTTCCGACACGTACAGCGACATTTTTTGCTTCCGCTGTGTCATATGCTTTCTTAAGCAGGCCAAAATCGGCGCATGGCGCATAATCAATCGGCCCAAATGCCACACGGTTCATTTGTGAATCTGTTGATGATGTCTGCGCTAAAATGACGTCACGTACATTGACATCCCTTTTGATAGCTCCGCAAGATCCAACGCGGATTAAGTTTTGAACATCATAGCTTTGAATGAGTTCATTCACATAAATCGAAATAGATGGTACGCCCATCCCAGTGCCCTGTACAGAAACACGTTTTCCTTTATAGGTTCCAGTATAGCCATACATTCCGCGCACTTCGTTATAGCACTCAACATCTTCTAAATATGTATCTGCAATATATTTCGCACGAAGCGGATCGCCTGGTAGCAATACCGTTTCTGCAATTTGTCCTTTTTCTGCTCCAATATGTACACTCATTTTTTAGCCTCCACTTACGTTTACTATGTATTTTATCCTATTTATTATAAACGATAGAGCTTAAAAAAGAAAATACCAGCTGGATCTCAAGCTGGCATCATTCATCATCTATTTAGCCTATCGTCATTAGTCGTTCACTGCGTTTCCATCCTGCCGGAGAGAGCTGATAATAGCACTTCCCCTTTTTCCTATCATCAATCACAACAATATCGCCAGTTGTGATAAACCGCGCATTGTAATCATTAGGGACTGTATCATGTACATTAAATGTCGAGAATGCTTTTTCCAGTACATCAAGGTGTGTTCTGCCGCCAATCTTTGTCCGGTACACAGGCTGATGCCCACTTGCAGCGCCATATTCAGGTGTTTGATAAATGGTTAAGTGAAATGCTGAAGGTTTCTTTTGAAAAAATCTCAACGTCAATTGCATTCAAATCCCTCCCCTTTTATATAAAATTGGCTGGGATCTGTCAATTTCCTTCTTCTATTTTTGTCGAATGACAGGCAATCTTTCGTCAATCTTTTTACAAATGAGAAATAAAGCGAGTCCTATCGCAAAGCCTCCAGCGACATCTGTCAAATAATGCACGCCAATATACATCCGGCTGATGCCGATGACTAGGACGCCCAGTCCTGTGATCAAATAGACGATTTTCTGTCGTTCTTTCAGCCATGGAATCATCTCAACTAATAGATAAGCCATAAAAGGATAGATGGTGGCTGCATTCATCGAATGTCCACTCGGAAAGCTGTAATACGTTTCACCTACAAGGTGATCAAAGGCCGGACGCTCTCTAGCAAACAGCCCCTTTAATTCATGATTGATTGTTTTTTCTGTGAGATATAATAGAAAAAGCATCATGATAGAGTAGTAGCGCTTATACATAAACAATACCACACTAAAAATGAGCATGATTGGAACGAGCAGCGCGCTGATGCCAAGGTCCGTCAAAGCCAGCATGACATCATTTAAAAAAGGGAGTCTGATGCTTTCAAACCATAAGATGATCTGGTTGTCCAAATCTTGAAAAGCCCCAGATACCATGAGCGCAGCAATGGCGCCAAATAAAATGAAAAGAAATAGGATGTACACGCGAAGGATTCCCCTCCCTCTCTCTTCAGAATCTCTTCAAAGTATAGTGCCTACCACGCCTCTTCTTCAACTATCATTGCTTTTTTCAGCATATATTCAAATGTAATGTCAGCCAGCTCAAATGTTTCAAGCTCAGCAGGTATGTACCCTCTTTTGATCAGCTCCATGTAGAAGAACTCCGCAATTTCCTCTGTATCAATCACCAAATCTGCTTCTTTCATTACATTCCGCCTCCTTTTTTATGATGTATGAACGCCGGCTGTTTTTTATTACAGTTTGTCATAATGGCTCATTCCATACATATAAATGCAGTAAACAAAAAGAAAAGGGGCTTGAAAGAATGAAATGGTTAAGCATATTAGATGGAGAAACATTTGATCAGGTGATGGGCCGTATCTTGAGGGGATGGTTTTATGTGATTGCATTTTTCTGTGTGCCTTATTTTTTATTCGTGTTAGGACAAGTCTTTCTTTAACCAAAATGTTCGTGTAAACTTTCCAAAATAAAATCCATCATATCCTTATATTCTGGATCTTTGAAAAATTCGTAGAGAATTTTATAATCGTTATAAATATCAAGAAGCTCATCCACTATAGATACAGCGAGAAATTCAAGTGAAGCTTCGCTTTCTTGTTTCTCTTCTAGCTGCAATAGAGCCGTTTGAACCATATCTTCTTCTAACTCTTTTGAGGTTTCTCCGACGTAATGCACAAAAAGAAGCTGATGAACAAACTGATCCATCTCATATTTCCTTAGGACAAGCGTTAAATCCTCCTCTTCTGTTTCCAGCCACTCTCCGTCTTTCAGCCTCGTAAGTTCGTAAATGACATCCTCCCAGCCATCTTCAAGGTAGCGCCAAATTTCGGTCCGATGACCGATGATTTTAAATAGCTCTTTTCCGTAATCTTTTACATATACAACATCGCCAATGAGGAACTCATATTCAATGTCCAGCTTTTCTGTATCGACAATCACCCCGCTATACTCATCGTAAAGCTGAAGTGATGTTTCAAAATAAAGCACCTCATTATGATTGACCTCATATAAATAGTGCTGGTCAATTTGATGGACTTTTGTAATCGTTCCGACTGTGCCGTACATGACAACGACGACAATATCCCCTACTTGATATTTTGGTGCTTTCGCCTTCATTCTGTCTCCCCCTTGCCCGACTTTTGGTCTTAACGTATCGTATGCCGGCGCAAGGAATTCTGCATGGGCAACCACACCATGCAAAACGCCATTTTATTTCTTATAAAAAAACCGCTTCTCCCATATGGAACAAGCGGTTGTGTGTTATTTTTTTTTGACTTCTACTTCGTATTGCTCAAACGCTTCGTCAAATGTTGTCATTGAGCTTAAATAATCACCATTTAATTCTAAATAAGCACACAGCTCATGATAATCTGTGGAAGCTTTAGGAAAGCTGTGATCCTCATACGCAGCATTTGCAAAATGGCTGATTTCATCTTTCGGTTTTGGATGTCTGAACTTCATTAAATAATGGTAAAACGACTTCACCTGTTTTTCCCTCCGCGACACTCTATTTTGTTGTTATATTATACAGCAATTTGATGACTTGTATAGGCGGAGGTACAACTTATGAAGAAAAGTCAAAGTAATTTCGCTTTAATAACCGCTCCATGCTCATTAATTCTTCATAGGAGATTTTTTCTGGAAGTTTTGTCTGGTCCACTAAAATTAATTGATCTTCAATCTCTTTGACCGTCTCATCCTTTTGATAAGTCATACCGCAGTGCGTGCAGGAGATGGACGGCGTTTCGATGATTTCAATTGATTGTGTGCCCGTGATCAGTTCCCAATAGACTGTTGTCTGCTCCGCATTTGCTTTGTTTTCCTCACACCAATCACATGTCAGCAAGGCTATTTCTCCTCCTTCACGGTTTGTTCTTTTTTGAGCTGCGCTTGATATTTCTTCTCTTTTAATTCATCCCGTTTTTCACGTTTGTTTTTGAGTGTGTCATGCTCAGGATTTGTCTCATATGCTTCTCTACGTTTCATTCGATTTAAATTCTCAGGCGTAAACGATCTTGCTTCATCCTCAAATAGTGCGGTAATACCAATTGCTGGTTCTTGTTTTTCTTCATAAATTTCATTGAAATACGCATCTGCCTGGCCTGCGACGTAATGCTCTGGTTCTGGATAAGAGGTGATGACACCTTCAAAGTTACGAAGGACGACTTTATCAGGGCTTTGCGATAATAAATAATTTGGCTGTAAGGCAATTTTCCCTCCGCCTCCTGGCGCATCTACCACAAAGCTTGGCACTGCATAACCACTTGTATGTCCTCTTAAGCCTTCAATGATTTCAAGCCCTTTTGATACCGGCGTTCTAAAGTGGCCAATGCCCTCAGATAAATCACATTGATAAATATAATATGGTCTGACCCGAATCTTCACAAGGTCGTGCATCAGCTTCTTCATAATCGGCACACTGTCGTTAATACCTGCAAGGATGACGGCTTGATTCCCTACAGGGACACCGGCATTCACAAGACGTTCGCACGCTTCTTTTGCTTCTTTTGTAATTTCAATACTTGTGTTGAAGTGAGTATTCAGCCAAACTGGGTGATATTTTTTCAATATCTCGCACAGTTCATCTGTTATACGCTGCGGAAAGACAACCGGCGCGCGGGTTCCAATCCGAATGATCTCAACGTGCGGAATGTCACGTAAGTTTTTCAAAATGTATTCAAGCACTTGATCATTGATTAACAGCCCATCTCCGCCAGAAATTAACACGTCCCGCACCTCAGGTGTTTCTCTAATATATCCAATGGCAGCATCTAACTGCTTTTTCGGCACACCCATACCAATCTGACCGGAAAAACGTCTTCTCGTACAATAGCGGCAGTACATCGAGCACTGATTTGTCACAAGAAACAGCACGCGATCTGGATACCTGTGTGTGAGCCCCGGGACAGGTGAGTCCTCATCTTCATGCAGCGGGTCTTCCAGATCATATTTTGTTTTATGAAGCTCTTCTGCAATTGGCACAGATTGCATACGTATTGGACATCTTGGATCGTCTGGATTCATCAGTGAGGCATAGTAGGGTGTAATGTTGAGTGGAATGGTTTTGGTGGAAATCTTCACCCCTTCTCGTTCCTCTTCTGTTAAGTTTACGATTTTTTCTAAATCCTCAAGCGTTTTCACGGTATGCGTCAGCTGCCAAATCCAGTCGTTCCACTTTTCCTCAGGTACATCCTTCCAAAGCTCAATGTCCTTCCAGTGACGCGCCGGTTCATACAATTTCTGATTCATATCCATTCCCCCTATCAGCATTCACTTTATACTATGCAAGTTATGTGCCAACATGGGAAAATGCCCCTATTCTTTACAAAAGGAGCTTTACCCGTCATATTCAATTGGATGCTGTGCCTACATTTCGGCATCTGCATATTTCTTCAGTTTATATTGCAGCGTTTGTCGAGGGATTTTTAAGGCAGCGGCGGTTTTTTTAATATTCCCATTATGCTGATGTAAAGCTTCTTGAATCAATGTTTGTTCAAATGAAGACACTTGATTTTTTAAGGAGGCTTCAGATGTTTCCTTTTTCAGCTTTTGCTCACGTAAATGAGCCGGAAGGTATAGAGGGGTGATCTCTTCCGCTTCCTTTGGCATCATCAACACGGCATGCTCTATCGTATGTTTTAATTCTCTAACATTCCCAGGCCAGTGGTGCGCCATAAACAATCGTTCCGTTTCTTCAGAAAGGCGTGTGACGTTTTTTGAAAACTGCTGATGATAGGTTTGAATGAAGTGGCGGGATAGCAGCGTGATATCTTGCTTTCTCTCACGAAGCGGCGGAATATGAAAAGATGACACATGCAGTCTATAAAATAAATCTTCTCTTAAAATTTGCTTTTTCACTGCTTCAAATGGGTCCATATTGAGCGCAGTAATGAGCCGAACATCCACTTGAATGGACTTTGCATCACCGATGCGGCGGACAACGCCATCCTCTAACACACGTAATAATTTCGTCTGAAGCGTGAGCGGCATCGCTTGGAGCTCATCAAGAAAAAGCGTGCCCCCATCAGCTAATTCGAAAAGTCCCTTGCGATCAATTGCGCCCGTATAGCTCCCTTTGACAGATCCAAACAATAGACTTTCAAGTAATGTTTCTGGGAGTGCTGCGCAGTTTTGCGGAATAAACACTTGGTTTTTTCGGTCAGATTCATGGACAATGGCTTGAACAAGCACTTCTTTTCCTGTCCCAGTTTCTCCGTAGACAACAACTGATGACGGATAAGCAGCTGCTTTTTTTGCCCTTTCAAGCATTTCTTTTAAAAGCGGATCATTTGTTAAAAATGAAGCAAAATCATGCATTTGTTCTACCCCATCCACGTCATATGTTCGCTTTTTTTGATCTAAACGATTGGAAAGGGCTGACAGCTTGGATACATCTTTTGCGACTTCGACCGCACCTATTAACTCGTTATCTTCAATAATAGGTAATGTCGTGTTCACTGTTTCAATTTTTTCTCCGTTTTTATTCAAATAGGTTTGCAGCGAATGATAAATGGGCTTTCCTGTTCTCAACACATGCATAAGCGTACTTGTTTTTTCAGTTAAAGAGGGATACACATCAAGGATGTACTTGCCAATCACCTCTTCTTTTTGTAAACAGTCAAACTTAGCGGCATTATGATTGTAAAAAATCGTCATCCCTTGATCATCTACAACATGAATGGCTTCATCAATGGCTTCTAAAATTAATTCAAACCAATCTGCTCTTTCGACAACTTTCCCCATTCTTTCCCCCTCACTTTCAGTGCCAAAAAACCGGCATCAATTGCCGAGTTTTCAGCGGCTTGATCATTTCTAAATGGTTCCCTGTCTTTTTCATGTTTCGCTTTTTCCTTTCTACTTCCTGCAAAAATTTTAAAAAGCACCCCTCTTATGAGGAGTGCTTTCGCCCGGATGTCTGATAAAGAGACATATCGAATTCTTGCAGCGATTCCCTATACAGCGGAACAATCGACTTCCCTTCCTGAAATAACGTAAATTGGGACGGGTACAGCTTAATCGGCTGATGATAAAAAGCAAACCGCTTCACCACCTCAGGATCAATACGGCAAAAGGCATGATGCACAAGTAAATAAACATCTTGTTTCCATTTAAACAGCCGCCTGTTTGGCGGACTGAATACAGGAGAAACTTTGATGATATCGCCATCCTCAAATGACTGAAGCTGGTCATTTGAAATCGTATAAATCTCCTTTGGGTGAAACTGAAAATATTGCACGTCACGTTTTGAAGCAAACCTTCTTTTTTTCTGTTTTTCAATATAAAAGAACGTTTTCCCCTGATCTGCGGTGACGACTGTATAATTGGGTACTGCCAGCTTCTCTTTTATTTCATATTTCATCTCACATAATAGCGGAACACGGATCGCACGCCTGTTCTTTTCATTGATCCAGCGCTTTTCAATTTCATGAAGTTTCCCGTCTGCGATTTGATAATAATCCCCTTCTTTTTCAATGACCGTTCCGTCAATTAAATCATACGGCATACTCGAAAACTGATGATGAAAGGAATGGGGCGTTTTATACGTTGTATCCAGTACATCTTTTAATGGAAAAAACGAAGCGAAATGATTCAGCCTCATCCAAAAAACAGAATCTGCATGATGCCAGTGCTTTGGCTCATCATCCCAATATTGTCCGTATTTTTCATAAATCAGTGGAAGCAAGCGGCTTCTGTGCATGACCGAACAATGGTCCACTTGAAAGGACGCATGCTCTAAGATTTGATTTGCTTCTCGAACAAAACTCATCGTTTCCACTAAATGCTGATTCACATGCACAACCCTCTGCGAGGAATACACAATATCTATATGAGGCTTCGACCGAAAAACATCCACCATTTTAAGCAAACGATCTTTATGGTACACGGTATCATCGGTTAAATAACAAATGAGCTCACCTGTTATACGGGTTAGTGCTTCATTAATAAGCGTCGCATATCGTGCGGTTAACAGCCGTTTTGCCGGATGAACCGTGTGCGAATACAGCTGAATGCGCTCATCACTTAAATAGGGCTGGATCTTTTGAATGGTGCCCTGTTCTGAGCCATCATCCATAATCAAAAGCTCCCAATGCGGATACGTTTGTTCTACCATACTCTTTAGCACACGATCAATGAAATCTGGTTTATTGTAGCTTGTTAAAATCACCGATACTTTCATGATCATTATCCTTTTTGATTAGTTTAAAATGCCCCCCAGCTGACAATGTTCACAAAAGGAACACTCACTCTTAGCTGATTTGTCGCGTTTTTAAAGACCGCGACCGTATCAAACAATTGCACGACAACCACGTTTTGAAGTACATCTCCATTGACCAAATGAACACGCGGCACTGGAATGCCAAGCTCAAGCCATGGACGAAGTAATTCTTTGATGTCTGACACATTCTCTTCCTCACTTTCTTCTAAAAGGCGAAGAAGAAGTAAAATCAAGATGACTTCAAGCACTCCTTCCGACTCTAGTAATTCTTCGTTCCAACCATCTAATAATTGTTCAAATTCCATTCATAATCCCTCTCTCTTCACATTTAATCTTTACTAGAGTATGAGCGCCACTTCATTTAGCCTCAGCATTTGAAAACATTTTTAAAAATGTGTGAAGTGATTAATTGAAAAAAAGAATCAGGAATCAGCGTTCTGCTTATGCCAAAAAAAATGAACGGCATATACATAGGGGTGAGTTTGAATTGATGAAGAAAGGATGGGGAAAAAATGAGCGAAAAGCGTGCTGAATTAAAAAAAGAACTATTGAAAGTGTTTTTCAAACCAATTACTCATGCATTAACAGCTAATCTCGAAGAAGGAGGAGTTCAAGTGGAAGAGAAATTGAACGATTTATTAAGTGAAGTGGCAGCTGAGGCATCACCTTCAGATTCTGCTACAACACTCGATGTATCTCAGCCAGCAAGATGGATCTTTGCAAGACTCGCACCAGGAACAGTCATTAGTATTGTCACTGACTCAGGAGATTTAATTGGGCCAGTTCAATTTGTATCATTCGATGCTTCAACAGGTGTTGTATTTGTTACACAAGAAAGCTCTGTCACACCTACCGGCTCAGCAACGACTCTTTTAGATGTAGATAAAGTTGAAAGTGTTACATTCACATCTTAATGTGAGAGGGTCATCATGAAGCTTCTTTATATCAGTTCTGGCTACGGCGGAATCTATCACATGTTTGATCAATGGGTAGAAGAAAGCTTCATTGATTCCCCCTTTTCATGTGTAAAGATTGATAGAGAATCTCTACCCACTAACATGCACAAAATCCGGACATTTTCTCCGGATTTTGTTTTGATGATGATCGGTGATCATGTTCCGAAAGATGTACTTCATCAATTCAAACAAGAAAAAATTCCGATTGTTCTTTGGATGACAGAAGATCCCTTTTATGCAGATGTATCAGCTGCTTGCGCACGTGATGCTCAGCTTATCTTAACGATTGATGAAGGGATTTTGCCATTTTACAAACAATTAGGCGCCGAAAATACACACTACTTTCCCATTCCGACAAATACACGTGTTTTTCAGAAAAATGAATCGCCAGATGAGATGTGCACGTTTGACATTGCACTCATTGGCTACCCTTATCCCAACCGAATCAAAGCCATCGATACACTCTTAAAGCAAAACAAATGGCGTATTCTCGTTGCAGGTAAGGAATGGCACCGTCACTTAAATAAATCACGCAGACATTATCGTGATTTCACCCTTATAACGAATTGGCTGAGTCCTCAGCAAATGGCGGACATCTATCAGCAGACAGCGATTGTCCTGAATCCGCATAGGCCGTCTCAATTTGTATATAACAAAAATAAAGCCATGATTCAAAATATGAGCCTCAATAACAGAGCATTTGACATTGCTGCAACTGGAAGTTTTCAATTGACGGATCTACATCCGCCGCCTACTTTTTCAAGCTTTGCTTTTTACAAAGATGAGGACGATTTGATCAAACAGGTGGATTACTATGGGTCAAATGCAGGTGAAAGAAAGGCGGCCGCACTGAACAACTACGAGCAAGCCGTTCGCTGGAATACATTTGATACGATGCCGCAAAGGCTTTATGAAATCGTAAAAAGCGCCCTATAACTGGGCGCTTTTTCTTGTTGAAGGTCAGCTTATGCATGATCTTCTGCATCTCGGCGAGCCAATAAGACGTGCTCTGCCTTTTTCCGGTCCGCCTCCTGTTTCACCACAAGCGACCTCGTGTGATCCATCATATATGCTCCGACAGATCCTTCTAAAAAGGAATGAATGCATTCTTTGGCATAATGAGCATGAAAAGCATATACCGCACCATTTAGCCGTCCATACGTATATGGCTGCTCATGCTTTGGCATGAAAAAGTAATGATTGTCCTTATATAAAGTAGCTTCATTGTTTTCATGCAGTGTCCAAGTTTCATTTGGGTTTTCTAACGCCTCTGTAAAAGATGCGGTGCAATCATATCCTCCCTCCACTAAAAGCTGCAAGCACTTCTCGATATCTGCCGGCTGTCTTAGAGGAGACGATGGCTGCAGAAATAGCACAATATCAAAGGTTTTCCCCTCCCGCTCTAAATAAGCAAGCGCATGCTTCACAGCTAACAGCGACGGCGTTTGTTCTGTTACATGTGTACTTGGCAGTTCAATCACATTTGCTCCGTAGTGAGATGAAATGATTTGCGTATTGACATCCTCTGAGGAGACGATGACTTCATCTAACTCAATCATTTGCAAAAGCGGCTGAATGGTCCAATAGATAAGCGGCCGCTCTGCCAATATGCGTATATGTTCATCATGCTGGCCGTCGGTACTTCTAAATGCAGGTATCATGGCTAAAATACGATTTCCCCTATACATGTCTTCTCTTCTCCCCTCGCCCACAGCTCCCTTACCATTTTCTTCTCTGACCGAGCTGATCGCAGTACTGAAGTATTCAGGTCTCTCGTTTTTCTAGTTAATCTCTTATCTCTCCATATTCTATTAAGACGGTAAGCAGATGGTTATAATTTGTTCACCTAATTTATACATGAAGTGGTTCTTTTCCTCAAACGAATGCCGCTCTTTCACATATGATGCAAAGTAGAGAAATGAGAGTTGGGGGATTAGATATGTCCAATCAGATAGAAACGACTTTGAAGACCTTTTTTCGTGACAGAACGATATTAGTTACAGGCGGAACAGGATCCATCGGCCGGCAAATCGTGAATAAATTAACAAGCTGCTCTCCAAAAAAGGTAATCGTCTTCAGTAAAGATGATAGCAAACAATACATGATGAAAAATGAGTACGCAGATCATCCAGAGGTCGTATTCGCTTTAGGAGATGTCCGGGATGCAAGCCGCGTGAGACAGCTCGTCAAAGGTGTGGATATCATTTTTCATGCAGCGGCCTTAAAACAAGTACCCACTTGTGAAGATAATCCGTTCGAAGCCGTTCAAACGAATATCATCGGCGGGCAACACGTCATTGAAGCCGCCCTCGAACATGAAGTGAGTCATGTTGTCAACATTTCAACTGACAAAGCGGTTTCTCCGACTAATGCCATGGGTGCAACAAAATTGATTTCAGAAAAACTATTTTCCCAAGCAAACGAAAGTATTCCGAATCAAAAAACCAAGTTTTGCTCTGTACGCTTTGGCAATGTGCTTGGATCTAGAGGTTCCGTCATTCCGATCATGCTCCAGCAGCTATTAAATGAAAAACCTTTGACCGTGACTGATCCTCATATGACACGTTTTTTTATGTCCATTGAAGAAGCTGTTTCCCTCACACTTCAAGCAGCAATCATGATGAAAGGCGGCGAAACCTTCATTCTCAAGATGGAGTCCTTACAGCTTGCCGATCTCTTAAAAGCATTTCATGAATATGCCGCCCAAATCAATGCTAAATCTCCAGATATTCTCGTTGTCGGAAAAAGACCTGGCGAGAAGCTTCACGAGGAGCTCACATTCCCGCACGAAGCAGATGCACTCTTTGAACATGAACAATTTTATGCCATTTTACCGAGACCACATTTGCACCCTGCCTTTCAAAAAGTCGATTTAACGAATTACACCTCAAAAGAAGCACCGCTCATTACAAAAGAAAAGCTGTTCACCATCATCGAACAATTACATCATACACATCATAAAAAATAAAAAATCGTCACACGGAAGCAAATGCTTTCCATGTGACGATTTTTAAATGGATCAATCAAATAGATGTTTCAAATCCCCGTAACCTTCTTTTTCAAGATCATCCTTTGGGATAAACTTCAAAGCGGCTGAGTTAATACAATACCGAAGACCGTTTGGCCCTGGTCCATCAGGAAAAACATGGCCAAGATGAGAATCAGCTGTTTTGCTGCGAACCTCTGTCCGCACCATTCCATGACTCGTATCAACCTTCTCTGCTACTTCTTCCTCTTCAAGCGGTTTTGTAAAACTTGGCCAGCCGCAGTGGGCATCAAACTTATCTAAAGAAGAAAACAGCGGCTTTCCTGAAATGATATCCACATAAATACCTTCTTCTTTATGATCCCAAAATTCATTTTGAAATGGCGGCTCTGTACCATTATTTTGCGTGACTTCGTACTGCATGCGGTTTAATTCTTTTATACGCTTTTCTTTTTCATTTGACATTACTTATCACTCCAATGGGACTCAATAAAACCGGCTCTGCCCGAACCGACATGATATCGTTCGTAGTGCATTTTGTTTTTCTTATAATAATGCTGATGATATTCCTCTGCTGGATAAAAAGGACCTGCATCTAAAATTTCTGTCACGATTGGCTTTTTGAAAATGCCGCTTTGGCTCAGCTGCTCTTTCGATGCTTCCGCTAGCTTTCGCTGCTCGTCATGATGAACATAAATACCAGTACGGTAAGATTCTCCTCTATCACCAAATTGCCCGCCATCGTCCGTTGGGTCTATTTGCTGCCAATACAGTTCTAGCAACTTCTCATACGGGAACACGTCAGGATCAAACGTAATTTGAACCGCCTCTCTATGTCCCGTTGTATTTGTACATACTTCCTCATAGGTCGGATTCACTGTATGTCCGCCAGTATACCCTGATTCAACTTTGATAATGCCCGGCTGTTCATCAAAAGGTTTAACCATACACCAGAAGCAGCCTCCTGCAAATGTGGCTAATTCTTGTTTTTCAGACATATTAGTGCCCCCTTCATTTAAAAAATGGTATCATCATATTATAACATGATAAAAAATAATGAAAATGATACGACTTGTATACCTAAAATAAAAGAAAGCATTCTGTCGTATCTTTAAAATATAATGGGGGTTTAATGATTGGAACAAAGAAAACAAATGATGTACGAAATGGACACTTTACTGAGAACCGTATTTAAGCAGATCCGTTATGAAATTAACAGCCTGCTCGAAAACGAATTATCTCGGAATGAATTTCTTATTTTAAATCTGCTCCGTGAGCAAGGTGCAAAAAAAGTAACGGAATTCGCTTCCATTCTTGGAGTGTCAGCAAGTCATATTACCGCTGTGACTGACACACTCGTAGAAAAAGGCTGGATCACCCGTATCCGTTCAAAAGAGGACCGCCGCATTATCAAAATCCACTTAACCGATAAGGGTAAGGAAATTACTGAGCATTTTGAGAAAAAGAAAACAGAATACTTTATGGAGCGATTTGAGTCATTTGATGACGAAGAACTCAAAACGATGATCAAATTATTCAAAAAGCTGGATAAAAGTCAAAAGGATTAAGCATAGATTTTAGCGCTTAGGACATGCTACGGATAAAAAGAGGTGGAATGAACCATGACAAGCCCTTATCTTTGTCCAAACTGTAAAACAAACAGAACGCGCTTTAATCTCATTGAGCAGCTTTCAGAACCTGTCAAGCTAGATCCAGCGACAGGAGCAGTTGTTGAAAGATACGAAGGAGAGCAGCTGTCTCCTTTTCACTTGAGCTATCAAGGTCCTCAAATGAAAGTCCAGTGCGGCGTTTGTGGTTTAATTGAGGATGAAAAAACGTTCATTAAACTAGCTGAATATCATCAATATTCTTCTCCTTCTTAAATGCCGGCCTGACGGAATACGTCAGGCTTTTTTCTTTGCTTCTTTTGCCTATACAGATCGTCTTTTTCATGCATACGCTACAAAAAACACCATTGTATGAGAAAGAAGGGATTGATGACATGCAGCAGCTCTTTTATCATGACTTTCCAAATCGGCCATTCACTGCCGCCTATGAGCATCTTCAAAGCACCCCTTCATCAAAAGCCTTTATTCGATTATTTCACGCTGCACCAGATCTCAGTGAGCTCGCTGTTTATGTGAACCGGAAGCAGCTGATGAAAACAATGCCTTACAGCCATTTGACCGCTTATATGGAGTGGGATGAGGGAATGTATGAAATAGAAGTGTTCAAACTGGCTACAAATGAAAAAATTCTTCATTCTCGCATTCAATTTAAGAGCGGCCAGGTCTATACACTCTGTATCACAGGTGCTCGTGCAGGCTTTGCACTGCTGACTGAGCAGCAGACTACTTTGATCAAACAAGAAGACCTGTCAGCACTTACATTTGTACAGCTGTCTCCGGACCTTCCTTCTATAGATATATATGAACGAGACCAAGGGATCATATCGAAAGAGCTTGATTATGTAAACAGTACCCACATTCATCATTTCTCCCCGAATAAATATCATTTTGAATTGAAAGCCGCCGGCACTCAAAGTGTACTGCTTGATATCCCCAAAGTTCATTTGCAAACAAAGCGCGCATACCTGATTCTGCTTCATGGATTTGCTAACGGAGAGCCAGAACTTATGGCGAAGGTCGTCTTGTCTCGGCAAATATAAAAAAGAGCCTTTCCCAATGGAAAAGGCTCCTTACGAGACATCTTCAGCTTTTTCTTGCTTTTGAAAATCAAAAGCAAGAATCATCGTGCCTAGAAATAATGCACAGTAGGCAATATTTAAGTAAAACTGATCGATATTTTCTGCTTTTAAAGCATTGGCAGCTGTTATGCCAAAGTACGCAGCAAATAAAAACGACAGTAAACTAAAATATTGATAAACTCGCTTCATGATTTCACTCCTGACTCACACGTTCTATTGCTTTGGATGATAATATGAGAATTCAATTTCATCGTTCTGTAGATCAATTTTGTTCGCTTTGACATACATATCATTCGTCAGCGGCATTTCTGAAAGGCGCACTTCAACCGTTTTTTGATCCGGTTTTACATGAACGAATTCTGGCAGCTCATAGAACTGACCCATGTAGCTTAAAACAAAACTAATTGGAATGCTCAATTGTCCAATTGAAAAGTCATCCACTTTCAAAAGCACATCACCATTATCTTCAACAGTTGGCGTAAATGAGACGTTTGCATCAATCGTTGAAGAGAAAGCTTTAATTGCGCCTGTTACTTTCACATCTTGATCGATCGCTACATGAAAGTCTGGCATATCATTTGATCCTTGATTTTTCAAATAATCATTCACAAAACTGGTGAGCGATTCTTTTGAGCTGGATATATTAAAAGCATATTCGCTTTTCACTTCTTTGGTTGAAGCGGATTGACCGCCTGGCAGCAGCATTAAAATACCGCAGGCAATCACAATCAATAGATTGATTGCAAGTAAAATAAAAAATAAGCTTTTCCATTTTTTCATCTATTTCACCCTATTCCTTCGGCAGTCCTTCTTTTTTCACTTCGGAGAATAAACGATTTGCCATAAGAGAGTACCCCTTTTGGTTTGGGTGGAAATCATCATCTGCCAGTAATTTTTCATCAGAACCTTCTTCAAATAAGTCTGCTACATTGATCATATCCGCATTGCCGTCTTTTTTGAGTTCCTTTTTGGCAGCGGCATTCCAGTCTTTGACGACTTCATCAATATCTCGCAGCTCAGACAAACTGAACTTAAAAGGATTGTACATGCTGACATACATAATTTTCGCATGGCCATTCTGTTCTCTCAGTTGAGCAAGAATGGTTTTAAAGCGCTCCTCAAAAGGACCCTGCTCTTTTTTAAAAGGAGCAAACGTCAAATTAAGCACATTTTGACGGACAACATGCATGAGATCATTCCCGCCGATTGTAAAGAAAATATAATCAGCGTCTTTCAGTCCGTCCTGCACCTTTTTTTCTTTTAATCTTTTTAACAAATCTACTGTTCTACTGCCTTTAATGGCATAGTTTTTTAATGTGACAGATTGCACGCCGTCGACCGCTTCTATCTTGTCACGGGTCATGCCTGCATAGCCTTTTTTATCTTGATCTCCGATTCCTTCTGTTAAGGAATCTCCAACCGCTGCGATGGTAATATGTTCTTTTACGTTTTGTGTGTCTTCTAGTTTATCCTTTATGCCAGCCTCTTGCGCAGAACATGCAGAAAGAACAAATGCTAGAGACATCACAATCAAAATCAAACGAGCCTTCAAACGATGATGTCCCTCCTTTTTCTGATTAAAAAAGTGTATCATGTTTTCGCCCATTTGAACATCCTTATGCTAGCTTCGGTTCAGCGTTTTGATGTCCTTGATGATGTCATCATAAGGTGTGTTTTGCACGCCATCATAATTTTTCATCACTTTCCCTTCTTGATTTACAAGGAAAAACAGGGACTGATGAATCACTTGGTCTTCATCTTCAGGTTTTTTGACAATGGTCTTAAAGCTCTTCATTGCGAATTTTTCGATTTCTGACTGTGAATACCCCGTGAGAAAATCCCAATTTTTAAAGGACAATGGATAGGCTTTTGCAAATTCTTTTAGCTTTTTCGGTGAATCGACCTCTGGGTCCACACTAAAGGAAATGATATGCGCATCCAATTTTTCTTCTTTTATTCGTTTTTGCAGCTCTGTCATATGAGCGGTCATCGGCGGACAGATCGTTTCACAGCTTGTGAAAATAAAATCTGCTACCCATACTTTCCCCTTCAAATCTTCCAATGACACCTTTTGACCATCTTGGTTTTCAAACTCAAACGGCTCTATTTGATAATTTAACGCATCTTTGATTTGTCCATTTGAACATGAGACTAAAAGAAGCACGCTTATGATCATAAGCGCACCAAGTGAGGCTCCCCTTTTTCTATCCATGATATGCCCATCCCCTTTTTCCATCAATCGGTATAAAAAGTAAAACCTATTGCGCCCTTTCCGGTATGACACGAAATAATCGGTGTTGTGTAGGCGATGTCAATCAGTGCTTCAGGTGTATGATCAAGCAGCGCTTTTTTTAGCTTTTCAGCGAGTTCTAATGCATCTGCATGTGCGATCCCAATGGCTTGAACTGTTTTTCCCTTCACCGCCTGTACATACTGTTTTGTCAGATGACGGACAAGCGCAGAATAGCTTCTCACATTCGCTTCTGGCGTATATACCCCGTCTGTTAAGCTCGCAATTGGTTTGATGTGAAGTAGGGAGCCGATCAGCGCCTTTCCTCTTCCAATTCTGCCGCCTTTGACGAGATTTTCTAATGTATCAATTGTGACATATAGCTTTGTTTGAAGACGGATTTTATCTAATTCTGTGATAATGTCTTCACGGCTTGCACCCTTTTTGGCTAGTTCTGCTGCTTTGATGACTTGAAATCCTAATCCATAGGAAATAAAATTCGAATCAATCACCGTGATGTTTCCATCTACCATTTTCGAAGCGCTTTCAGCAGTTTGAACAGTACCACTCATCCCACCAGTTAAATGGATACTGATCACTTCACTTCCATCTGCCGTCAGCTTTTCATATAATTCGACGAATTGACCGATCGCAGGTTGAGACGTTTTCGGCAGTTCCTCAGCGGCCTCCATTTTTTCAATAAATTCATCTGGCTGTATATTCACTCGGTCAATATAATCAACTCCAGAAATGGAGATATTGAGCGGAATCACGTGAATGGAAAGATCATTGATTTTCTCTTGCGGAAGGTCCACAGTTGAATCTGTTACAATTTTAATTTGTTTCACTATCGTCTCATCCTTGCTGTCTTAGTCTTTACTTATGATATTACCTTATTTCCTGCACACTTGAAAACAACTGACCTAACGTTTTTGAAATTGTCACAATTTCTTCTTGTCACGAAAAAAATCCTTGCCAAACTGAGCGGCAGCCATTTCAAAATGGCTGCTTCCTCCTTTTGACAAAGATTCTTGCTTACGCATTGTGTTTCAGTGTAGGCTCCTGATAGATCTGTTCATATGTGCTCCACTTGACGTTACGTTTCACATCCTCTCTGAAAGAGTACACAGCTCTCTTTCCTTTAGATACATAGACTTTTTTCAAGAAAGCTTCAAGTCTAAAGGTGAGCATGAAACGATACGTCTCATCCCCCTTTAGAACAGGGACTTCTGTTACCTTGATCTGAGCTCCATCCATCCGTCTAAAACATATTGTTTTGAGCAGCACAAACGATCAATCCTCTTTTCCAATTATCTGTTAAGCCTAAATAAATAGGTGGAATAAATCTTGATCTTTATTCACTTCAACATAGTGGAAGCCTTTTTTGTCCATCCGCTCAATCAGCGCGGCATAGTCATCTCTTTCTTTCAATTCGATGCCGACAAGCGCAGGGCCTTTGCTTCGGTTATTCTTTTTCGTATATTCAAAGCGTGAGATATCGTCATTTGGTCCTAACACTTCATCTAAAAATTCTCGAAGTGCTCCTGCTCTTTGCGGAAAATTGACAATAAAGTAATGTTGAAGCCCTTCATAGATCATTGAGCGTTCTTTGATTTCCTGCATTCTGCCGATGTCATTATTTCCTCCACTGACAATGCAGACAACATTTTTGCCTTTAATCTCCTCGCGATGGGCATCTAATGCTGCGATTGGCAATGCGCCTGCCGGTTCTGCTACAATCGCACATTGATTATACAGCTCCAAAATTGTTGTACATACTTTCCCTTCTGGTACTAGACTGATTTTATCGACAACAGACTGAAGCGATGTAAACGTCTTTTCGCCAATCCGCTGAACCGCTGCTCCGTCTACAAACTTATCAATCGAATCAAGTGTCACAACCTCGCCCTTCTCATGTGACGCATGCAGTGAAGCTGCGCCAAGCGGTTCGACTGCAATGATTTCGGTTTCTGGTGAGATATTTTTGATATATGTACCAACACCAGATAACAGACCTCCACCTCCGACACTTGCAAATAAAAAGTGAGGCTCCACTTCGATATCATTTAATATTTCGACAGCAGTCGTTCCTTGTCCTGCCATCACATCCAAATCATCAAACGGATGGATAAATTCGCGCTTTTCTTCATCTCCGCATTTTACGGCTTCATGATATGAATCATCAAACGTATCTCCGGTTAAAATAATTTCAACATATTCTTTTCCGAACAGCTCCACTTGGGATACTTTTTGCCTTGGCGTCGTAGCAGGCATAAAGATTTTCCCGTGGATGCCTAAATATTTACAAGAATAGGCAACGCCCTGTGCGTGATTTCCAGCACTTGCACAGACAATGCCATTTTCTAGTTTATCTTTTGGAAGTTGGCTCATTTTATTAAAAGCGCCTCTTAATTTAAAGGAACGAACTACTTGAAGATCCTCTCTTTTTAAGTAGACATTACATTCATATCGTTCAGAAAGTCGCTCATTTTTTTGAAGTGGTGTATGAATGACTACATCCTTCAAATTTTGATGGGCTTTTAAGATGTCTTTCACTTGAATTAGCGTATTTTCTTTGAGCAACGGTTTCATGTACAAGATCCTTTCTCTTTAACCTTATTTAATTTGTCATTATAACATGAATATTCAAAAAATAAACCAATAGATCACGGATCCACCATAAATATTATAAAATTTCTCGTTTTCCTGTACATTTGTTTTAATTGGGTGTTACAATTGAACCAATTAGAACCACAAAGAAAGGAACCACCTCATGGCCATACAATCGATCACGTCTATATATGGAGATCATCAAGACATCAAGCATGCCATTCATCTGGCAAAACAATTTTCGAAAAACGAACAGCCGGTCTTAATAACAGGAGACACAGGCACAGGCAAAACACTATTTGCCCAAGAAATGGCGAACACAGCAATGACACACATGTATTGCCCCATCTTGAATGAAGAAATCTTACAGAAAGCCTTCACAGAAAAAAACAATCAAATTCTTTATTTAGATGAGATCGCCGCATTAAGTATTCCTATGCAACACAAGGTCATTCACTTTCTAGAAACATCACCTGCAACAAAAGTAATCGCTTCTTCGTCTTTATCAATAGAGGCACTCAGGGTTTCTTCTACCTTTTTACCCGAGCTGTTTTATCGTTTGAATGTTCTTCATTTGGCCCTTCCGGCTTTAGCTGAACGAAAAACTGACATTCCTGTGTTAACAAATGCTTTCTTTCAAGAGCTGAACATGGCTCCTGACATTGATCCAAGTGTTTGGGAAGCCTTGCAGCAGTATCCATTTGAAGGAAATGTGCAAGAGCTCAAAAATATCGTTCATTACGCTGCATCCATACTCGAGGGCCAAACGGTATTTTTACATCATTTACCTCCCTTTGTGTTAGCACCTCTTCCCTCAGCCGTAAAAGGTAAAAAGGAAGAACACCAGCTTACACTAATGGAAAAACAAGAGTTTGTTTTCTTGCTGGAAGCCATTAAATCTCTCAATGAAAAAGGAGAAGCAGCCAGCAGACGCATCTTGTCTGAACTAAGCAAGCAAGGAGACATTCCGCTCACCCCTCAGCAGGTGAGAAACCGCTTAGATGATCTTGAGAAAAAAGCATACGTGACGAAAGGAAAAGGCAGGGCCGGAACGAAGATTACACTTGAAGGTCTTTCATTCCTGAAGTCGCTTGATGGTTATATACCGGTTCAATAAAAGGAGGACATCCATTGTTTACTGTAAAAGAAGAAATTGCAAACGCCATTACACATGGCATTGGTGTTATTTTATCCATACCAGCTATTGTGTTTCTCGTCTTATTCGCTGTTCAATACGGCACAGTCACAGATATTATCAGCTTTTCGATATTTGGCGCATCCATGCTGCTGCTCTATTTAAGTTCAACCTTGCTTCATAGCATTCGGCACAAAAAAACAAAAGATATTTTTGAAATCCTCGACCACTCGGCTATTTATGTATTGATTGCTGGTACATATACACCCTTTTTACTAGGACCACTAAAAGGTGCACTCGGCTATACGCTCCTTGCGATTGTATGGGCGCTTGCTGCTGGTGGGATTGTCTTTAAAATCTTTTTCGTCAAACGCTTTATAATCGTATCTACCCTCGTCTATTTATTAATGGGCTGGATGATTATCATTGCCATCAAACCGCTTTATATCCAATTAACAGGTGCAGGATTTGGACTCTTACTGTTAGGCGGCATATTATATTCAGTCGGAACCATCTTTTATATTTGGCGGAAAATCCCCTATCACCATGCGATTTGGCACAGCTTTGTTCTCGGCGGCAGTGCATCGATGTTCTTCTGTATTTTATTCTATTGCGTAAACATTCCTGCTGCATGAAAAAAACCAGCATCCACTATTCGGATGCTGGTTTTTCTATGCACGCTTTTGTGCGTAATCACTGATCATGACAGGAGCTTTAATATGAATATCGACATTAACAGGACGCATTCTCTTCACGAACTTCCCCGTTAAAAGACGATCCGTTCCGCTCGTTTCAATCGGTACAAGCGGACAATCGAATTCTTCAGCAAGCGCCTCTGCAATATGACGATACTCTTCTGAAAGCAGTAGACTCTGCCCAGACATGATTCTTTCCTTTGCTTCTTCTAATAAAACCTCATCCGTTTGATTCTGGTGAATGACCGCCATTTTTTTCAACCATTGTTTTAAAATCGGATACCGAAAGAGCTTCGGCTTTGCCATAAAAGCAACTGGCTGCTCAAGGTGGCCGATCAATAATGTCGTCGTGACTGGATTCAGCTCTTTTGTGACATAAATAACCGGGCTGTCTGGCAGCTTCTTTTGCTGATGAATGGTCATGACTGATCCTGATTGATCAATACATCCCCGGGCAAACCTTTTTGCATGCTCATGAATGAGATGCATTCGTTTCGTATAGGAAATGCGTGGATCCGTTAATTCATGATCGTACAAATGCCTCATACTTTTTAAAAAGGATACTACAACATAAATCGTTAAAAACCAATAACGAAACAACCGTACTCCTCCTACTCACTTATCCTTTTTTGTCATAGATGACAAATTCATAATTGTAGGGGTTCTTTTCGTCACGATGGCCTTTTTCGCGTGATACAATCGTCCATTCGTCTTCATTGTAATGCGGGAAATAACGGTCTCCTTCAAACGCATCGTGAATGTGCGTGATATAGAGACGATCCGCATATGGCATCATCTCTTCATACAACTTAGACCCGCCAATGATAAATAGCTCTGTCTCGTTTTCCCCAATTGCCAAAACGTCAGCAATTGAATGAACAACCTCGCATCCTTCTGCTTTAAAAGAAGAACTTGTGGTCAGCACAATGTTTCGGCGGTTAGGCAGCGCTCGTCCAATGGATTCAAAGGTTTTTCTGCCCATGACAATCGTATGTCCGCCTGTGACTTTTTTAAAATACGCTAAATCTGCTGGTAAATGCCAAGGCATTTGATTATCTTGACCAATGACTCTGTCTTCTCCTGTCGCCACAATCATGGAAATCATACACTGACTTCTCCTTTAATATGCGGATGCGGATCATAGTTCTCAAGCACAAAATCATCAAACGTAAAATCAAAAATGCTCTTTACATCTCTTGTGATGCGAAGCTTAGGAAGCGTGCGTTCCTCACGCTCTAGCTGCATTTTCACCTGTGGAAGATGATTTTGGTAAATATGAGCATCTCCAAGTGTATGAATAAACTCGCCTGGCTCAAGATTTGTGACTTTAGCAATCATCATCGTTAGGAGAGCATATGAAGCGATATTAAACGGCACACCTAAAAAGATATCTGCCGATCTTTGATATAGCTGGCAGGAAAGCTTCCCGTTTGATACGTAAAATTGAAACAGACAATGACAAGGAGGCAGCGCCATTTGATCAATTTCCCCCGGATTCCAAGCACTGACGATCAGTCGTCTTGAATTCGGGTTGTGCTCAATATCATGGATCAGCTTTGTGATCTGATCCACGGTCTCGCCGTCTCCACTCGCCCATGATCTCCACTGCGCTCCGTACACACGGCCAAGCTCTCCATTTTCATCTGCCCATTCGTTCCAAATCCGGACACCATTTTCTTGAAGATATTTGACATTTGTATCACCTTTTAAAAACCAAAGCAACTCATGAATGATTGATTTCAGGTGTAATTTCTTTGTCGTTAAAAGAGGAAATCCTTCCTGTAAATCAAATCTCATCTGGTAACCGAACGTGCTGATTGTACCTGTACCCGTTCTGTCACCTTTTTCATCCCCGTGCTGTAATACATGACGGCATAACTCTTTGTATTGTTTCATTTTTTTCATCCTTTATTTATGTTCTTGTTGTAGTTTACCTTATTTCTGCTTTTGTTGGAACCAAAAAAACATGCCTGCATGATGAGCAGACATGTTTTTCTTTTTATACTTGATTCACTCGTTCCTGCTCTTCATCTTTAATATCTTGGTGTGAGTGAGCAATGCGGCTTGCAGCTGCTGCGGCAAGTGCAGCGACTAGGTCATCAAGGAAAGTATGCACTTCACCTGGACGGCCCTCATCTAATTCACGAATAATACCAAATTTCTCTTTATCTAAATAACCGAAGTTGGTCAAACCGATTGATCCATATACATTGACAATGGAAAGCGGAATAATCTCATCAATTCCATATAGCGGCTCATCTGTTTCAACTAAGTGCTGTAAAGGTTCTGGCAAAAGCTTTTGTTCTGCCAGCTGATCAAGGGCAAGTCCTGTTAAAACTGCATGGACAATTTCTCTTTTATTCAGCACTTTTTCAACATTTTCAATACAGACACTAAGTGGAAGGTTTGGATGATATTTTTCTTGGAGCTTCAGCACAATGTGTGCGATATCTTCAATTTTCACTCCGCGGTCGTTTAACATTTGTTTTGTAATCTGCACCATTTCGTTCATTGTATATTTTTTCAATTGGCATGACATCTCCTTCTAGTGGCTCATCCAGCTCGGCGGGGTGTTTTTATCCCAGTAAATATTACCGAGTTCATGATGCGTCTGGAATCCATCTTCTGCTGTATGGTAATGAAAGTTAAACCAATATCCGCTGTGAGGCGGCTGATCTCTTCTGACATGGAAACGGAGCAAATCTTCTCCTGTCTTGCGGTTGTAAATGTGGAAGATTTTTTCGCCATTTCCGCTTGAAGGCTGATCAGTTAAAACAACATCTTGAAATTTTTCGTCATCTTTGAAATTTGTTAAATAGTCGGTTAACACTTGTTCAATCTTCGGCTGAATCTCTTCTCTGTACTCGTCCTCAATGACAGGTGTGATTTTACGGCCAAATTTGAGAAAGGATTGATTTTCTGCATTTGACAGCACCTCTTGCTTATATTGCTCAAAGGGATCTGTCTGCTCTTTGCTTACCTCTTGCGTTAGTTCCCAGCTTCGCATTTCATCTGATGTATCATAAACAGCTGTATAAGGCGTTTTATCAGATGAAGAAAGTTCAGAAGGCTTGTCTGTCATCAAAGCCGACGGAGGAGAGACTAAACCAAAAGTTGCAATCGTAAAGAGCACAACAAGCGTTTTTCTCATCCACATCTTCATGATATCTAATTCCTTCCATAAGTTATCATACTGCTATTCTAGCATATAATGAATTTTCAGTCATTCAATTTGGCCATCGATTTGAGACTTTCTTTTTCATAATAAAACGTTTACAATGGAAGCAAAGGCGACTAAAATTTGGGAGGAATGGGTATGCTTGAAGGGTTTTTCATTACGGCTTCCTTGCTGACGTTATTTTATTTTGTCTATATGGAGATTACAGATTAAAAGCCCTAAATAAGGGCTTTTTTAGATGATTGACAAGAAATTCAAGAATTGTCTATTAGTGAGGGCTTTTTTCTTTCTCAATATATCCATAATGAAATTGAGCTGTTTTTCGTTTTAAAACGTGAAATTGATAGGAATCTGCTAGAAATCGGGTGCTTTTCCAATGATCTTTTAAAACTACCCTTTTTCTCGCCACTCTCAGTGCTTCTTGGACGGCTATTTCGTGGTCAAAGTGGTGCTCTGCTGCATGACGTAGCGGAGCGATACTTGCAGATTCTTGAATTGTCTCCTCAAACATCGGATCAAAATAGACGACATCAAATGAACCATCAGAGAGCTTCTTTAGCTGCTCGATACTGTCTCCACTTACAACAGATATCCGCTTCATCGCTTCATCTGCCTCTCTTATCCCTGTCTCCCATGTGTTTAGTCCTTCTCGCACTAGCAATGCTGTCATGGGATTCTTTTCGATACCAACGACCCTTCCATTCGTACCTACTCGCATGCTGGCTGTAATGGCATCTGATCCTAAGCCAAGCGTACAATCTAAAAAGGAATCGCCAGGCTGAAGCTGCGTGGCTTCGATTAAAGGATCCTTTTCTCCGCGCATGAGCCGCTTCACCCTGAACATTGCTGAGCTTGGATGAAAGAAAAACTTTTCACCATTTGGCTGATACCATTCGAATCTTTCTTTCCCCACTACAAGGACGTCTCCTCGTTTTATCGCAAGCTGCTTGACAGATTGTTTGCGCCTCTCTACATACTCGCCATGTAAATCCTCTGCAAGGGCCTTTGCTGTTTCAATCGTTTGTTCATTTGCTCTAAAGCTTGTTGTGATAAGCATGCGGTTCCTCCATCATGATCAAGAAAAAATGCCCTGATGTGATCACAGGACATTTCAACATGTGTATTAGCAATGTTTTTCGAATGCAGATAAGACGTTTTTCATGATGTCTTCCATTTCATGACCTTCAATTTCGTCACGCGGAATAAAATGAACAAGTTCATTTCCTTTTAAAAGTGCCATAGATGGAGACGATGGCTCTTCGCCTGTGAAGTATTCTCTCATTTTTGCCGTTGCTTCCCTGTCCTGGCCAGCAAAAACTGTAACAATTCGATCTGGTGTTTTTTCTGCCTTCATCACAGCTTGTGTAGCAGCTGGACGTGCTAATCCGGCAGCGCACCCGCATACAGAATTGACAACCACAAATGTCGTTCCTTCTCTTTCTTGCATCGTTTGTTCTACTTCTTCTTCCGTTGTTAGTTCTTGAAATCCTGCACTTGTCAGCTCTTGACGCATCGGTACAACGAGCTGCCGCATGTATTCTTCATATGCCATTGACATAAAAAAGCCCCCTCTATAATCCTTATGTTGTGAATAAAGGATACTATAGAGAGAGCCAATTTTCAAATGTTCGATATCAGATTAAATTTTCATGATTCCGCCTGTATTGGCTGATGTCACAAGTTTTGAATATCTAGCAAGATAACCCGTTTTTACTTTTGGCTCAAAGCCTTTCCAGTTTGCTTTTCTTCTTTCCCATTCTTCCTCTGGGACATCTACGCTTAAAATGCGCTGCTCGATATCGACAACGACATGGTCACCATTTTCAACAAAGGCAAGCGGGCCGCCCTCAGCTGCCTCTGGTGAGACGTGTCCAATAGACAATCCGCGAGAAGCGCCGGAAAAACGTCCGTCTGTAATTAAAGCAACCTTTGGTCCAAGTCCCATACCGACGATTTGTGAAGTAGGTGCAAGCATTTCAGGCATGCCAGGTCCGCCTTTAGGTCCTTCGTAGCGAATGATGACAACATGTCCTGCTTCTACTTTTCTATTAATGATGCCTTCAAGGGCTTCTTCTTGGGATTCAAATACGATCGCAGGTCCCTCATGGCGTGTGATCCCGTCTTGTACCCCGCCCGTTTTAATGATGGCTCCATCTGGCGCAAGGTTTCCAAATAAAACGGCTAAGCCGCCTTTTTCAGTAAATGGCTTATCAATTGGATAAATGACGTTATAATCTTTTACCTCATGTCCCGCAATGTTCTCGCCAAGCGTTTTCGCAGTGACGGTCATTGTATCTAAATGAAGAGCGCCTTCTTTTTTAGACAATTCATTTAGTGCGGCTGTAACGCCGCCTGCTTCATGTAAATCCTCAATATAAACATCTGAAGCTGGAGCAAGTTTCGATAAATGAGGCACACGTTCGGCTACTTCATTGATGCGTTCAAGTGAATATTCAACACCTGCTTCATTCGCAATCGCCAATGTGTGAAGAACGGTATTGGTTGAACCACCAAGTGCCATATCTAATGCAAATGCATTATCAATTGCTTTTTCAGTGACAATATCCCGTGGTTTAATATCTTTTTTGATGAGCTCCATGAGTTGTTTTGCAGACTTCTTCGCAAATTCTCTTCGCTCTGGTGATGTCGCCAAAATTGTTCCATTTCCAGGAAGAGCAATCCCGAGTGCTTCTGCCAAACAGTTCATTGAGTTAGCTGTAAACATACCTGAACAAGATCCGCAGGTTGGACAGCCAAACTGTTCTAATTCATTTAATTCCTCTTCATTGATTTTACCTGACTGGTATGCACCAACACCTTCAAAAACAGAAGAAAGAGAGATTTTTCTGCCATCACTTGTTCTACCCGCTTCCATCGGTCCGCCGCTCACAAAAACAGTCGGGATATTCACGCGCATCGCTGCCATCATCATTCCTGGTGTGATTTTATCGCAGTTAGGAATACAAACCATTCCATCAAACCAATGAGCAGATACAACGGTTTCTACAGAGTCAGCAATGATTTCACGGCTTGGCAATGAATATCTCATCCCGATATGACCCATGGCAATTCCATCATCGACGCCAATCGTATTGAATTCAAATGGAACGCCGCCAGCTTCACGAATGGCTTCTTTCACAATCTTCCCGAATTCCTGAAGATGGACATGTCCTGGGACAATATCAATATAGGAATTACATACGGCAATAAATGGCTTGCCGAAATCCTCATCCTTTACCCCCGCTGCTCTTAGTAAGCTTCGGTGAGGTGCTCTGTCGATTCCTTGTTTAATCATATTACTGCGTAGTTCTGCCATCTGTTTAAAAAGCCTCCTATACTACAAGTCTTGTTGACTGCATGATTTTGAGTTGATTTTATTTTACAAATTTTCTGTTTATTTAGCCACCTATGAATGACTGATGACTAACATGGCTGCTGAAGCAAGCGCTCAGCAAGGTTTGTGTCATAAAATCTGACCTCCAATATTCTATATTGGTACTACTATATAGAGTTTTTTCGCATATTTCAACAATATTCAAAATAATTTTTCTAAAAAAATTTTTCTGTCTATCTTTTTTAGAAAAACAAGCTGCTTTTCATTGGCAGCTTGTTCATTTTTCTCATCATTCTGATGCATTCTTTCTACTTTCTGTCATTTGCTTCCACACAGAGCCTTTCGCTTCTTCTCCATGCTCAATGCGTTCAATCGCCATTTTGACTTGAAGACTGACTTCAAACTCAGGGTCTTGCTCTGCTTCTTTTAATGCTTCAAGTGCCGTTTCGTCCCCTTCTTCATAAAGGAACATCGCTGCACGCCAGCGGACGAGCTTACTCGGGTCCTTTAATGCTGCGATCATGGCTTCGGTAGCGCTAGGGTCACCAAGGTCAGAAATACAGTCGCCAGCCGTTCTGCGGACCGTCACTGTTTTGTCCTCGAGCCCCTTATATAAAATAGGCAGAATGGCAGGATCTTCAATCATGCCAGCATTCACAACGGCTTGTCTGCGAATAGACGTTTTTGGATCCTCCATTGCTTTCATTAAAACAGGTATATCCTTTTGCTCTGGCTGCATTTGCTCTAAATGGGCAAAACGTTTTTTCCAATCTTCCTCTTGCAGCATGTCTTCTGTTACATCATATGCTTTTCGGTTCACCTGTCTATCTACAGCTTCCTGCCCTTCTTTAACTGCCTCTGTTAATCGGGCTAAACGCTCATCATCGTAGGCTGCTTGCAGCTCCTCTGTGACTTCCTGACCGATATCAGCAAATTCCCCAAAACGAACGCCATGTTCTTTCCACACACGTTCAAACACGACATTGTCTGAGCTGCTTCTAAGCTTTAAAATGGCTGCTTGAAAACGGTCAGGCATGCCAAACCGCTCTTCTCTTTCACCGTCTGACAGTTTGACCTGCATCGGAATCCCATTAAACATTTGGACAAATACTTTCACTTCACCAAATGTGTCATCGCCTGACTGCGAACCTTCTTGAAGGCCTTCTGTTTCTTGTCCAAAGGCTTCTCTGACCTGCTGTAAAATACCCTGCCAGTCAAACTTTGCATTTCGCTCGACCGCTAAGAAATCTGCGACATGATAAACCCCTTTTACACCTTCAATGCTTAAAATACGCTTGATCATTTCTGGGGCTTCGTCTTTTTGATCCTTTTTGTAGTTGTTGCTTTTACCGCCGGCAAGTGCTTCTGTCAAAATAACCTTCATGGTATTCGGACTTGGCGTCGGTTCTATGGCTGTTATTTTCATTGATATATCCTCCTTACACACATAAAGACCCTACTCATCTGTAAGGCCGCATTCTTCTTTCCATTTCTTGATAAATAAAATCATCAATTCATGCCGCTCATCAGCAAGCTGCTTCCCTGCACGAGTGTTCATCAAGTCTTTTAATTTGAGCAGTTTTTCTTCCATATGCTTTAGCACAGAGCCCTGCTGCGTGTCCTTTGTATAATGGGGCTCACCTGTTGCGCCAGCATACGTAAAAACTCTAGCGATACCGCTTGCTCCTATCGCATCCAGCCTATCCGCATCTTGAACAATAGTCCCTTCTAACGTCATCGGCCTAAACTGCTTATGCCGGTGACGAAAAGACATCGTTGTAATGATGTCCATGATGTAGCGGATATCCCTCGTATCCAATTCCCACAAAAGGAGCTGGTGCTCAAGCTGCTCCTTAGTGACTTTCCATTCACTTGACAGCTTTTCATCAATGACATCATGTACAATTGCCGCCATTTCGATGATAAAGAAAGAGCCGCCTTCCTGATGTGCAATACGGACGGCAAGCTGGCGCACACGAGCAACATGAGCCGCATCGTGTCCAGTTGGTTCATCCTTCAGCCTGTCTGAAACAAAGGAGGCAGCTGCCTCCAATTGTTTTCGCTGCATGACTGTCAGCATCTTATTTGTCCAACAGAGCGATGATTGAGCTTTCTAATTCTTTTGGTGGCGTTTTTGGAGAGAAGCGTTCAGTGACTTCTCCGTTTTGGTCCACGATAAATTTGGTGAAATTCCATTTCACTGTTTTTGTCCCAAGCACACCTTTCGCTTCACTTGTTAAATGCTTGAACAGCGGGTGCGCCTCTTCGCCATTAACATCTACTTTCGCAAACATAGGGAAGGTCACTCCATAATTCAAAGAACAGAATTCTTGAATGGCTTCTTCTCCTTCTGGCTCTTGGTTCATAAATTGGTTACACGGAAATCCTAAAATTTCAAGGCCCTTTTCATGATATTGATCATATAGCTCTTGTAATTGTTTAAATTGAGGAGTCAGTCCACATTTGCTTGCTGTGTTTACAATAATGAGCACTTTTCCTTTGTAATCTGCCATCGATTTTTCCTGACCGTTAATGGTCTTGACCTGAATATCATAAATTGACATCTCATAGCCTCCTAGGATTCACTTTTTCCTATCGTAACATGCTTCTTTTAGAAAATCGCTTTTTATGCTCCCGTTTAAAAGAGTCCTGTCACACTGCCGTCTTCTAATAAATCCATTTCGAGAGCCGCAGGTTTTTTAGGTAATCCAGGCATTGTCAAAATGCTTCCGGTTAAGGCCACAATAAATCCTGCTCCTACAGATGGCTTTAACTCGCGAATCGTAATGGTAAAGCCTTTAGGTCTGCCGATTAAAGCTGGATCATCCGAAAGAGAATATTGTGTTTTTGCCATACAAACCGGCAAATGAGCCCAGCCGTTTTCCTCAATGGCAGCCAGCTGCTTTCTTGCTTTGGATGTGAGCGTGACCCCATCTGCCCCGTAAACCACTTTGGCCACTTTAGATAACTTTTCTTCGATGGAATCGTTCTCTTCATACAAATAGGTAAAGTTGTTCTTTTTCTTTTCAATGAGTTCCGCTAGTTCCTCTGCAAGAGCTGTCCCGCCTTCGCCTCCTTCTTCCCATACATTCACGGCTTTAACTGGATGGCCATGTTTGCCGCACCAATCTTCTATCGCTTGAATTTCTTCTTTTGTATCCGTAATAAAACGGTTTACCGCGACAATATATGGAAGACCAAAAGCTTGAACGGTTTCAATATGCTTTTCTAAATTATGTATACCTTCTAATACGGCGTGTGCATTCTCTTCTTTGAGTTCGGTTTTCTTCATTCCGCCATGCATCTTTAATGCTCTCACTGTCGCCACAATGACAACTGCACCAGGTTTGAAATCACCAGCTCTTGTTTTAATGTGAAGGAACTTTTCTGCTCCAAGATCTGCTCCAAATCCAGCTTCTGTTACGACATAATCAGCTAATTTTGCTGCCATTTTGGTTGCAATTAAACTATTGCATCCATGTGCAATATTGGCAAAAGGACCGCCATGGACAAGTGCTGGGGTTCCTTCAATCGTTTGAACCAGGTTCGGCTTGAGTGCGTCTTTTAAAAGTAACGTCAGGACACCTTCATATCCAAGTGCTCCCACTGTGACTGGCTCGCCTTCTTGATTATAGGCAACAACAATAGAAGAAAGACGTTTTTTTAAGTCAGATAAGTCTTCTGCTAAACAGAGGATCGCCATCATTTCGGAAGCAACTGTAATGTCAAATCCGTCTTCTCTAGGATACCCATTTAACTGACCGCCAAGTCCGACAACAACTTGTCTTAATGCACGATCGTTTAAATCAAGCACCCGCTTCCATACAATGCGGCGCGTGTCGATGCCGAGTTCATTTCCGTGATGGATATGGTTATCAATAAAAGCAGATAAGGCGTTATGTGCAGATGTAATGGCATGAAAATCTCCTGTGAAATGAAGATTGATTTCTTCCATTGGCAGCACCTGTGAATATCCTCCGCCCGCTGCCCCGCCTTTAATCCCCATTGTAGGACCTAATGATGGCTCACGCATCGCAATGATCGCTTTCTTGCCAATTTTTTCAAAGGCTTGACCAAGGCCGACTGTTACCGTGGATTTCCCCTCACCTGCTGGCGTTGGGTTGATGGAAGTGACAAGAATCACGTGTCCTTCTTTTTGTTCCTTTAAACGGTCAGAAATAGTCAAAGATATTTTCGCTTTTGTGAAACCATAGCATTCTAATTCTTCGTCATGTAGTTGCAGCTTTGCTGCGATGTCTTGAATTGGTCTCAGCTTAGCCTTTTGGGCAATGTCAATATCTGATAAATGCTTTGTGATCATAACAAAACGGCCTCCTTTTTTTACAGAAACAGCATTCTTTTTTGCTCTATTTTTCATTGTAACATAATTGAAACATTGAAATATCGCCAGAAAGTTCCTATAATGAAGTGAAATTAGCTTTGGTTCAGGGGGTGGCGAGTTGCCTATTAACATACCAGTTCATCTGCCGGCAAAACAAATACTAGAGAGCGAAAATATTTTCGTCATGGATGAGACAAGGGCATTCAAGCAAGATATCCGTCCTTTGAATATCGTGATCTTAAATTTAATGCCAAAAAAAATACAAACTGAAACGCAGCTGCTGAGAATGCTCGGAAATTCTCCTTTACAAGTGTACTTTACGTTTTTGATTCCAAGTACACATACACCGAAGAATACGTCGAGAGAGCATCTAGATGAATTTTATACAACCTTTGAAATGATTCGCCATAAAAAATTTGATGGAATGATCATCACTGGCGCACCAATTGAGCACTTACCTTTTGAAGAAGTTTCTTATTGGAAAGAGCTGCAGGACATTTTGGACTGGAGTAAAACCAATGTGACGTCTACCCTTCATATTTGCTGGGGTGCACAGGCAGGTTTATATCACCATTACGGGATTGAAAAGATCAAGCTTCCCGAGAAAAAATTTGGTGTATTTGAGCATATTGTGAAAGAGAAAAAAGAAAGATTAGTCAGAGGTTTTGATGAAGTATACTATGTCCCACATTCTAGGCATACAGATATTAATACAGAACAATTAAAAAACACGCCGAATTTGAAAGTCTTGAGTATGTCTGAAGAAGCAGGTGTTTGTTTAATTGTTTCAGATGATGATAAACAAGTATTTTTAACTGGACATCCTGAGTATGATACAGATACATTGATGCAGGAATATGAAAGAGATTTGTTGAAACATGATACAGTCCAAAAACCTGTCCACTATTTTATAGAAGATGGTGACACATTAATCCCAGTAAATCGCTGGAAAGCCCATGCAACCTTGTTGTTTATGAATTGGCTTAATTATTATGTTTATCAAGAAACACCATACGTTTGGGAATAAAATAGACTGTGGTCTGATGATAAATCGTCAAAATGTGTTAAAATACAAATGGCTCTGTCTTCCATTATCAATTGAATCTGTTTGTTTTTTAAAATTAGTTTAATTCTTTCGTAACGAATGATATGCTCTAACTGTTTATATGTTATCTTTATGTATATGTAGACCTATGAGATTAATAGTTTCGTACGAAGTTTTGTTGTTGTTGATTACATTTGAGGTGAATATTCTTGAATACCAATAAAAAAATATTAATCTTGACCGCAAATTATGGAAATGGACATATGCAGGTAGCAAAAACACTGTATGATGAATGCAAATCCCAAGGATTTGAACATGTTGTAGTTTCTAATTTGTATCAAGAATCGAATCCCATTGTGTCAGAAGTGACTCAATATTTATACTTGAAGAGCTTTTCCATTGGGAAACAATTTTATCGCTTGTTTTATTACGGTGTTGATAAAATTTACAATAAACGCAAATTTAACATTTATTTAAAGATGGGAAATAAGCGTCTCGATGAATTAATTCAGTTACACAATCCAGATATCATCATTATTACATTCCCGATGATTGTTGTACCAGAATATCGAAACAAAACAGGTAAAGTGATTCCGACTTTTAATGTCATGACCGATTTTTGTCTCCATAAGATTTGGGTACATGAAAACATCGACCGATACTATGTTGCAACCGATTATGTGAAACAGAAATTAGTGGAAATCGGCACACATCCAAGCGATGTCAAAGTGACAGGTATTCCTATTAGACCACAGTTTGAAGCCGACGTGCCAAAATCGATGATCTATAAAAAATATGGATTATCATCCGACAAAAAAGTACTTCTTATCATGGCCGGTGCTCACGGTGTACTAAAAAATGTGAAGGAATTATGTGAGGCGCTGCTTCTCGACAGTGAAGTACAAATTGTTGTTGTATGCGGAAAGAACGCCGCACTGAAACAATCGCTTAGCGTTCTTGAGCAGGCACACCCAGATCAATTGAAGGCGCTTGGATATGTGGAACAAATTGATGAATTGTTCAGAGTAACAGATTGTATGATTACAAAACCAGGCGGCATTACTTTAACAGAAGCAACTGCAATCGGTGTCCCAGTCATTCTTTACAAGCCTGTCCCTGGCCAAGAAAAAGAAAATGCTCTTTTCTTCGAGGATTATGGCGCTGCTATTGTCATTAACAGACATGAAGACATTTTAGAATCTGTGACCAACTTGCTGCAGGACGAAGAAAAATTAGAAACAATGAAACAAAACATGAAAAAACTGCACTTAAAACAATCTTCTCAAACCATTTTGGAAGATATCGTCGAGCAGTCAGATCTCATCATGAATAACAAAACATATGCTCGCGCATTATCATAAAAAGGTGTCCGTCATTGACGGACACCTTTTTCTTTACCCTTGATTTCCATTTGTTGTGTATACTTCTTCAAACGGCTGAACGACAACAAAGCCGCTTCCGCTAAACTTCATTTGAATGGACTCTCCGCTTCCCCTGCCAATAAAGGTTTTAAAGGAAACATCTGTCACAAATTCAGTTTTTAGATCCCCTGACCACGCAACAGTCGCATTCGGATCTGTATAAACAGAGTCACCAGGCTGAACAATGAGCGTCAGCGGCTCATAATGACTTGTGATTGCAACTAAGCCAGGCCCTTCTAATTTGACATTAAATAATCCGCCTGCAAGCATGCCTGATACCTTTTTCATCAATTTGATATCCCAGCGGACAGACGGTTCAAATGCGAGCAGGTCGTTTCCATTCACAAAAATAGATTCCCCTTGGGCCAAACGGAGAATTGAGATTTTTTTGCCTTGATCTGCCACATATAATTTCCCATCACCTGTCGCCTTCATTAGTGAGGTGCCTTCTCCCGAGAGCATTTTTTTGAACATCTTTGAGACGCCGTGCTCAAAAACACCCTCACGTTCAAATTTGATTTTCCCTCGATAGGAAACCATGGAACCTGTTTTTGCCCAAATGGTGTCTGTCAAATTAATTTCTAAAAGTCTTGGTGTTTCAAGTTCGAAGACCCCTTCTCCTTTATCTTCTTGCTGCGTATTCTGAACAAATTCTTCAAGTGTATAACGATTCATGATTGCACCTCTTTCTGTATTTTTTTTATATACGGACAAGCTGCACGTTAGGTTCCGAAAAGAACGTTTTATTTTTCATTGTTATTCACCAAAAAAACAAAAAAATCAAACATTCTGCTCAAAATTTGGCTCGCCTGCTTGACGCGTTACTTTTGATGGTGTATAGTGGAACCATCATTTAACAACTGCAAAGTCGTTAGGTGATGAAAATTTTTTTTAGTATGCCCAAAAGGTGTGCTACAGTACTAGGAGGAAAAAGCAATATGCAAAACGGTAAAGTAAAATGGTTCAATAATGAAAAAGGTTTCGGCTTCATTGAAGTTGAAGGCGGAGACGATGTATTCGTTCACTTCACAGCTATCGAAGGTGACGGCTACAAGTCTTTAGAAGAAGGACAAGAAGTTTCTTTTGAAATCGTTGAAGGTAATCGTGGACCTCAAGCTGCAAACGTAACAAAACTTTAATCAACTAAATCAATGATGAAACGACAAAATAAAGAGAGGCATATGCCTCTCTTATTTGATTTTCAGCTGAATTTCAATGGCTAAAATATTTTGCTTCAGTCGTTGTTCAATTTCAGAAATATCTTTTTCGAGAAAAGGTCTTCCCTTCTTTGCTACATCTACTAGCTGCTCTAGATCGCTGTATACCTCTTGAAATGTTCGATGTAATACCGTTTCGAAATCCTTATTATTCATGCCGGCCTTCCCCTTTTCCTCTATTATCCGTCACTTAGTCAAAAAGTAACTCAACCAAAACTTTCTATAGTTATATCGGCTCATTTTTCAGAATATGTTCTTTTTTAACACATTCTATCCGTTTTTTTTCACGAGCGGATGTTTGAGTAAGGAAAACCGGGGCAGCCGCTTACTTTTTAAGCAGCGTCTGTCCGTATTCTTTTATTTTCTCTCCTACTGTGCATTGCTGAATACAAAAGGAGTGGGCGTATTTTTTGCCATATTCTTTTCGAAAGTGCTTCTTAATCAAGCAATCTGAACAATACGTGTCTTGGAGATCCGTCAATTCTTGTACTGCTGTTTTTTTATCCACATTATTCAGCTCCGTCTGCTTCTAATTTCAATTTACTTTCAATTGGGACGTCTGCAAGTATCTGCCTTGCAAGCTGATCCGCTTCTGCATTTTGTTTACGATCGATGACTTCATATGTTGGCGTAAGGCTCAGCTCCTTTAAAGCCGCTTCAATCCGGTCGAGCCATTTGTTATGTATATCATCATAACAAGGCCATTCTCCTTTTAATTGATTCATGACAACAAGTGAATCGCCTCTAATCGTGACAGAATTTCTGCTTGCCCCAAGGTCTTTCAAAGCTTTTACTGCCTCAAATAAAGCTGCATACTCCGCTTCATTATTGGTGATTCCTTGGAAGGGCTGATTTTTTCTCAAACGATAAGCATCTTCTCCGAGCTTATAGTAGACGACAACCCCAAGGCCAGAGTCGCCTGTTTCTTTGTGAAAACTTGCATCAAAATAGACCTGAAGCTGATCAGGTTCAAGCTTTAGTTCTTCATTTAGCTTTTCAAGTTCTTTAATAGACCACATCGCCCCTTTTTCATCTTCAAATGATAGGAGTGACTGTGGTTCTTTTTTATCGATATGTTTTGCTAAAAGCAAGGCCTCTTTTAGCTCCATCCAATCTTCTTGGAAAAAAGCAATGGACCCAATCGATTTCACTTTCATTGTATAGTGCGCTCTTAATTTCATTGATCACATCGCCTTCCCGTGCTTTTAAGGTAAACGTTCGTTATGCTATAATCAAAAAGTTACATTTTACAATGAGAAAGGAAGTTCATGTCACTTGTTTAATGAAGGTATTTGGATCTTATTTGCGATCATTAATTTTATCATTGTTCTTCTATTTTATAAAGGATTTGGCAAGATGGGCCTTTTCGTCTGGATTGGCTTTGCGACGGTTGCTGCAAATTTACAAGTGGTCAAAACCGTTGAATTGTTTGGCTTAACGGCAACACTTGGAAACATTTTATATGGCAGTGTGTTCTTTGCAACGGACGTATTGAATGAAAAATATGGACAAAATGAAGCGAGGAAAGCTGTCTGGATTGGCTTTGCCACCCTTTTAACACTAACCGTTGTCATGCAGGAGGCTTTGCTTTTCCATCCCGCTCCATCTGACATTTCTCAAACATCGCTCGAAACGATATTTGGCTTTATGCCAAGGGTCGCACTTGGCAGTCTTGCTGCTTATATCATCAGTCAAATGTTAGATGTTTATGTATATTCGTTTATTCGGCGGATATTTCCTTCCGATGGTGCGCTTTGGGTGCGCAACGCTGGAAGTACGATGATCAGCCAGCTGCTTGATACACTGATCTTCACAACCATTGCCTTTCTTGGCACCTATCCATTTCATGTATGGATCGAAATCTTCATCACGACTTATGTGATTAAATTTATCGTGGCCGCGATTGGGACACCATATGCGTATGCAGCGAAAAGAATGGTTCCGCTTGATGAAAGGGTGAAATAAATTGCCAGCTGAAATATACATTGATGGTGCTAGCGCAGGTAATCCAGGTCCTTCTGGCATCGGCATTTTCATTAAATATGATGGAAAGGCAGAATCTTTCTCGATTCCTCTCGGATCAATGAGCAATCACGAAGCAGAATTTTCCGCTCTCATTGAAGGGATGAAAATCTGCGTAGAAAAAGGACTGCGTTCCGTTTCATTTCGAACAGATTCACAGGTAGTTGACCGTGCGGCCAATGCAGGATTTGCTAAAAATCCAGCCTTTCAGCCTTTTATAAAAGAGATGATCGAGCTTCAACGGCAGTTTGATTTATTTTTCATTAAGTGGATTCCAAGCAAGGAAAATCAAGTAGCTGATCAGCTCGCTAGAAAAGCGATTCACCTTTCTAAAGGATGAATCGCTTTTTTTCGGTTATGCTAATGTATGAGGTGATACTGATTGGATAAAGAGAATAAAGGTCGTGTCACAAATGGGACAACCCCTCAAGGTGATGCGCAAACAAAAGATAAGCAGCCACTATCTCAGCTCGAAAATAGAGCGAAGAAAAGCAATACAAAAAGATGACCTTAGAGATCAGCTTAGCTGATCTCTAACAAAGGGCTAAAATGATTTTTATTTTAGTCCTTTGTCTTCTTTTCAGCGTGATAGAAAACCTTTG
>NZ_LKIC01000028.1:0-354730 GCF_001482475.1 Bacillus sp. G1(2015b) | reverse complement strand
TTCTTCGGTTGTGCCGTCACTTGGTTTTGTTCCGTCCTGATCTTTTGGTTCTTCGGTTGTGCCATCATCTGGCTTTGTTTCACCTTCAGCAATTTGCAAATCTTTTAGTGAGATAGAAATCACTGATTTGTAATCACTTTTAATCGATTTTGAATAATAATTTTGCATGAAATTTCGTCCACCTATGATATATATGGTATCCTCAATCGTTACAGCACTTGAACCTACTCTAGCTTCAGGTAATTTAATCGAGCTTCGTTTCACAGAATTCGTTTTAGCATCATAAAACTGTGTGTATGGTGATAATGTACTGTCTTTGTCATCATACTGACCTCCAGCCATGAACAATTTTCCCTGATATGTTGTAAATGCAGCCCCTAGTTGATAAAACTTTAACTGTGATTTTGTTTGTACCCATTGATTTGTTTCAATGTTGTATTCATATACTTGGGAATTTTTGTGATTACTAACTGTTCTTTCTCCACCTGTAGCATAAATTTTGTTGTCAACGACTTCTGACATAGACATACCAGTAAATTGCTGAGGAAACATTTTTAATTGTTGCCATTTATCTGTTTTTGTATCATAACTATAAAAATTATGTTCTTGATAAGGACTTTTATTCGTTGCAAGAATATAAATCTTATCATTTACAACACTTGCACTTATGTCACCTTTTGTCACAGCATAGTATGGTATATTAATCGGTGTTTCTGCCCATGTATCTAATTCTGCATCATAAATATCAATCGTATTTGTGCTATCTTGATATGCTCCTCCAATGACATATACTTTTTTACCTATCGCCACTGCCGTACTATCTGTTCTTTCTCTAGGCATGTCAGCTTTTGAGCTCCACTCATTTTTGTGAGGATCGTACATGTAGGTATTTTTATTACTATATGCCTTTTCACTACTACCCCCAAAAACAAAAATCTTCCCATTTACTACTGCGGAACTAGAATGAAGTCTCTCTTCCGGTAAGTCTGCTCGCTTCGTCCACCCATTTGTTTCAGCTGCATTAGCCTTTAACGGATGAATTGTGACCATCATAAAAATAGTCAAAAGCACTAAAAATAAACTTTTTTTCATCGTTTCTTTCCTCCATATCTTAAATATCCCTCCTTTTATCGACATATTTGTAATAAAATTTAATTTTTATCATTGTACACCAGAACAAATATCCTCAATTTGCACCTGTTATTTACCCTCACACATACATCACCGGCGTTGATATTTTAATAATCTTCCCGCCTCGACGATAAAACCTAGGAACGCGGCGGCTTAAGGTGGCAACAACCTCGTAGTTGATCGTATTGAGCATTTCGGCGATTTCATCGACAGAAATTTCTCCGCCTTTTTGACGGCCGTAAATAACGACTTCCTCGCCTTGTTTTGCTTTTATATCTCCTAAACTGATCATCGTCATATCCATGGTGACGCGGCCAGCAATCGGCATTCGTTTTCCGCGGAAAAGCATAAATCCTCTATTTGATAAGGCTCGTGAGTACCCATCTGCATAACCAATCGGTATGGTCGCAATAACTTCATCAGGCTTTGCTACATAGGTTGCCCCATAGCTGACGGTCCTTGGCTTTGTCACCATTTCCTTCACGAACGCAATCCTTGCTTTTAAACTGAGAGCGGGCTCTAGCTTAACAGCGTCTAAACTCTCAATGTATTGCGAGGGGTACAGTCCATATAGCCCGATGCCGAGCCGAATCATATCTGCACTAAATTCAGGAAATGCGATGGCAGCTGCTGTATTGTTCATATGTACCGTGGGCAATGTAATGCCTTGTTTTTTTAAGAAACGAAGAAAATCAATAAAAATGCTGTGCTGAAGCAGTGTGAAATCAGGGTCAGGCTCATCCGCCGTGGAAAAATGCGTAAATATTCCATCCCATCTCAGGTTTTCACTCTCTTCAAGCGCCCTCACCACCTCTAACAGCTCTTCCTTTGTCCGTACACCTAATCGTCCCATCCCCGTATCGACATTGACATGAATCCCAAGCCGGGGCAGACTTTCTTCTTCCGCTAAAATCTCATTTGCTTGAACAATCCAGTCTTCACGAAGGCCGGAGAGATCAATTCTCCAGGTTGCAGCTCTTTTCACACAGTCGAGCGGGGTAAATCCAAGGACGAGAATCGGTGCTTCAATTTTTGCTCTCCGCAATACAATGCCTTCTTCCAAGCTGGCAACTGCAAGCTCTGTCGCACCGCTTTCTAATGCCTGCCGCGCAACCTCCACGGAACCGTGCCCATATGCATTCGCCTTTACGACAGCCATGATCTTACTTTTCTTTGGAATATGCGCTTGAATGGCTTCGATATTTCTTTTAATCGCGTCAAGATTGACCTCGATCCAGACTTCCCTGCAAAGCTTTTGCATGTATGTTTCCTCCTCATCACATGAGTCATTTCGATATCAATGTTCGTTTTCGTGTCTAGTCTATCTTTATTCATTTTTGAGAAAAACATTCAACCGCAATGACTGGATCAGCTTTGACTTGATTGACATAAAAAAAGAAACCACCTCAAACTGTGATTTCTTCTTTATGAACAGTCATTTCATTAATCCTCAGATTTCATCATTGAATCAATTTCATGATAAATCTCCTCCAGATTTTCTCGTTCAATCAAATATTCTGCGGTGCTCTTACGAACAGGCACATCAAATTTTAGAAAGGTGAGCGTGATCGTTGATGATTCCTGATCATTCATAGTTAATCTCAATTCAAGTGTCGAGATCTCTTCATTATTATCACTCTCAACAGATTGTTCAATCGGCACACCATCTTCTAACATGTCAACTTGTTTCAACTCTTTCATGGAAAGCTCAGTAACATCAAACCTGAATTTTCGAGATGAGCCGCCAGGTTGATGTGTAATAAAGCGCATGACCTTTCGCACATCATCAATCGCAAAACCTTTATCCACATTTTGTGAAAAGATGTATGTTGAAGCCTGAAATCCGTCTTCTTGAAAAAGCATCATCATTTTATCTAATAATATGTTTGGACCATTCTTTTCTTTTTGTCTTTGTAATCTACCAGCTATGAATAAAATGACCATTCCCCCGATGATGCTGAGAGCCGTCCCCAACCCATTCCCTACATCTACGAAAACAGTAAAGCCTAAAATAGCAACAATATAAGCGATTACAATACCTATGATGAATACCACACCGAGCTCCTCCTGTCATGAATCTTCATTGTTATATTGGTTTAGCCATAGTATAGCATCTGGATTTTGATCGAAAAAAAATCTACTATAGACTAAACAGATACTACATTCATTTCATTCTTTAAATAGAAAGGATTTTTATGATGAACCTCTACACGACAGACAGAATCATTGATGCTCTTTATAAAGCCTGGTCCTCTCACTCTAGTTCAAAGTGGAGTAAAGACAACCCAGCCAACGGACAATGTGGCGTCACTTCTTTAGTCGTCCATGATCTTTTAGGCGGGAAAATAAACAAGACCGCGTTACCCAACGGATGGCACTTTTATAACGTAGTGAATGGAACAAGAATCGACTTTACTTCTTCACAATTCTCTGAGGAAATCGTTTATATGGATGTACCTTCAAATCGAGAAGAAGCATTTCAAGATACGAATGAGGATCAGTATCGATATTTAAAGGCACGAGTCGTAGAATATTTACACATATCATATTCATGAAAACAGACCATAAGAGGTCTGTTTTCATTGAAGTTTGATAAAGTGTTTAAAAGATAGGTAGTAAGAACTCACACACGCCTTCTTCTTCTCTATATCTCTCCATAATAGGTACCTGACGCGTGTTCAATTGATTGTGTTGGATCATTTGAGGCAATTGTCTCCAAAATAAATTCACTTTTTCGGTTGTATGTGTCACTGTAAACACAGCATACTTTCCCCCTTCAAAATGACCAGTCTGAACCATTTGATCATTTGTGAAATCTCTATTTGTCATAAGCATGAGGTCGTATCTGCATTTTTCTGATGGAATTTTTCCAGGAACATCTTGAGGAACACCATATATACCATATTCCTTTAATTCATCATTTAATTGATGTTGCTTGATCCATTTCTTAAATCTCTTCATCATCTCAAAATTCTCTTTGCTGCCATATGATCCTATATTTCTCATATACACCATTTTCATATTCGTTAACATTTCAATTTTGTAATTCATGATTTCCCTCCAATTTTTATTGGAAGACTGGCCAATCATTCCTTACAACCAACGGTAACATCCTTTAAAATAGAATGCAGTAGGATATTAAAAATAATGTAATGTGCGATCTAGTTCATACATGTTCTCTGTCATTTTTAAAATAAAAAAGAACGGACTTTAGCCGCTCGCTCGTTATTGATTTTCTTTTGAAGATTTAGCATTGAGAAAGACGACAATCAAATAGATGATTGTTCCGAAAAACAAACCATTTAACAAACTGATAAACAACATCTTACAAACTAGGCCAATATAATAAGACGCTGGCGTTCCTGGAAACACAGCCATATTAAACAAGCTAATCATAAAGGTTAAAGCAAAAAATATAATAAAAATCCTTCTAAATAATGTTGATTTTAACATTGTCATTTTTACTTCCTCCTTAATATCTTTTCTATGGAAAAAATATTCTTTATTCATAGCATATATTCCGTCTTAAAATAAAAAGCCCTTAAGGGGCTTTTTATTTAAGCAGTGTAACCGATACTTGCAGTATGACCTCTCCTAGCTTCATCATGACTTGCTGTCACTTCAGATGTAAAATAACCAACAATACTAATAACGCTGATCATCACGAATACAACTGATAACGTTTTAAATTTCATACTGACAGTCCCCCCGCTTCACTTGAGTTTGGAAATAAAGAATTTTCTCATAAAAAAGCATCGCATTGTCTTTATCTCCCATTTCATTATAATATTTTGCAGCATCTTTTGCTAAATCTTCTAGATCAGGATACATTGACTTTATTTCTAGCAATTCCATTATTTTTTCCAACTGCTCAAAATTGTTGTCAACGTATAGTGATCTTAAAAATTTGAATATCAATAACAGTACATGGTCTTTCAGTTTTTCAGATAGTTCTATGCCGTTATTTAAAGCATATATACCTAAATCCTGTTCTTTCTTTTTGAAGTAGGCTTTTGACAACATAATAAGCGGGTCTAAGATTCTATTTAAATGTTCGTATCCCTGCTCTCTAAATGCTCGAATTGAGTCATTAAAGTGAATTATTGCTTGGGCTATTTCTTTGTTATGAAAATAACTCAACCCTAAATTATAGAGTGCTGATCCTTTTAATCGTTTTGTTGAGTTGTCGGCGGCTTTTTCTAGTGCGTGTTGAAAATGGGGTATTGCTTTTTCGGGGCAGCCCATATCTATGTAGTTTAATCCAATCACAAAAGAACATTGTATTTCTCTTACTGTGTATGTATCTTTTTCTCGATAACATTCTATTGCCTGTGCGATATGGTGCATGGACATGTGGGTTTGTTTCATGTGGTAATAGATTTCAGCCATCTTGTAATTGAACTCGGCCCGTTCAATATCGTCACTGACAAGAGACAGCTTTTTTTCTGCCCGTTTATAGAAGGTAATCGCATTTAGGTATTCATAGTTTTCGAATTCATACATGCCGTAGAAAAAATTGAAGTAATACTCGAGCAATCCTGTTAATTTCTCTTGGTCCCTTTTGATCTTCATTGCGAGTTCCTTGAAGTTGGCCCGCTCTTTCCCATTTTCTAAAGGATTCAAGTAATCAAGCATTAATTTATGTCTGAACTCCATGAGTGAGAAATACAATAATAAATCTTGATTTTCTTCCATATGATCAAGCATTGATTTGATTTCCTCTTTATATGCTTCGGCGTCCGGTACGTTAAATCTTTGAATATGATAATACCATTCATTGATTTTCAAACCGACGTGAGAAGAAAGCACTTTCTCCATCAGTCCTTACCCCTTCCTCTATTTTCCCTATAATGACATATATTATCATTTTATGAACCATTCGACACCGAAAAGAAACCGCAAAAAAGCCCTATAAAGGGCCGTGTGAATGATAAGATAAAATGACTTCTATTCATAAACAAGCACCCAGTATTCTGCCCCAGGTTCTCCTTCTTCTACAACAGCCTTCCAGCCTCTTTTTTGATAAAAAGATAAAGCTTTGTGATTTTCGGAGACACATTTGAGGGTGACCGGTGTTCCCAAAACGTTTATCGCTTGTTTGAGCAGCAGATCTCCAGCCCCTTGGCCCGCAGCTTCTGGATGTACAAACAAGAGGTGAATAAATCGATCGGGTACATATAGAGAAATGAATCCAAGGATTTTATTGTTCTCCTCAGCTAAGAAAATTTGCTCTTCCTGCGTATCTTGATCAAAATCTTGCAGATTGAGTTCTTCTGGATTGAGCCAGTGAAAGCTTTGGCGCCGGGATTCTAAATAGATTTGTCTTAATTCTGGATAATCTTCTATGCTCGCTTCTCTAATCAACATCGCAACATCCCCTATGTTTTTTATTTGAATGTTAATTCGCCTCTAGAACGCGTTTTGCCTGTATTATGCCTGCCAGTAACAATTGATCACTGAACTGCGAATCATTGACAGCACGTGCAAGAGCAATTGTACCAATCATGCTGCTTACTAGTGCGTAACTCGTAGAGAGATCTATGTTTCCAGCATCAGCTATAAACTCCATAAATCGTTTCAATTCATCGGTATAAGCATTCCGTACCTCTTGCGATAATTGAGCAATTTCTCCTGCCAGCGCAGGCAGTATACAGCCGACCTCCGTCTGATCACGGTGAACCGAACTTAAATAGAATTCAATGATCGTCTGAATTCGAGGCTGATCTGCTTTCTTGTCTGCAACACTTTGCAGCAGCTTGATCGTATCAGTGATAGCAAAATGAAAAGCCTCTATCACCAACTGATCCTTGTTCTTAAAGTGAGCATAAAACCCTCCATGAGTTAGGCCTGCTCCTTTCATAATGAATGGCAAACTGATATTACGAACGCCATTTGTTCGAAATGCTCGTGCAGCACTTGCAATGATCTGCTCTCTCACTTTTGACTTATGACCTTTTGGATAAGGCATTCCTCTACCTAACCTCCTTCTTACCAAAATATTATATTCATCATATTATCTTGTGTCAATTGACTGAAATCCATCTTTCCAAACTCAGATGGGATTGACTTCAATAAAATATGATGACTATAATATATTATGATCATCATATTTTGAAGTTGGAGGTGCAAGAAATGATTCATTTAGACACAGTAGATACATTAGTAATTGGATCAGGTCCGGGAGGCTATGTGGCGGCATTACGTTCAGCTCATCTCGGCATGAAGACAGCGATTGTAGAGCGTGATCAGTTAGGTGGAGTATGCACCCATGTAGGCTGTATCCCTTCTAAGGCGCTAATTGCAGAAGCAGAGCGGTTCAAGCTCCGCACACAATGGGGTGGTTTTCAAGAAGGCGGCTCTTTCAAGGAAGCTCAAGCGTTCAAAAAAGCGGTTGTGGACAAACAAGCGGGAGGCGTACAATTTTTGTTAAAGTCAGCGGGAGTTACCATACTGGAAGGCGATGCAAGCTTGATCGATCAGCATACAGCGGTCATTCAACATGCAGAAAAAGGTGAAAAGCAAATCAACTTCAAACACCTTATACTAGCAACCGGCTCCCGTCCAATTGAAATTAAATCACTCCCTTTCGGCGGTCGTATTTTGTCTTCCACTGAAGCACTATCCCTTCCCGAGATCCCTAAAAGCCTTGTCGTAGTTGGGGGTGGTTATATCGGGGTTGAATTAGGACAGATGTTTGCTAGGTTTGGAACAAAAGTCACCATCTTGGAAGGCGGCAATCAAGTATTGCCTGGCTTTGAAAGTGAGCTTGTCTCGCCTGTCGTTCGTCAATTGAAAGAAGATAAAATCACACTGATTACAGGAGCAAACGTCACAGATGCCGAGCAGCATATGAGCGGAATTGACCTTCATTATGAGAAACAGAAAGAAAGCTACACGGTGAAAGCGGAATATGCACTGATTACTGTCGGAAGAAAACCGAATACAGATGGAACATTAGGTCTTGATTCTATCGGGTTGTCTATTCCTTCTCACGGACGAATTGAAATTGATGAACAATGCAAAACATCCATCCCGCACATATATGCGATTGGTGATATCACAGAGGGGCCTGCTTTGGCTCATAAAGCTTCCTATGAAGCAAAAGTTGCAGCAGAAGCAATCGCTGGTAAACCTTCGATGATAGACTATAAAGCGATCCCACTTGTTGTTTTTTCCAGCCCAGAATTGACGAGTGTTGGACTAAGCGAAACGGATTGCAAGCAAAAATCCATTCCGACTGTCATTGGGAAAGCAATGTTCTCCATTAATGGCCGAGCGCTTGCATTAAAAGAACCAGAAGGTTTTGTGAAGATTGTAGCCCATGCTGAATCTGGTCTAATTCTAGGGGCACAACTCGTAGGGGCTGAAGCATCTACTCTTATATCAGAACTAGCTCTCTCTATTGAAGTTGGCGCTACAGCAGAAGATTTAGCAATGACGATTCATCCTCACCCAACATTAGGTGAAATGATCATGGAAGCTGCAGAAATGGCTACCCGTAAAGTTGAAAAATATCTTGCAAGATAATTCGTTCATGTGCAGCTTCTAAAAAAATAACCGCCATAGCCTATTTAATTAGGAATAGGCTATGGCGGTTTCCATTGTGCAATGATATAAAAGCGCCGATCAATTGATCTTTAGTTGGATCCCACTTCGCGTTTTTTACCAAGATTCATGGATAACTGAACGCCAATCATCAGCATGACGATGACAACCATTGCCACAATAGAAGCATAAAAATGTCCGCTTAGATCGAAAACCAAGCCAATGAAAAATGGACCGAATCCACCTACAATGTACCCGCCCATCTGCGACATCGCTGACCAGGTTCCGGCTTCCTCTGGAGTATTCGTCTCCATAATCGGGAGCATAAGCGCTAAAGGAAATAATCCACCTGCACCCATCCCTAGGAAAATGACGGCTGGCAAGATCGGCATTGGCAGAAGAAGAAAGATAAGGCCAATGAGTTCAGACAGACTGCATAAGATGAGAAATAATTTCGGTTTTCCTAATCGAGTAACGACCGCTGGAACAAGTAGTGCCACCGGAATCTGAATAAGTGTAAATATGGTCAGCAGCATGGCAGCATATTGCGGACTGTTTCCAAAGCTAAGAGCAATCGGTGAAATCCATGCCGTCAAAGAATAAAACATACTAGACATAAAGCCAAAGAACAAAGTGAATTGAATCGCCTTTTTGTTTCTCAGCGGCAATTTTAACGGCAAGGTTACATGATCACTTTGCTCATTTTTGCGAACTAAACCGACCCATAGAATAAGGGCAATCACCCCTAGAATCGCCCAGCAGGACAAAGCTAACGTAAGGTGATGCTGACTGCGTAGATAAATCGGAATGGTGAAGCCGGAAGCGAGCGCTGCACCTATTGTCATCGAAATTGAATACACACTAACAATACCAGGATTTCTCGGGAAATATTTTTTAATAAAACTAGACAATAAAGGACCCGCAAAGCTAATCCCTACCCCTCCTGCGAACGCAGTCATGAGCAGGATAGCAACCGATTGGCTTGTACCACGTAGTGCGGTGGCAATCGTGATAAGAAGAATTGAGAAAAACAGCGTTCTTTCTAAACCAAAAATCCGGCTGAGTATCGTCGCAACAGGAGCAAATACCCCCATACAAAGGACAGGCAAAGTGGTCAAAAGACTTGCTGTCAGTGCGTTTACACCAAGCTCTGATTGAATCATGCTCATCATGGAAGCCACGGACGTAATGATTGGACGTAAGTTTAATGCTGCTAAAAATAAAGCGGCTAAATAATATATTTTTTTCATCAATACCCTTCTTTCATCTCGTTAAGGTTACTTTGAGTATAAAACTGCTGCATCCATTGATCAATACAATAAATCGTATTATGATGATAGGAAAAGGCTATCATTTATGAAAGGAGGACAAATGGATACCCGGCATATTACCTATTTTATGGCTGTATATCATCATTTGCATTTTACAAAGGCTGCTGAGGAGCTAGGCATTTCACAGCCGACACTTAGCCAGCAAATTCGACTGCTTGAAGCAGAAGTTGGGATGCCGCTCTTTGATCGAATCGGTAAAAAAGTCGTGGCTACCGAAGCCGGTTCGCTGCTTTATCAATATGGCATGAAAATGCTTCAAGCTGAAAGAGATGCAAAAAATGCGATGAAAGAACTATTATCGGAAAAACGAGGAACCGTTCGTCTCGCAGTACTCCCCTCCGATCTTGATTTTCAGCTAGTGCCACTTTTTGTAGAATTTAAAACACTTTACCCCGAAACCAATCTGAAGGCATATTCAAATATCTTCGTGCGTGAAGAAGTCCTTTCGCATAAAGTAGATCTCGGCATCGGGCTGCGAGGGCCTGCGGATAAGCGGCTCGTTCAAATTCCACTTGGAAGTGAGCCTTACGAATTATTTGTTCATTCAGAAAGTGATTTAGCTAAGAAGAGTGAAGTGACATTAGAAGAGCTGACTCAGCATGCGTTGGTCATGTATCCGAAGGGATATCTAGGAAGGGATTTAGTAGATGACGTATGTAAAGAACAGGGTGTTGAACTAGACACTGCCATGGAGGTTGGATCCGCATTTTCGCTATTGCAGCTGGTTGAAGCCGGGATCGGTGCAACCATTCAGCCAAGAGGATTACTAAAACAACATTCGACGTGGTCCAATATTGTTTCGATTCCTATTGCTGAGCCAGCACCTGTCCGGCACTTGGAATTAATTTATTATGCAGATCGATTTGTCAGCAAAGCACAACAGCAGCTATCTGAATGGCTGATAGACTTTTTCAAATCAAGAACAAACTAAAAAGTGAGGTTAACACATGAAGAATGCAAACAGCATATTTACAAGAACAAACCGGGTTGTTATTCGCCAATTTGACAGGCAGGATATTGAAGCATTTTATCAATACCGAGCAAATCCCTCTATTACAAAATTTCAATCTTGGGAAAACTACACGTACGAAGATGCTGAATCATTTGTTCAACATCAAATGACACAAAAACCTAATCAACCGGGGACGTGGTTTCAATACGCTATTGCCTTATCTGAATCCAATCAGCTGATAGGAGATTGCGCCATTCATACACTTGACAGTGAGCCGAGAATTGTTGAAATAGGTTTTACACTCGCGCCTGAATACCAAGGAATGGGCTATATTCATGAAGCTCTGAGTGCAATTTTCGAATATATCTTTATAACACTAAACAAACATAAAATCATTGCCTTTACAGATGTGCGCAACGAAAAATCCATTCGAGTGCTGGAACGTTTAGAAATGAGACGCGAAGGACATTTGCTGCAAAATTATATGTCGAAGGGACATTGGGTCGATGAATATCAATATGCCATGCTTCAATCTGAGTGGGCCGCCAAGCACCATTAAACATTTATTTCCTATTCAAAATCCCTAAATAAGCGCTCCACGGGCCCACATCGGTTCGATATCGTTCCGCCATGACCCGAACAATCTGGGACATATGTGTGAAGTCATGGACAACCCACGCAGAAAGTAATTCGCTCACTTTCACGACTCCAAACTCCGGGTGAACGCCCTTTTTTTCTAAATCAAGGCCTGAATGTGTCATACGCTGAATGTATACCACATTCTCCATCCGCATATGATGAAACTCAGATAATGCTTGTTCTATCTGTCTTTCAGATTGGTTCAAATGAGAGTAGCGGTCAAACGCAGGAAATGGTGTATTCTCTCCATCAGCAAGAATCACATTTAATCGAGGAATCCAGTTGAATTTCTCTGCTTCAATCAAATGTTCAATGACTTCAACTGGATTCCACGTCCCCTCCCCTTCACGGCTGTGAAGCCAATCCTTCGATAAACCCGACAAAAGACTTTCTAACGTGTGAGGAGTTCGACTCAACATATCCAAAGCTTCATTTAAATTAAAATTCATGTGGTTGCTCCTTTATCAGTTTTTCTTTATTTTAATGGATTTTGGATAGATTGTAACTCATACCTCAAGACAGATAAAGAAGAAAATAAAAAGCGTTTTTGATCAACCTTCAAATAGAACTTTTCTATAATGCTGGCTAATTGCCTTTTAAGGACTTTTATTCTTTCACTATCGTTTTTTCACTGGATGAATGTCTTCTCCCAAAAGGACGATAAGAGACTCTCCACTATTTTCTAGAAACTCCGCTATTTCTTTCAGCTCTTGATTGATACGGTCATTCCTCGGCATATCTGGATTTAACAAAAGAATGGAGTGAACCGTCGTGGCCGCCTCATACAAAACATTCTGATCTTTTATATGTTTGATGCTTTGTTTCATGCGATCGAAAAACCATTCAATCTCTTCAATGTCTTCCATTGGATAATGTGCCATTTTAAAGAGGTTCTGCTGACGAAGGTCTTGTCTCTCAAATATTTGTTCAAGCTCTTCTTTACTGACATACAAATCCGAAGATTCCTCATCAATCTCTACAACCTCGATCATCGCATCTTCAGCTGTATATAACTGCTCAATAAAATCATCGAAAGTATCCGCCAGTTTAAAATCGACTCCCATCTCTAAATCAAAATAGTGAATAGGCGGGTGTTCCTTCGTTTCTCGATAATCCATTGCGATCCATGTATCTTCTTCTCCGCTGATGATCACAAGCCCCTCCGGCAGCTCCAATTCATCACTTAACTGGGAACTATTCATGATGCCATCATCTTTGGCGATTCCTCTTAGATGGTCAAATTGAACATGATCATCTGCCCAAGAATTCGGATTTTCGGTTGGAAAAGCATTACGAACTGTAAAACCACCGTTCCATTCTAAAACGAGCTTTTTATATGTAACAGGTAAAGTGACACCAAGTCTCGCCTCTGCTTCACGAATTTTTTTCTCATCTATCTTTTCTAAAGTGAAAGGACTCTCTTCTTCTTTCTCCCAAAATGGCTTCAAAGTGGATGCCTCCCTATATCTATTGAGGTAAGTATAACATTAATATTTTAAAGTGATGGAACACCGCCAAATATCTATACAAAGGAACTTATAAACTCAATATTTTAAAAAATGATAAAACATATTAATAAATCCTTCTTTACAATTGACTTTCGGTCACTTATAATTGACCACAAGTCATATATAATTGACCAGTGGTCAAAAAAGGAGGAAGAACAAATGAGTAAAAAAGTCGCTCTTATCACAGGTGCATCAGCAGGTATTGGAAAGTCCACAGCAATTGAATTATATAAGAAAGGTTTCATTGTTTATGGTGCTGCACGTCGAAAAGAAATGATGGAAGACCTCATCTCTCAAGGAATTAACACCATTTCACTTGATGTCACTGACGAAGAGTCTATGGTAAACTGTGTACGTGAGATTTTGGACAAAGAAGGAAGAATCGACGTGCTTGTCAATAATGCGGGCTACGGCTCATATGGTGCGGTTGAAGATGTATCTATGGAAGAAGCGCGAAGACAAGTAGAAGTGAACGTGTTTGGTCTTGCCAGAATGACGCAGCTTGTTCTGCCTAGTATGAGAAAAAACAACTATGGTAAGATCGTTAATATTTCTTCTATGGGCGGAAAAGTGTGGACATCATTTGGTGCATGGTACCACGCCACCAAATTTGCAGTAGAAGGTTTTTCTGATTGCTTACGGTTAGAAGTTGAACCATTTGGTATTGATGTCATTGTGGTTGAGCCTGGAGGAATTGCAACCGAGTGGGGCGTCATTGCAGCAGAAAATCTAAGAACTGCATCTGCAAAAGGAGCTTATAAAGAAGCTGCCAACAAGTCAGCAGATAACATGGTAAAAACTTATTCAGGAAGTAGTTTAACAAAACCAGAAGTCATTGCAAATACGATTGTGAAAGCTGTCACTGTAACGAAACCTAAAACGCGCTATTTGGTTGGGTTTGGTGCTAAACCTATGGTGTTCATGAAAAATCTTCTAGGTGATCGTACGTTTGACAAGATCATTAAAAGATTCAGCTAATGACATGCTTCCTTATATATCTCTTTGTCTGACTCCAAATCAAAATTACCTTTGAAATGGAGGTTGAAAAATAATGAAAAGAGCGATGACAGATGAAGCAAAGGCTCTAAGAGCTCAAGCGATTTTAGATAAAGCAGCAGAGCTTTTTGAGACACATGAATATAACCAAATCAAAATGTCAGATATCGCCAAAGAAACGAAGCTATCAAAGGGCATACTGTTTGTTTATTTCAAAACGAAAGAAGCTCTGTTCTTCCAACTATTATGCCGGGAATATATAAAGAGACTAGAACGCTTCATTGAAATTATTTCTGAAACACAGATCAAAAGCCTTCAGGATATCAAACATCTTTTTCTGAAGGAATTGGAAGAAATTATTGATAAAAACCCTATATACATTAGATTAGAAGCAATTCGCACTTCTGTTTTGGAAAGAAACGTCGACTCTGATGGTATGCTTCAGTCAAAAATGTTGTTATTTAAAAAGCTAAAGGAAATGACAGACTTACTTTGTTCAAATGATGTGATCAATGAGGCGCAAGTGATGGATATTTTTCAAGCTGAAGCAGCCATTATCACTGGATGCAAACTCACTGCCACCTTACCAGATGAAGTCATCACTATTATTGAAAATCATAATATGCATGAATTTAAACGAGATTTTAAAACAGATGTGATGAATACAATGTCTTTTTATCTTGATGGTTATTTACACAACCTTGAGGCTTAACATAGATTGTTGTGCACAACAAAAATGAATACAACACTTACTTCTTCCCTATGTTAATGATGCTTTCGACAGATTCCAATATGAAAACAGACCTCCTTAAGGTCTGTTTTCATATGTTTTACACATTTTGAGATGCTGTGCCTCAATCAATCATCGTCGTGTTTCGACATGATTTTTGTAGTTCATTTTTACAAAACGCCAAAAAGAAACCGCAAAAATAATTGAGAAACAAAACATGATTGCCTTGTTTGCAAACTAATAGCTCCTTCATTACACAACAAATAAGCAGACTCGTTAAAGTCTGCTTAAACCTCTTGCAAATCACTCCTGACATTCAGGACTTACCCAATGAATCGTCTAACCACTCTTCACAATGTTCTATAAGCCATCTCAAATATTCTACATATTGACCGGCATGATAGCCGTCACAAACAGCATGATGTACTTGAATGGCGACTGGCAAGATGATTTTTCCTTCTTTCACCTTAAATTTGCCTAACGTAAATATCGGCAGCAAATAAGTTTCATCTGTAGATACATTAAGGTCAAAAGAAGTAAAATCAATCCAAGGCAGGCTTGAAATATTGAACATATTTTCTGGCATATGAGGTTTCGGAAATAGTTTGTTACTTTCGCTATAAGCTTCAATATCAGCTACACAGCTTTTATAAAACCGAGCAAAATTTTCGTCATAAGGCGTCCAAATACTTGAAAATGTCTTTGTTTCTTTATTTAGAATCGTATAACTAGGATGGAGAAGATCCCAGTGACCAAGTTCATCATTCACTAGATCCATCCGAAACTCCGGTATTTTTTGCACAGCCCTTGCTAACAAATAAATTTGCACAGGATATACTTTTAGCTTTTTTTCTTTTAATATTGAATGCAATTTCGTGATATCTAAATCGATAACTAGGCTATATGAGCATCGGGTTACCTTCATATAATGATGAAAGTGCTCTTTTCTCGGATAATTTTCATCTATTTTTTTAAACATTTTTTATCTCCTCCTGAATGTGATTTACTGTATTCAGGAGGAGACTTTATCTGTTTTCACCACCACAATCATCCTTTCAAGAGATATATTATGTTTCAGTCTATCACTTAGCAACCTTCAACAACTCTTCGTAAGTCAACTTGGCTGAAGTATTGAAGTATTCATTCTATTAGTATATCTAAAGAAGTGGAACTCGAATAAAAAAGCACCTTCTATCTTAGAAGATACTTATCTTATATTCTAGCACTAGCTTTTTTATAATTTTGAAGAAAATGATGACCTTCATTTAAAAAAACTAGAAAACGCTTATTCATAGTTTCAATAACGATTCTATCTGGTTGACCATATGGAGCACCAATTCTATAATCAATATTATCTGCAACTGCATACTTGTCTGACTCTTTAATACTAACGATTTGATCAATTGGTATTTCTGTTTTAGATAAACCAAATTTTAAGACTAAGTATTTTTCACCAAAACTGTAACGAGTTTTTAGGAAAATAGTAAAAATAAAGAAAAGTGCTAATAAAAAGATTAACATAATTACATATTCCATAGAATCACTCTTTCTTATACTTTTATCTAATTTTACCATGTTTTTTACTTTTTAAAACCAACAACTTTAAGAGAAGTATTATATACGTTTAAATTCACCCTAGTAAGGCAAGTTCTATGAAGTGCTGTTTATACATTTGTATAAGTTAACTGCGATTCCCCCTCCTCTATATTGGAAAGAATGACTGAGATACTTCTCACTATTTTACCAATGTAAAACTTATAAAAAAGCATCTATATATGTTCATTTTACTTTTAGTAAAGAAATCAATTGTTTTAGTTTGTTGCGAACGACCTTTGTTCATGTAATTCCTCAAGGAGGTGCTCGGCTAGTGACACAGGAAAATAAGGCATCCAAAGGTTTGTTAATTACTTTACCCACCGCTATTATCGCAATTGTGTTGATTTTAGGAAAAATTGATACACCTGTAACAAATATTTTATTTTATGTAGTAGCTTTTGGTGTAATGGGTTTAACTGTTTCAAGCTTAATAAAAGACTACAAAAAAAAGAAAGATTGATTACTTGTCAGGGAGCTGCTTTATGTAGCTCCCTGTTTGTGAGAACAGGATAATGACCAACACTGAGAAATACAAAAGTCACTCTCGAATATTTGGTCAGTTGGATAGTAATATTCTTTGTCGTATTTATTGGCGTTGAAGCATCTTTTAGAACGATCAATAAAATGAAGCATCGAACCGAATTAAGACAAACAAAAAAAGCCCCTATATATAGGGGCTTTTGGTTTATTAACGTAATAATTGAAGTACGTTTTGTGGCTGTTGATTCGCTTGTGCAAGCATTGCTTGAGACGCTTGAGAAAGAATGTTGTTCTTCGTGAACTCACTCATTTCTTTTGCCATGTCAACGTCACGGATACGAGACTCAGCAGCCGTTAAGTTTTCAGAAGATGCACCAAGGTTGTTGATTGTGTGCTCTAGACGATTTTGAACTGCACCAAGTTTAGCACGTTGTGCAGAAACTTGTTTAATAGCTCCATCAACGATTGCTAACTGATCATCAAATCCACCATCGTCATCAGCTGCAATTGTTTCAAATTTAGAAACATCGATGTCTTTAACAGACTTACCTGTCTCAACTGCACCATCTGCGTCTGTAACGCCTAAAGCAGCAGCGCTCATATCTTGAATGTTGACTTTAATTTGTTGTGTAGCATTTGCACCAATTTGGAATACTAAAGCATCACCAGGAGTTGCTGGGACTGCAGGTGTACCTGTACTTGGATCATCTGGATCTGTCGGCGGAGTTGCTGGTGTGCCAGGTGTACCTACTCCATTAAACGTACCATTTAATAATTTTTTTCCGTTAAACTCAGTACGATTAGAAATACCATCGACCTCTTCAACAAGCGCTGTGATCTCATCTTTAATTGCAGCTAAGTCTTCACCTTGCTGTGTACCAGTATTTCCAGCTTGAACGACTAGTTCACGAACACGTTGAAGGATGGAGTGAGTTTCAGTCAATGCACCTTCAGCTGTTTGGATAAGAGAGATACCGTCTTGTGCGTTTTTAGACGCCATTTCTAATCCTCGGATTTGTCCACGCATTTTTTCAGAGATTGCAAGACCTGCTGCGTCATCTCCTGCACGGTTGATTTTAAGACCAGAAGAAAGTTTCTCCATGTTCTTTTGGCTTGCACCATTGTTTGCTGATAAACGGTTTAATGTGTTAAGTGCTGCGATATTGTGGTTAATTCTCATTTCCTATTACCTCCGTGTAATTTTTTTTAGAGAGCTTATCTGTAAAGTCCATTTGGATGAGAAGCTCTTCCTTAGAATTTTCGATTTCTAAGGCATGTGTATAGTAGTAACGCAGAGCACCTTTTGGCTCTCTTACTTTACTACCGTGTGTAACATCAGTTATGGCAATAATCATGAAACCTCCTTCTATTCATTCAAAATGATTAGTCTTGTCACTTTTACGAGACTAGATACCCGCCATAACAATGAGTATTATGTTACCTACTATAGACTGAACTTCCATATATTTTAGTTTGTGGAAATTGTTAAATTCACAAATTAGACACATTTAACAAGAAAAAATACCTCGTCCATGTTGTCATATTGGCTTATGTTAAGCTTGTGAAAAAATCACATTGATGTATAATACAATTGATGTATGATGCATGAATTGTAGGAGGTTGACCTTTTGAAAAGAGAAGATGCCTTAAAACTAAGAACAGATATTAAGAAAATGATTATATTAACTGGGGTTTTCGAATCTCAAAATTTGCCGAATGGACCATTTGAAAAACCTCTACCAACTTCTCAAATGATGGCGTTAGAGGAACTAGAGATGGAAAAATTAACTGTTTGGCAACTATCCAATAAACTTAGATTAGAGACTTCAACTGTAAGTAGGTTGGTAGATAAGTTAGTAAAAATGGGGCTTGTTTATCGTGAAGTAAATGAAAAAAATAGAAGAGAACTTTTTCTGCACCTCACAGAAAAAGGGCACATTACTGTTAATCGCTTAAGAGAACAATCCCTTACATTTTATCAACGTATCCTTAATAATTTATCAGAATCAGAACAAAAAATTGTTGTGGATGGTTTTGAATTATTTATTGATTCTATTTCTAAGTCTTTTGATTAGAGTGAGGTCATAACCTTTGGAGGATAAAATGAGTTTGGATTTTGAACGTCCTATTATTGAACTAAAAGAGAAATTTGATGAATTAAAGAAAATGATGAAAGAAAATAATGTAGATTTATCGGCAGAAATTCATTTATTAGAAAAACGTTTAAATAAAATGCAAGATGAAATTTATTCTAATCTTACAGCTTTTCAACGAGTTCAAATTGCAAGGCTACGTAACCGGCCCACGACATTGGATTATATACCTTTATTGTTTACAAACTTTTTCGAACTTCATGGTGATCGATTATATGGTGATGATAAAGCAATGATAGGTGGTATTGCAAAATTTAAAGGAATGCCCGTTACGGTTATAGGTCATCAAAGAGGTAGAAGTACAAAGGAAAATATAGAAAGAAATTTTGGAATGGCTCATCCAGAAGGATATAGAAAAGCGCTAAGACTTATGAAACAAGCTGATAAATTTAATCGCCCTATTATTACATTTATTGATACAATAGGCGCCTATCCAGGGAAAGGGTCTGAAGAACGTGGAATTTCTGAAGCGATAGCTCGAAATCTATTTGAAATGGCTACGCTTAAAGTGCCAATTGTTTGTATTGTAATTGGAGAGGCATCAAGTGGTGGAGCTCTTGGCATTAGTGTCGGTAACCATATCCATATGTTAGAGTATTCATGGTACTCGGTAATTTCGCCAGAAGGAGCAGCATCTATCCTATGGAAGGACGCTAAGTATGCTCCAGAAGCTGCTGAACATATGAAAATTTCAGCAAAAGATTTAAAACAGTTAGGAATGATTGATGAAATCATCCCTGAAATGAAAGGTGGAGCACAAAATGATATCAAATCACAGGCACAAATGATTGAATCTGTGATCGAAACATCTCTAAAAAAATTGACACCATTATCCTCAGAAGAGCTTATCCAACAGAGATATGAAAGGTATAGACAAATAGAAAATATGTAAAGTCCGTATTACATTTAGGAGGATTCTTACAAGATAGTTCTAAAATATTTTGTAAGTAACCTCTTAAACTGAATATGCTGATACTATTAAAAGATGTGTGGTTGGTATGAAAAAGGATTTTCTTCCACCAATATTTTTCTAAATGTCCTCAAATCGTCCTCATAAAAAAACAGACCCTGCATGGTCTGTTTTCATTTTGCCTATATGTTTTGAGATTCCATCTCTCAGTCGCCGAGCCATATCTAAAGCAAAATAAGTCAAAATGCCATCGCATCCAGCGCGTTAGAACGACATTAATGATTCTTCAATTACAACATTTGCATCAAGCCAACCTTTCTGAATAGCTGCCATCAACATTGAATCTTCTCCACTGAAGAAAGAATTTTGTCCATTCCTTACCTAATTTCCATAAAAAACTTAATATTATATTTATTATCACATCCAAGGATTTACAAAGCACCGAAAAGAAACTGAAAAAAGCTCCTGTAAAGGAGCCTTGTGATAGTTATCGATTTAATATGAAACTTGTTTATAAAAGTACATCATTGAAAATTATTTATAATTGTACTTAATGCTTTCTTTAGTACAACCTTATCATCATTTGACAAGTTTTGAAGCGCTGTCTTGTTCAGCTCAATTGTTGCTGCTTCAACTTGATCTCTAATGACTAAAGATTTTTGAGTAGCTTCTACTAAAATATTTCTTCGATTGTTTGGATCTATTGTGCGTTCAATTAAGTCAGCTTTTTGCATTTTATCTAATATTCCAGAAACGGTTGAGGCTTCTAAATATACAAGTTCTCCAATTTGTTTAGGAGATAGCTGGCCCTCTCTCCATAGACAGTTCAACACACCATATTGAGCGGGTGTCAAATCACTTTCCTCTAAAAGTTTACTAAAGTACTTGAACACTTTATTTTGACTAACACTTAGTAAAAAATTTATGCACTCTGATAATTCCATTTTATCTCCCCCATATTGACTTCACCTATAATATCATGGTAGTTTTTTAATTGAAATACTTTTGGACCAGAAATATTTTGTTGTAATATATTTTTAGAGAGGAAGATACACAATGGATTCATTTAAAGCGATTCTAGTTACAGAAAAAAATGATCAAGTTAGTTATGATCTTCAAAATGTAAGTGTTAATGATTTATCTGAAGGAGAAGTATTAATTAAAGTAGCATATTCTTCAATCAATTATAAAGATATGCTGGCTGTTCAAAAAAATGGAGGTGTTATTCGTAACTATCCAATGATTCCTGGAATTGATCTAAGTGGGACTATCGTTCATACAACAGATCATCGTTTCGTAGAGGGTCAACAAGTGATTGTCACAGGTTTCGCTATGGGCATGAGCCACACTGGAGGTTTTTCTGAATATGCTAGAGTACCTGCGGATTGGATTGTTCCTTTGCCAAATAACTTGACTTTAAAAGAAGCAATGATTTTTGGAACAGCAGGCTTTACCGCAGCTCTTTCTATCATGGCTTTACAGGAAAATGGTATGAGTACGAAAAATCAACCTAATATACTCGTTACAGGGTCAACTGGTGGAGTTGGTAGCATTGCTATACAATTATTATCTAAAATTGGGTACAACAATATTTTTGCTTTAGTGCGTAAAGATAATCAAGTTGATATAGCAAAATCTTTAGGAGCAGCTGATGTCATTTTTGCAAACGAATTAGGCGAGCTAAAAAAACCATTAAACAAGCAAAAATTTGACTTCGTCTTAGATACCGTAGGAGGAGATGTGGCTTCTGTGATCATTCCTCAAATTTCTTATGGTGGAAGCATGAGCATGTGCGGGAATGCAGGCGGAATTAAATTAACAACAACTGTGTTACCTTTTATTCTAAGAGGGATCAACCTTCTAGGGATCGATTCTGTAAATGTACCAATCAATAAACGCAAAGTAATTTGGAACGAGATAGCAAACGAATGGAATATCTCCCAAACGACTCTAGTCAATGAGATTACGCTCGATACGTTACCTGAAAAAATTGAAGCCATTAAAAATGGCCAACATTTAGGAAGAACCATTATTAAATATTAAGATAAACGAACTTTATTCTTTTAAATTACACCAGACAAATATTGAATGTATTGATGCAGATACCCCATCCCAAACAGGTGGGGTACATCTATTCAAAAAAGAGCAGGACATGCTAGTGTTAAAATACCCTCAGATATTTATCATCATGTCACAAACAAATTAGAATTTAACACTGCAGAACACTTTAATCGTTTTAACCTAAAAAGAAACAATCTGCAAAAAACAAAAAACCCTTGCTACGCAAGGGTTTCAACGATGATTCCGACTGGGCTCGAACCAGCGACCTCTACCCTGTCAAGGTAGCGCTCTCCCAGCTGAGCTACGGAATCGGGTTATGTATCAGTTCTGGGCTTTCTGTTACTGACAGTCTCTATTATATAACCATAATAATAAAGCGTCAATGGTTTTGTTTAAAAAAGGTCAAAAAGCCGGCGGCCGTGCCGGCTTTTTTCTCTCCTTCTTTATGATTGGTTCACAAGGACGGGCTTTAGTTGATCGAGTGCTTGTTTGAAGTCACGTTTGAGGTCTTCTCCGTTTTCGACACCTACACTTAAACGAAGCAGCCCATCTGTAATCCCTCTTTTTTCTCTTTCTTCTTTTGGCATAGCCGCATGTGACATTTTGGCTGGATACGACAGAATGGATTCGACGGCGCCGAGGCTGACGGCGAATACAGGTAATGTGACGGCATCCACTAATTCTTTGACTGCCGCTTGGTTTTCTAGTTCAAATGAGAGAACAGCCCCTGCTCCGCTTGCCTGCTTTCGCTGAATATCTGCACCCGGGTGATCATCTAAGCCTGGGTAGTATACTTTTTTGACCGCAGGATGTTCTTTAAGAAATAAAGCTAGCTCGAAGGCCGTTTGACTAGCTTTTTCTAATCTGACCTGAAGGGTTTTTAACCCTCTTAACACGAGCCAGCAATCCTGCACACCAAGGACCGCACCGAAGGAGTTTTGCAGTGAATAGAGTTCGTCTCCCAGCTTCTCATCTTTCACCACAGCTAAGCCTGACAGCACATCACTGTGGCCGCTTAAAAATTTCGTTGCGCTGTGCAGAACAACATCCACACCAAGGTCCAGCGGGCGCTGAAGAGCAGGCGTTAAAAACGTATTATCTAAGAATGTCAAACAGTCATGCTCTTTCGCAATTTGTACGACACCTTCAATATCTGTAATGCCTAGTGTTGGATTTGACGGTGTTTCCATGTAAATGACCTTTGTATTCGATTGAATACCTCTTTTGACTTCATTCAAATCCGTCATATCCACAAAGGTATGCTCAATTCCAAATCTCGACAGAACTTGAGTGATCATTCGGAAAGTCCCGCCATACACATCTCTTGTGACAAGCACGTGATCTCCCTTAGATAATAGAAGAAAAGCAGTTGAAATGGCTGCCATGCCTGATGCAAAGGCAAGCCCTCTCGTTCCTCCTTCCAGCGCCGCAATCGTATCCTCTAATGCTTGACGTGTCGGAGTCCCCGATCTCGAGTAGTCATATTGGCCAAATTCATCGAAGCTGCTTTGATGAAAGGTGGATGCATGCTGAATCGGTACACTGACTGCACCTGTTGAACGATCTGTTTTAAACGCATTATGAACGAGTTGTGTTTCGAGTGTCCAATCTGTGGTCATTTGGCGTGTACCTCCTCTTTTACTTGTGATAGTGCCTGTTTCAGGTCTGCTTTCAAGTCATCTACATGCTCGATGCCAACAGAGAAACGGAGCAGCTTGTTACATACACCGTTTGCAATGCGAATCTCTTCTGGGATATCCATGTGCGTTTGCGTTGCAGGATACGTAATGAAGCTTTCGACTCCACCAAGGCTTTCAGCAAAACAAATCGTTTTCAGCTGCTTTAAAAATGGATTAACCCAGTCCTCTTTGGCTACTCGGAAAGACAGCATGCCTCCCTTTCCTGGATAAAGCACATCTTGAATTTCTGGCTGCTTCTCTAAAAACTGTGCCAGCTCCTTCGCATTTGCCTCGTGCTGGCGCATTCTAAGAGCCAGTGTTTTCATTCCTCTCATTAAAAGCCATGAGTCAAATGGTGATAGAACCGCTCCAATCGCGTTTTGATGCTGGAACATGTCTTCAGACAGCTGCTCTCCTTTTGTCACCACAAGCCCTGCAAGAACATCATTATGTCCGCCTAAATATTTGGTTGCGCTATGAATGACAATGTCTGCACCAAGCGTAATTGGCTTTTGCAAGACTGGTGTGTAAAAGGTGTTATCAACAATCACCAAAGCGCCATGCTCTTTTGCAATCTTCGCTATTTTTTGAATATCTGCTTCCTGCATCAATGGATTTGTCGGTGTTTCAATAAAGACCGCTTTTGTGTTTGGCGTAATTTTAGAGCGTAAACAGTCTTCATCTGCAAAATCATCATAAAGAAAACGTAAGCCGTACTTTTTCCATTCGTTTTCAAACAAACGGTATGTACCGCCATATAGGTCTGATGAGACGATGAGTTCATCTCCGCTTTCAAATAGAGCCATGATCGTTTGAATCGCAGCCATTCCCGAACTGAAGGCAAAACCGGCCGTCCCTTCTTCGAGTGAAGCAATTGCATCCTCTACGAGCTGTCTTGTTGGGTTTTTCGTTCGAATATAATCAAATCCTGTAGATTCCCCTATACCTCTATGTCTGTATGCTGTCGAAAGGTAAACGGGAGGACTGACAGTGCCAGTCACCTCTTCGCTACGGTTTCCAATCTGCGCTAATTTCGTTTCCACATGTTCTGTCATTTGACACCATCCTAAGTAAAAATCTGATTTCAAAACAGAAAACCCCTTCTTCATAAGAAGAAGGGGTTTAATCGCTTCCTCTTATCTTCCAAGCAAAAAAGCTGCTTGCTGGATTTAGCACCTTGGTACATCACATGAAGTGATGCATACCGGTTGCTGAGGTTTCAAAGGGCCAGTCCCTCCACCTCTCACGATAAGAATGTGTTGTCTGTCTGTTCTAATTCTTAATACTGTAACCCATTAAATCTCATTTTTCAAGGGGGAATGTCATGATTAATTAAAATTTTCTGTATTTTATAACAGAATCGATGTTATACGATTTGATTGCATGTTAGCATATAGGAACAACGCTGTTTTTCGTGTTACAATGAATGGAAACGTTTCACTTTATGATGAATTTGGTTAGCTGGAGGAATGGATTATGGTGAAGAAAACAGGAATCATTCAAGAAGAAACCTTACAGTCAAAAGAACTTGGGGCGGACATGACCATTTTGATCTATTTGCCAGTCAATTACTCCCCCCTTTATACATATCATGTCATCATTGCCCAGGATGGTCATGATTATTTCCGCCTAGGCAAAATAGGCAGACAGGCAGAAGAATTGATGCAGAACAAAGAAATGGAACGCTCGATTATCATTGGTGTCCCTTATGAAAATGTTACGGAGAGACGGAACACGTATCATCCAGACGGCACAAAGTTTGAAGCGTATAAACGCTTTTTAGCTAATGAACTGGTTCCTTATATTGATGAACACTATCCAACCTATCAAATTGGATCAGGACGTACGTTTATTGGTGATTCACTGGGTGCGACGATTTCCCTCATGACAGCCATTGATTATCCTTCTTTATTTGGCGGGCTGATTTTGCAGTCCCCTTATGTTGACGAGTCGGTTCTAGAAGCCGTCAAACAGTCGACAGCCCTTTCTCATTATGCCATTATCCATCAAATTGGGCTGGAGGAAACCGCTGTGAAAACAACAGATGGCCAGGTGCTTGATTTTGTTCAGCCGAATGATGATTTAAAGGCCCTTCTTGAACAATCTGGAGCGGATTATTTATTTGAGACATTCGAAGGGGATCATAAATGGACGTTTTGGCAGCCGCTCATTGCGCCTTCGTTAAAAAGAATGCTCCCATATTCGTTAATCAACTGAATTTTGTTATAATAAATAATAATAAATACTTTCTTATTCAGGAGGGAACATGATGAAATACGGAGTTGTTATATTTCCATCAAAAAAATTGCAAGATATTGCGAACTCTTACCGGAAGCGTTATGATCCGAACTATGCACTTATACCGCCTCATTTAACATTAAGAACACCTTTTGAATTAACGGATCTAGAAGCGGCTGAGGTCGTCTCAACGTTAAGAGATTATGCAAAAAATGCTTCTCCTATTACGTTACGTATTAAAAAATTCAGTTCATTCGCTCCTGTAAACAACGTCATTTATATGAAAGTAGAACCGAACGAGGACATCATGGCGCTCAATGAAAGATTGTACGCAGAGCCACTTGCTGGTACACCTGAATATGCCTTTGTTCCGCATGTGACAGTGGCTCAAAAACTATCAGATGATGAGCATTCAGACGTACTTGGCACATTAAAGCTGAGAAAGATTGACCATGAAGAAACAGTGGATCGCTTCCACCTTTTATATCAATTAGAAAACGGATCTTGGACCGTCTATGAAACATTTATTTTAGGAGAAGAGGGTTAAAGACATTTGAAAACAGTCATCGCAACAGAACAAACACAACGAGAAGATGCATATTACGTTCGAAAAGAAGTATTCGTCAAAGAACAAGAAGTTCCAGTAGAGATCGAAATAGATGAACTAGAGGACAAAGCCACCCATTTTGTCATTTACAATGATGACAAAAAGCCTCAGGCGGCCGCTAGACTGCGGATCATTGAGGGATCAAAGGCAAAGCTAGAAAGAATTTGTGTGTTAAAAGAGGCGCGCTCCTTCGGCCTTGGCCTCAAGCTATTAGAAGCGCTAGAAACAGAAGCAATTGCTAATGGAGCAAAAGAAGCGGTGATGCATGCCCAAGTCCATGCGCTTCCTTTCTACGAAAAGAAAGGCTACAAAGCGGTTTCTGAACCGTTTGAAGAAGCTGGAATCACCCATGTCAAAATGACAAAAACACTGTCTGTTTGACCAAAAGAAAAGCCAGAGCATTCAAGATGCCCTGGCTTTTTCTTTTTCATTATCGTTCGCCAATGGAAGAAAGCGCAATCATTTATATATACGTATTGATATGAACGCCTTTTCCTTCCTCCATAAACATATCTCGTACAAAGCGTTCCCGCTTTTTTTGCTGTACTTTCGTTTCCGCTTCTGTCACTAAGTCCTCTTTTTTCTCCAGCTCTCTGTAAATCTTGTCATGAAAGGTGCGAGTAACCTTTGTTACTTTCGCGTAGTCTTCTTTATCCTGAGGAGCTGGACGATTGATATATTGAAAATACAGATCCGGCTGAATCGGGGCTATATATCCCATCAAGAACGCCTCCTTTGCTTCTCTCTTACTCTACTATTCCCTAATTATGACTGTTTGAAACACGCCTCATTTGATATGATTAGATGTGTTTCATTTTAAGATTGATTGACTATTGGAGGACTAGCTTTGAAATGCGCACGACGACATGATCGAACGATCTCATTACATACGTATTCGAGAGAACATTATCAATTCCTCCATGACGAGGGAAAAAAAGGACAATTATTCTGCCCATATTGCGGACAACCGGTCTTTTTTAGATTAAATATACATGATGAACCTGCCTTTATTCATAAGCACATGTCTCAGCAAGAGATTTGTGAACAAGCTGAAGATCAAGCAGATCATAATCAAACGGCTGAACAAGAGGAAAAGACTTCCTATAAAGAACTTGGCGGCTTCCGTTTTCCAACCGGCAAACAGATCATCTCGCAAACTAGCGAATCATATGACTGGCAGGAACCAAAGTCGATTCAATTTAGCGACGCCTTACATTTAGAAGAGAATGAACAAGTTCATACGATCGACCTCTTCCCGCATATCACCTTTAGCACACCGCAGCTTCAAGCTGTCACACATTTAGATGGTCCGATGCTTGTGCTGGCTGGTGCCGGCAGCGGAAAAACAAGAGTCCTGACGGCTAGAGCGGCTTATCTCATGTCCCATCATCATATTCCTGCTCACCATATTTTACTCGTAACTTTTACTACAAAAGCGAGCAGTGAGATGAAAGAAAGACTGCGCAAGCAATACCAGCTTCATCCTTCACAAGCCAGCCAAGTGGTGACAGGCACCTTCCACAGTCTTTTTTATAAAATGCTGCTTCACGATGACGCAAATAAATGGAACGGCCAGCATCTGATCAAGTTTGACTGGCAAAAGGAGCAATACATTCGAAAAGCCATAATGAATGAAGGACTTGATGAGAAAGACTACCCTACTGATCAAGTGCTGCAATCCATCGGCTATTGGAAAAATGCCTTTTTACCAGGTGAACTTCCTGATTTGAAGGATGAAAAGGAAAAACACATGTGGACGATCTATCAATCATATGAACAGCAAAAACGAGATCATCAGCAATTTGACTTTGATGATATGGCGATTGCCTGCTTACATATGCTGACAGAACAGCCTAAACTGTTAAAACGGTATCAAGAACGATTCCAGTATATTTTAGTGGATGAATTTCAGGATATTAATCCAGTGCAATATCGCTTGATTCAACTTTTAGCCGGAGAATCAGAGCAGTTATTTTGTGTAGGGGACGATGATCAAGCCATTTACGCATTTAGGGGTAGCAATCCTGCTTTCATCCTTGAATTCAAACAGGATTATCCTTCGGCTCAGATCGTCCATTTACATGCGAATTACCGCTCTCATCATACAATTGTCGCAAGTGCAGATGCGATTATTAAGAAAAATCAGCATCGTTATGAGAAGACGTTAAAAGCCGTTCGGGCGGAGAAAATTTCGCCGACGCTCTTTTATCCATATGATGAAGAAGAGGAAGCGACGATGATTGTCGCAGATATTCAGGAGAAAATTAAAAACGGCGCAAAGCCGAATGACTTCTGCGTGCTGTTTCGTACGAATACAGGCGGCCGTGCGATTTATGAACGACTGCATCAGTCGGCCATTCCGTATGAAACGGATGCTGGCGTTAAAGCCTTCTACAGCAGACGAATTGTTCGGGTACTCCTCGCCTTTCTTTCCTTAAGTCAGGATGCAGATGATGTGGCCGCCATGAAACAGCTGCTGCCGGTTTTCTTTTTAAAGCAGCAAACGCTGAATACACTAAAGGCACTGACTATCACAGAGGATTGTTCAATGGTAGATGCGCTCGGAAAGCTGACAGATATACAGCCGTTTCAACGGAAAAAGCTGCAATCAATCGTTCCTTTGTTCCGAACGTTACGAACATTAAAGCCATCGGACGCGGTGACATTTATTGAACAAAAGATGGGACTCGGTGATTACTTAAAAAAACGGGTGAACGATACGAATGTACTTGAAAAAGGGACAGATGATGTACGTGATGTGAAAACAGCTGCCAGACGCTTTGAAACGATTGAAGCCTTTCTCGCACATGCCGAACATATGAAATCTGCCGAAAAGGAAAAAACAGATGAACCCGGTGTTCAGCTCATGACGATCCACCGCGCAAAGGGTCTTGAATTCCAGACAGTATACATCACTTGTGTGGTCGACGGGGCACTGCCTCATGATTTCTCACTGGATGAACTCAGAAACGGTGATGAAGAAGCGCTGGAAGAAGAGCGCCGTTTATTATACGTGGCCATGACAAGAGCTGAACAATCTCTTTATCTGTCTGTTCCTTCATTTAGACGAGGCAAAACGGCTCATCGTTCTCGCTTTTTGTATCCTCTTCTAAAGAAAAACCGTGAATTATTTACAAAAAAACAACAGGCCCCCCTTTAAACGGAGAGCCTGTTGTTTATTTTTTGTTATTCATCATTTTAGCGATTGTATTGAAATCAAGCTTTTCTTTTCCACTAGTAATCGATTGAACGATTTTGTCTTCCATTTCTTTAGGTACACGTTTGTTCGCAAGCTGCGCTACTTTTTTAATGACACCTCGAACGGTATTCTCATCTTTAAAGTTGGCATTTTGCAAAGAACCTGCAAGTTTAAACACATCATTCATATTCACACCGGTTTTGTTTTCTACGCTTTTAAAGAATTTATTATCCATTCATTTGCCTCCTCTTTGTGGAGTAATCACCTTACTATATGAAAATAGGCGGGATATGTGCCTATCCTAAAACCTTGTTTGACCAAAGAGAAAGGAAAGCAAAAGGCTTCCCCCTTGCTTCCCTCACCTTCTTACTTTTTAGTAGTTAAAGAAAGAAGCACCAACGATGATTAGAAGGATGAAAAGCACGACAACAAGAACAAATGTTGATCCATATCCGCCGCCGTAGCCTCCACCGTAGCCGCCGCAAGAACCGCCACCGTAACCGTAACTCATATTTAAGCACCTCCTCTTCTCCCTTACAAAGTATGAAAAATGCAAGAAATGGTTTGGACGATCACATAAAAAAGTGCGGAATTTTTATTTCTGCTGTTTAAAGACGTAATCTGCCTCTGTATGACGTATCATGAATGCTTCTGTTTCTTTTGCAAAAGCCTCCATCTTCACGCCAAATGCTTTTAAGTGCTCCTCAAGATCATGCGCTTTATCCGATAGATCCATTTCAGCCTTTTCGTGCGCTTGTTCTTTCCCATCATGGGGTTTAGTGAACAAGGAACCGATTAATTGTTCGAATGCATCCATTCTGGTCACCCCTTCTCTCTTACATATGCACCACTCAAAAAAAGGGCAACAAAAAAACCGGATAAATCCGGCTTTTGTTTTTCTCTTCTATTATTGAGGTTTCTTTTTGTTTCCACAGCCGCAGCCAGTTTTCTTGATTTTTTTCGTATATACAGATTGTTGATTTGACTGCGCTGGATAACCTTGAAGCATATGTGACGGCGTTTCAGTTGGTTTCATCGCAACCCTTCCTTTCCTATTCCTTGATAGTATATGCATTTATTGAAAGCGTGTCTGATCAGAATGCCTGTTTATTTCACAAGCTTCGAGACGACCGCTTCAATGATGCCTGCTGCTGCGGCAATCGCTAATAATAAATTAAGCCACATGCTGATGACAGGAAAAAGTATGTATATCAGAAGTAAGGCAGCAGTGCACCACATGCCAGTACACCAATAACAGCTTAACAGTTCTCCAACCCAGGACCGCAGCCCTTCACCTTTAATGATGATATATGTTTCGACTTCACCTTGTTCATTTACCTCTTCCTGTTCTTCATGAAATAGACGGCGGAAAGGGGCAGTAATGGTATCAAACACAATCAGTCTCGTCAGTCTAAAGGATGCGAGGGCAAACACGACAAATGACAAAGCACCGCTCAGAAGCCTCCACCTCCTTCTTTCTTCTTTTTCCGTCCTTTCTTTATATATGCAAGAAAAAAGACTGTCATGATGAATCGAGTGGAAATAAAATTGGGTTGTACTTTTTCACACTTTCCGATTCCAACTTGAGTCGTTGCTGCATTAAATAATGTATAGATAAGAAAGGAGTGAAAGTATTGTCTATTGAAGAAAGTGCTGAAATATTATATACACAACTGTTAAACGAATTAATCAGCAATTATGATGATTTCATTGAGATCAAAGATTCGGAAAATGTCACAATTCATAAAACAGATGTAACAGCTGCACTCTCCCTTCAAGCGACCGTAACGACAATCATTACTCTTTTAATCCAAATTCTTGTACCAGACGATGAAGTGGCTGCTGACATCACAGATCAGCTTTTAGCTGTGCAACAAGTGGAAGTCCAAAAGAAAACTGTGATTCAAATCATCAACTGCTATAACATTACAATTACATTATCAGATGCATCCATTATGAACTCCGTCCAAATTCTCACTCAAACATTGAATGTGCTCTTAGTTGAAGCCGGCATTCTTTGACCCTTTCTTTTTCTAACATGACGTATGAAAGAGGTGAAATCATCGTGGCTGAAGAGAACGAAAAAAAGGAATTTCAAATCAATACGGATATTGATCCATTAACAAGTCTTCTTGTCAGTGATGTGTTAAACAAAAACAATATCACTGATGATCAGAAAGCAAAAATTTCAGATGATCAAAGAAGAATGATTTTGAAATTAGTCGAGGACTTACAAAAGAAAGCAAATGATTTCGTAGAACAGCAGCAGGAGAAAAAAAGGCAGGCTGAGGCAGCAAAACAGCCAGAAGAAGTAGTGCCTGAACCAAAAGTACGTCCAAATCGAAATTCACTTCGAAATCGTATTCAGCAGCGTCGCAATGCTCAGCGTAATAACGATTAAATAAAAATGGGTTGCCTGCTAGGGTAAATGCCCGAGACAAAACAACGCATTCCAGCATTTAATAAAGTAAACGGAAGGAGGAATAGAAATGGATTCTAAACCATATTCTTGGGTCGCTCTAGATCGTAACTGTTCACACCACGGACACCACAGATACCACGAACACCACGACGATTGCAACTATGAAAGAAAAGCACTTTGTGACGATTATTATGATGACGAAGATGTCTTACAAGATTTGGATCAAGTAAGCTTCACAAAGCAGACATCTGAAGAGGTCATTATCGTTAGGGACTCTTGTGACATTAACGTATCTTCTGTCGATGCACAGGTTGCAGCATCTATCCAAGTAGCGATTCAAACAGCGATCATCACCATTACAAACATCTCAATCGCAGACGGTGATTTGGCAGACCGCGTCACGCAGGATCTCTTACAAGCTGCTACTCACAAACAAACAAACCGCCAAAAACTTGTCATCGAAAATTCAAGAAACGTTACAGTATCTACAATCGATGCGGACATCTCTATCGCAATCCAAACACTTACACAAACTCTTGTTGCGACAATCGTTGCAATCGGCATCCTCTAATGTCCAAAAGCAGAGCGAAAAGCTCTGCTTTTCCTTTTATAAAAATACAACAAATATAAATGGTCATTTACCCACACCAACTAGAGGGCGCATACATATGTTGTTAAGGACTAAAGTCAAATACCTTGTTAAAGGAGCTGAAATCCATGAGCTGCGGAAAACACCATGGCCGACATGATGAAAACTGTGTATGCGATGCGGTTGATAAGATTTTAGCAGAGCAGGAAGCTGTAGAAGATAAATGTCCTACGAGCTGCTACAGTAATTTATTAAGCCCAACAGTTTCTGGAAAAGATACGATTCCGTTTTTACTTTTTGATAAAAAGGGCGGGTTGTTCTCTACTTTCGGAAATATTGGAGGATTCGTTGACGATTGCCAATGCTTCGAATCTATTTTCTTCCGGGTTGAAAAATTACACGACTGCTGTGCTACGTTATCTGTATTAAGACCTGTTGATGTACACGGACATACGCTAAGCGTGTGTCACCCTTGTGACCCTGACTTCTTTGGTCTAGAAAAAACGGACTTTTGTATTGAGGTTGATTTAAACTGCTTCTGCGCAATCCAATGCTTAAACCCAGAGCTTGTCGACAGAGTCATGCCATCGAAAGATAAAAAGCATCATCACCACGGCTAAATCAACAGGCCGATCATCTAACTTGTCATGAGTCAAAGCATCCCCTTCCTTACGAATGACAGCCAATTATGCGGAGCAGGCAGCATAAGAAGCGGCCGCTTCCGCATTGGTTAAAAGTAGATGCACGTACCGGCAAAAATAGCTTGTAGATGATAACAGTGCTCAAACACTCAAACAAATTTCCTAGTATAGGAGGGTTGAATATGAGCCGCAAACATTCATGGAACTGTGTAGCAGAGGCTGTTGAAAACATTCACGACTTACAAAATGCCGTCGAAGAAGATTGCCCGACCAGCTGTTACAGCAATCTCCTTTCTCCATCACATTCTTTAGGTGACACTGTCCCATTTGTTCTCTTTACATCCAAATCAAAACCATTCGTCGCATTCGGAAATGTCGGAGAAGTAGATCCAGGCCCTTGCTTCAGCACTGCATTTTTCAGAGTCGAACACATCTCTGATCACTGCGCAACTCTCAGCTTGCTTATCGCATTTGACAAAGACCGTCATATTTTAGATTTTACAGATAAAGATTCCTTATGTGATGTGTTCCGATTAGAAAAATCAAAATATTGCATTGAAGTAGACCTTGACTGCTTCTGCGCAATCGAATGCCTAAACCCAAGACTCATCAACCGTAACTGCTAACAAAAAAAGTCCCTATATGGGACTTTTTTTCTTTGTTAAAAACCAAGCGGGTGGATGGAAGAAATCTCAGCAATCGCTAATTCGACTGGATTTCCCCCGCCTGCTGTACGAATGATCACAGTATCATCTTTTCGATCCATGATGATTCCTCTATATGTTTTACCATCAGCTTCAATCAGACAAAGAGCCCTTGGCATATTATGAGGCAGTCTTGTGAGAAAATCGACTTTTTCATCAATACTCATCTGACTTAAAGGCTTTTTCACTCGTTTTCTTCTTGGTTCTTCTTTTGTTTCATGAAAGACACCTTCTGGCTGGTTTCCTTCTTCTTGCTGAGGCTCTTGCTTTTGTATGAGCTCTGGTTCTTGTATGTTCTCTTGTTCCTGTGTAAGCTCGGTTTCTTGTGTATTCTGTTGTTCCTCTGCAAGCTCAGCCTCTTGTGCGATATCTCGTTCTTCTGTAAATTCGGCTTCTTTTTTTATATCTCGATCTTGCTGAAGTCCAGGCGGCTCGGCTTCTTTTTTCTGCTCTATTTCTTGAGCCGCAGGCTCCTGCTGCGTGCTTTCTTCGATCTCGCCTTTTGCATTGTGATCACTTTCTGGCTGTTTTTCTGATTTCTTTCGCTTTCTCACAATATTTTGCATGGCCGGCTTTGATTCTTGATAGCTCGGCTGAACAATATACATCAGCGGCTTTTGATTCTCATCACCTTTATTTGACATACTAATCCCTCCCGAATGATTCATTCCTTATATATATGAACGGAGGCCTCAAATCAGAAGAAAAATAAAAAAACAGCATACCCTTCATCGGTATGCTGCAAGTCATGTATTCGTTTAGCGGGCAATGATATGGAAGCCAGAATCAACATGCAGATTTTCACCTGTCATGCCGCGAGATAGATCACTGAATAAGAATAGAGCTGTATCGCCAACTTCTTCAGGAGTTGTTGTACGGCGAAGTGGTGCACGCTCTTCAATATCCTTTAGAATGGTATTAAAGCCGCTGATGCCTTTTGCAGATAACGTACGAATTGGACCAGCAGAAATACTGTTCACGCGGATGCCTTCTGCGCCTAAATCAGCTGCTAAATATTTCACACTTGCTTCAAGTGATGCTTTTGCTACACCCATTACGTTGTAGTTAGATACAACACGCTCTCCGCCTAGGTATGTAAGCGTCACAATGCTTCCACCCTCTGTCATTAATGGACGTGCTGCTTTTGCTACAGCAGTTAATGAGTATGCACTAATGTTGTGCGCCAAAAGGAAACCTTCACGATTCGTGTTCAAGTATTCGCCAACAAGCTCTTCCTTATTTGCAAATGCAATGGCATGCGCAACGCCATGAATGACTTGTACTTTTTCTTTAATTTCAGCAAAACATTTTTCGATTTCTTCATCACTTGTCACATCACACGGAAGAATAATTGAATCATCACGCTCAAGTGTGCTTGCAAGCTCTTTTACCGATTCAGCAAGACGATCTCCAACATAAGTAAAAATCAAACGAGCTCCAGCTTCATGAAGTGAACGGGCAATTCCCCAAGCGATGCTTCGTTTATTGGCAACACCCATCACCACGATATTACGGCCTTCTAAAGAAAAGTTCATATGTAATAAAGCCTCCTATTTTTTCAAGACATAGTATTAGTACCTGATCATAATATTATCACAGATCATAAGAGAATGACAATTTCCTCTGAAAGAAAGTTTCATTTTCGCAAAAAAACCGCCCTCACAAGGAAGGCGGTTCGATTCCCTTAACGTTTGATTCTGTTTTGCTGATAAGCAAAATGGTTCGTAGGCCCGTGTCCAGATCCAATTCGTAAAGGGAATTTGATCGCTTCATGGACAAAGGTTTCTGCTGTTTCAAAGGCTTCCTTTATCGAATAACCTTTCGCAATTTCAGCTGTTAATGCTGCTGCAAACGTGCAGCCTGTGCCATGTGTATGTGGTGTATCAATATGTTCATTTGTGATTTCAATAAAGCCTTTTCCATCATACAGCAGGTCTGTAATCATCCCATCAGATGGACCATGGCCGCCTTTGATCACGACATGTTTCGTACCGAGCTCATAAAGGCGCTCTGCTGCCAGATAGCGATCCTCTTTCGTCTGAATACGTAAACCTGACAGTACTTCTGCCTCAGGAAGATTCGGCGTTACAGCATAGCTCACAGGCAGCAAGTGTGTTTTCATCGCAGCGACCGCATCTTCATTTAATAAAGAGGCTCCCCCTTTTGCGATCATGACTGGATCTACAATCAGCTTCATATCATATTGAACCGTTTTTTCCGCTACGATCTTGATCATGTCTGCACTCCACAGCATCCCTGTTTTGACGGCATCTGGCAGTAAATCTTCTGCCACTGCATCTATTTGACGCTCTAACGCCTCAATTGAAAGCGGGTAAATCCCGTGAACACCTAGTGTGTTTTGCGCAGTAATCGCTGTGATTGCAGACATTCCATACACACCGAGCTCCTGAAAAGTTTTCAAATCTGCCTGAATGCCTGCTCCGCCGCCAGAATCAGAACCCGCGATTGTGAATGCTTTTTTGATCGTCATTTCTTCACACCTCTCATTAGCCAATCCATTGATGATAAATCGTTCTTGCTTTGGCAATATCATTGGTTCCATGAACAAGCGCTCTGCCATCTTTAAATAAGACAAGCTTAAATTCATCCTTTTGACATGAAAGCAAATATGGATTTTCAAGCACATCCATCCCTGCTTTCTTTAACCGAAGAGCTACTTCATATAAAGGTGGCGGTGTTTCTGCTGCACTGCGGATTTGTACCGTATTACGGCCGCATAGTACATCTGCCTTCGCACTCTTCTCATATGAAAGAAATGGATACGTCTTAAGTCCACAGCTTGGACATTGCTTCTTCTTTAAAGACGCGACCGACCGAATGTCAGACCGTTCATTTTTCCATAAATCGAAGGATTTTAATATTGGCGTCACTTGATGTCCTGTTAAATATTTAAGTGCATCTGCCACTTGATATGCGGCCACCTGCTGCACAACTGGACTAATGATACCTGCTGTATCACATGTCATGCCTTGTGCAGGTAAATGTTCAAGCAGACAGTGTAAACACGGCGTCTCACCAGGAATCACAGTAAATTGAATACCATAACTGGCTACACAGGCCCCATAAAGGAACGGAATTTGATGTTTGACAGCAGCATCATTTGCAATCATTCTTACCTCAAAATTATCCGCTGCATCGACAATGATCGAAGCCCCACTGACCAGTTCGTCAATATTGTGAGCAGTTACATCAATCACGATGCCTTTGACGTAAACGTCACTGTTTACTTGCTTGAGTCTTTTTTCAGCCGCCACAGCCTTTGGCAGCCGATCCTTCACGTCTTGCTCCGTGTAAAGCTGCTGGCGCTGAAGGTTGCTCCATTCAATATAATCTCGGTCCAAAATGGTGACAGATCCAACTCCGGCACGAACGAGCATTTCTGCACTAGCCGTTCCAAGTGCCCCCGCTCCAATAATGACCGCCTTTGAGTCATTTAGCCGCTTTTGTCCCTCTGTTCCAATTGGCTGAAAAAGCTCTTGGCGTGAATAACGAGTGCTCAAAATGACGGCATTCCTTCCTGTGGACTGCTCGCTGTCCCATAGTTTTTCAGGGGAATACGTCCTGCCTCATAGCCTAGTCTTCCTGATTCAATCGCCAGTTTCATTGCTTTTGCCATTTTCACAGGATCCTTTGCACCAGAGACAGCGGTATTTAGTAATACTGCGTCAGCTCCAAGCTCCATCGCATAAGCTGCATCCTTCGGAGAACCTACGCCAGCATCAATAATGATCGGCACCTTCGCCTGCTCGATAATAAATGAGAGATTCAGAGGATTTAGTAAGCCTTGGCCTGAACCAATCGGAGAAGCACCTGGCATGATGGCGTGGACACCGAGTTCTTCTAATTTTCTTGCGAGCACCACATCATCAGATGTATATGGCAGCACGATAAATCCTTCTTCGAGCAGCATTTCAGATGCTTTTAATGTTTCAACTGGATCTGGCAAAAGAGACCTTGAACAGCCAATGACTTCTACCTTGATCATGTCACACAGCCCAGAAGCCCTTGCTAAACGGGCAATACGCACTGCCTCTTCTGCTGTACTTGCACCAGCTGTATTCGGAAGCAGCGTATATCTTGATAAATCAAGCTGCTCTAGAAAATTAGGCTGAGATGCTTCGAATATGTTCATCCTTCTGACAGCAAAGGTTAAAATTTCGGCTTCCGATACGTTCACCGCTTCTTTTTGAACCTCAAATGATGGGTACTTCCCTGTTCCGAGTAATAGTCTTGATGTGAATGTTTTTCCGCCAATGTGCAGCATTGGATCATCCTCCTCCTACAAAATGAACGATTTCAATCGTGTCATTTGGTTGAATCACTACTTGTTGAAACGCTTCTTTATCAATGATTTCTTGGTTCTTTTCAACGATCACCACACGGTTTTCAAGCTGATAGGCTGATAGCAGATCATAGATCGTTCCATTCTCTTGATCGAAGTCAACGATTCTGCCATTCAATTGAATCTTCATACGAATAGTGCCTCCTTTCGTCCAATACGAAATGCGTGAAGCCATTCCTCTTTGACCGGTTTGTCTAATATGAGGTCACGAATGATTTCTCCAGTAATCGGCGCAAGTAAAATGCCATTCCTGTAATGCCCTGCAGCAAAAAGAATACGCTTGTCTTCTGGATGTCTTCCGATATAGGGATGCCGGTCGTTTGTCGCCGGACGAAGGCCTGCCCAGCACTCTTCAATCGGCATCTCTTTAATAGAAGGCATCAGCTGAGACGCCTTTTGAATCACAGCTTCCATGCCGCCAAGCGTTGGAACAGCCTGCCACTCGTTTGGCTTCATCGTTGCACCGATAACAAGCTTTCCACTATCTCGCTGAACGATATAACAATGATCATGATAAATGGTGTGTGCGAGCGCTGGACCGTTATTCCATACAGACACACATTCTCCTTTTACTGGATAAAGAGAATGAGATAATCCGAGCTCTTCAAAAAAACGGCCAGACCATACACCACTTGCAACTGTCAGGTCATCACATGTGAATGTGCCCTTCGTTGTTCTGACAGTTAACACTTCTTTGTCCCGCTTCACTTCGATCACAGGTGTACACTCTTTCACATCTGCTCCGTACCGGACCGCCGCCTGCCACAAAGCCCTGCATACAGCATAAGGCTCCACATGCACATCCTCTTCAATCAAACCTGCTCCCAGCATGTGATCTGTGACTTGAGGCATGCATTTTTTTACGCTGCTTGCATCAAGCCACTTAAACGTAGACAAATGCTGCATCCGGCAAAGGGCCTGCTTCTCTTCTTCAGTAAAGGCGACCTTCATGATGCCGCCTGCTGAAGTCCGAATATCAATGCCTGATTCATGCAAAAGATCGACCTTTAATTTTTCGTATAATGCCTGGCTTGCTCTGCCTGCCTGAAAGAAAATATCCTCATGCCCCTCTCCTTCAGCATGTGCACCGAGCATCCCGGCAGCCGCACTTGTCGTTTGCTTTCCTATCTCATTCGCTTCAAATAAGATCACCTGTTTTCCTGCTTTTGCAAGGTGATAGGCGATTGACATCCCTATGATTCCACCACCAATGATTGCAACGTCATAATGCTTTTTCATAAGGATTCTCCTTTACCTTTTCAGAAAATGCTTGTGCCATCATAAGCGGCTGATGATGAGTAAAAATCCCAGACATGACAGCGATTCCTTTCACATGAGCGTGTTTCAATTCTGGAACTCGTTCTGGGGTCATCCCGCCGATGGCCACCACTGGAATTGTTAGTGCAGAAGTCAGTTCTTTCACAAGCTGTACACCTCTTGCCTGGAGTCCTGGTTTACAAGAGGTGTCATATACGTGCCCAAACATGACATACTCTGCTCCATTTTTCTCTGCTGCTTTCGCTTCTTCTATCGAATGGACGGACACCCCTGCATGAAGGTGAGGGAATTTTCTTCGCAGCTCTTTCGGCGAAAAGCTATGGCCCGGAAGATGCACCCTGTGAATATTGGTTAGCAGCGCCACGTCTACTCGGTCATTGATTACGAGCTTTTCTTTCGGTACACCTTCTAAAAGGAGATTCTTCACGAGATCAACAAGCTCACCTGCTGTTTTAGACCGTTCCCGAATATGAATAAAATCCACTTCAGACGCAATGGCTTTTATTTGTTTGATCAGTTCACCCGCAGGAAGCGAATCATTTGTCACTGCGTGGAGTTCCATTTGCACCAACCCCATCTAAGCATGCTGTTTGCCACAATTCTTTTTGATACGCCATCTCCCAAAAGTGATATTCGTAATAGCTTGAAATCACAAAATTTTCTTTCATATTGGCGCGTACATGTTCTGGTGCTTTTTCTGCTAGTTCATCAAAGCGGTTCACCTGTTCGAAAACGAGTTCCTTAAACCAATCGCCTCCATATGTCAAAATCCATTCTTGGTAAATTGGATGGTCAGGTGTTGTTTGTTTCAGCTTTTCACCTACCTCATAATAGAGCCAGTAACACGGTAATAACGCGGCTAAAATCTCTTCAAACCGTCCGCTTTTTACAGACCGGTACATATGAGAGGTATACGCATAAGCAGTCGGGGAAGGCTTAAAGTTCTCAATGGCTTCATCAGAAATTTGCAGAAGCTCTGTAAATTTCCTATGCAGCGACAGCTCTGCTTCATACGTGCCCTGGGCATGATACGCCATTCTGCCCGTCGTATGTAAGTCTTCACTAATCGCCGCTCCATATGCCTGCACCTTTGCAAAATGAGTTAAATAATACGAATCCTGCATCACGTAATAGGTGAAACGATCGAGTGAAAGTGTGCCATCCCCAATCCCTTTGACAAAAGGATGCGTAAAGCTTCCATTCCACCATGTTGCTGCAGCCTCTTTACATTCTGTTGAAAACGTCATGTTCCTCTCCTCCTGTTTTTCCATATAAAAAAGCCACTTTCCGCGTGGAAAGTGGCTTGGAATTTGTAAAAAGCATAGTCAAAAACCGCACCACTTCCCTACGCAGGTATGAACCTGTTCAGGTAATGAGGGTCTAAAAGTCGACACTTTTATCTCAGCCCTTTTAAAGGACTCCCCTAGTGGATCAAATATATGATGTTGTACCTCTATCTTAATCAGGAATTGTTCATTGGTCAAGGGTTCATTGTCATTCTAATTGGGCTCTTAGTCCTGCTACATACTCCCGGGAGCCCGATACAAGCACACGGTCGCCGCTTCTAAGTGTCGTATCTCCATGCGGTACTAAGCTGTCTACCCCTCTGAAAATCCGGACAAATACCAAATCACCGGTGAAAGGAAATTCTCTCAGCATGACATTATGATAACGATGATTGTTCATTTGAATTTGATACAAAGAAGAATCCTCATTTGTTAGCAATCGAATCGCATCAGGTGCTTCAATCAAAGCTCTTAGCACCGTTTTAGATGAAAGGAAAGTAGAAAACGTATCAATGCCCGCTTCCTTCAATGTCAGCTCTGCCTCAGCTTTATTGACACTTGCAATGACTTGTTTTGCTCCTTCTTCTTTTGCAAATAAAGCAATTTCCTTATTTTTTGTCTCACTGCCTGTTGCGACGACAAGGACATCCTCTTGGCCGACGCCTGCCTTTCTCAGCGTCTCATCATCGTATTGTTCAATTGATTCGACTTCAAAGATAGAGTCTGCCAGCAGTGCTTCCTTATTTTCTTGAAACACATGCAAAATCCGAATGTCATATTCATCCTGATGCAAATCAAGTGTGACGGGTAAGGTCAGCTGATTTGCACCAATAAAGGTCACACGCTTCTTATGGCTCGCCGCTTGTTCTTTTTTAAAGAGCGCTTTAAACCAAACAGGTGTTAAAATACTCGTTAGCACAGCAACTAAAATCAGCGCTCCAGACATTTTATGATCAATGACACCGAGCCGCTCACCAATCGTCGCTGCTGCAATGACGAGAGATAACGTTGAAGTTAATAAAAAGCCGGAGCCGATGACCTTATTCATGTCATACCATTTTTTCAAATAAAGAATTGGGATGAGCTTACTTATAAGCAACGCAATAAACAGCAGCGGAATCATGATCATGATGGTTGGATCCTTAAACAGTGCCCATATATTCAGATCCACTCCGACCATCACAAAAAAGATCGGGATTAAAAATCCGTAGCCAAATGAGTCCAGCTGCTGAACGAGCTCTTTATTTGGCGAAAGAAGGGACACAAGTACGCCAGCTAAAAACGCCCCAAGAATATTTTCAGCCCCGAGTGATTCAGATAAGGCAACTAAGACTATAATGAGAGTAAAGATTGCCCTTGTCCCAATTTGCACGGTTCCTTTTGACATCGACTGAAAAATTGACTTTGTCTTAAATACGCGGCCAAATAAATAAAGAAGAATGCCTGCAGCAAATAATAAGAGCAGAAGCCACATGTTCCCTGTTCCATCTCCATAAATGGAGGAAAACACAGCAAGTAAAATCATCGTGACCAAATCAGCAATGACAGCTACAAGCAGAATGATTTGACCGATATTCGTCTGCATCAACTTTTCCTCTTTTAAGGTTGGCACCACTACGCCTAATGAGATGGTAGAGATAATGAGCGTCATTAAAAAGGCATTTTGGATAAACCCTGCGAGTACAAACGCATAGGACAGGATAAAAGAAATACAAAATACCCCAAGAAAAATAATGGTGGCCGCTTTAAATGTATTTGGTTCTTTTAAACCATTTGGAAGTTCTCGTGCTTTCTTCTTTGACTCAAAAGAAGAAAAATCTATTTCAAGTCCACTTAAAAACATCAGAAAAATAAAACCGAGCATGGATAATGTATCTAACCACGCATCATGTTCGACAACCAGTTGAAGACCGCTTTTCCCAATGATGAGCCCCATAATGATTTCAGCTACAACGACCGGAATGGTCAGCTTAAATCGGTGCAATAAAATAGGGGTGAAAAAGGCGACAATAATAACGACAACGAGTGATGAAACAGATGTATGCTCCATTGGCTAAAGCCTCCTAACATTCATGTTTAATTTTAAAAGTCTTACGTTAAAGCATTGATTCTAACAATTGCCTAAATGAAATGAAAGCCATTCGTTATATTTTCTAAAATTCAAACTTCTTTATATCCGACGAATGGATGAAAAAAATCAGGAGGAAACCTTATGAAATTCGATATCATTGGCGATATCCACGGCTGCTACGAAGAGCTGCTTACCCTCATACACAAACTAGGATACGAACTCAAACATGGATTACCCGTCCATCCTGATAAGAGAACGCTGGCCCTTGTTGGTGATTTAACAGATCGAGGGCCTCAGTCAGTAGACGTCATGCGATTTGTCATTCATGCCTATTCACACGGTGCAATCCGATATGTACCTGGCAACCATTGCTTTAAGCTTTATCGTTATTTAAAAGGAAATCCCGTCAAATTGCTTCATGGCATCGAAACGACAGTGAACGAAATAAAAAAACTGCCAACTCATGAACAAAACAAATTGTCACATGAATTTAAGCAGTTATTCGAGAAGGCTCCGCTTTATGATGTACTCATTCCTGATGAGCTGATCATTGCACACGCAGCGATGAAGGAAAAGGATATTGGAAAAAAGCCGAATAAACAGATGCGGTCCTATTTATTATTTGGTGCCGTCACAGGAGAAACATGGCCAGATGGACGGCCTGTTCGCAAGGACTGGGCAAAGGAATATCACGGAAAACCGTGGATTGTGTACGGCCATACACCTGTGAAAGAACCTCGATTCGTTGGCAGAACCGTCAATATTGATACAGGCTGCGTATTTGGCAACAAACTGTCTGCCCTCACATACCCTGAGCTTAAAACGGTCTCCGTTCCCTCATCTATGCCTTATGACGATTCAAGATTTCAGCATTTCACATTATAAAAAAACCCGGCCCTGCGATGCAGGTGACCGGGTTTCTCTAATTAAAAAGCAAGGATTTCATATCATCAGGAAGCGGAGCTGAAAATGTCATTTGCTCACCTGTCATCGGATGAGGAAACACAAGGGTTTCACTATGCAGTGCCTGCCTGTCTATCCGCTCGGCCCTTCCGCCATACAGCGTATCTCCGATGAGCGGATGCCCAAGAAATTGCATATGCACACGAATTTGATGTGTTCTCCCGGTTTCAAGCGTGAGAGACACATCCGACATATTCAACTCAGCGATTACCGCTCGCACGGTATAATGCGTCACTGCCTCCTGCCCAGTATCATCAACCATCCGCTCGATGATACTATCCCCTTTTCGGGCAATTTTTGCAGCGATGGTTCCATGTTTTTCTGTGATCATGCCATGTGTAAACGCTCTGTATGTTCGCTTAACCGCTCCACTCTTTTGCGCCTTAGATAAAAGGCTATGGGCAAAGCGATGCTTCGCCACAAGCATAACACCAGATGTATCACGATCAAGACGGTTCACTAAATGAACCGTATGCCGAACAGACTGCTTTGCATAATGGTGCAGTAATCCATTCGCAATACTGTGCTCGGGGTGCTCCCGAGAAGGGATCGAAGGAATATACGGCCTTTTATTCAGCACAAGGACATGCTCGTCCTCAAATATAATATCAAGCGGAATCGGTGCAGGCTTCAGCCCTTCACTCACTTTTTCCTCGGGAAATAAAATAGTGAGCCTGTCCCCTTCATGCAGCTCATATCTCACGGTAACATGCTCTCCATTAATGAGGAGGTCACCGCCATCAAACTTAATATCCGTCAGCATTCTTTTCGAAATACCAAGATCAATTAAATATTCCTTTAAAAACAGCCCTTCTTCTTTGGCTGTCATGGTTTTGTTTAACGTAAAGTATTCCAGCGAGAACAACCTCTTTCTTATTCTCCTTTTCCGATAAAGGAATCTTGCACCCTTTTCCAAAACGGAAACGGTCTAAATCTAGCAAAACGGACATTCTCATCTGCCACCCGGCATTGAATGGATTTGACGTCTTTATGAAGCAGCGTCAAATGATCAATCGTCACCTGAAAATCGACATCATTCCTCGGCTTAATCACACAAGTATGGTGGTCAGGCAAAATAAGCGGTGAACCGACCGTCCGGAACACTCTGTTGTTGATTGAAGCCATTTCTGCCAGCTGAATGGCTCTAATGGAAGGATGAATAATGGCGCCTCCAAGTGCCTTATTATAGGCCGTACTGCCTGATGGAGTAGACAAACAAAGGCCGTCTCCTCTGAATGTTTCAAACAGCTGGCCTCTGATTTCAACATCTGCCACAAGTGTCCCTTCCATGCTTTTAATCGTACATTCATTCATTGCTAAATATTTCTCTTCTCTGCCGCCGTCGTTGTATCTGACAATGACCTCTAAGATCGGATATTCCACAATATGATAAGGCGTTTTCGCAATGGCTAAGACGAGTTTTTCAATTTCACTCGGCACCCAGTCAGCATAGAAGCCAAGATGACCTGTATGAACACCGACAAAGGCTGTTTCATTCAGACGGCTGCTGTAGCGGTGAAAGGCATAAAGAAGGGTGCCGTCTCCACCAACCGTAATGACAAGATCCGGTTCCTCTTCATTTAGTTCCATGCCAAAATCCAATAAGTAGGTCTGAATTTTACTTTTGAGCGTGTCAGATACAGAATTCCCTTTTGAAGAAACTGCAAATTTCATGAATTCTTCTCCTTTTTCACCTTGCTGCTATGAGAGGGCAGCATCATATTTGATCAAACTGGCTCAGCTGTCATTTTTCTTTTTCCGGGAAAATGCCACTTGTGCTTCTTGAATTTCCCCTCTAATTTCGGACATTTCTTCATCGAGACGAGATGCTGCCTCAGATGCTCTTTGAAGGCGCAGCTTGACCTTCTCCGGGATATTCCCGCTATATTTATAATTCAGAGAATGCTCAATGGTCGCCCAAAAGTTCATCGCAAGCGTACGAATTTGGATTTCGACAAGGAGCTGCTTCTCTCCGTTGATCGTTTGCAGCGGATATAACACAACAAGGTGGTAAGAGCGGTATCCGCTTTCTTTATGTTCTGCAATATAGTCGCGTTTATCTACAACCACAAAATCTTTACGTGACTGGAGCATTTTTTTCACGACTTGTATATCTTCTACAAACTGGCACATAATGCGAAGCCCAGCAATATCCTGCATCGTTTCAATCTCATGCATCGGGATGTTTTTACGCTTTGCCTTTTCTAATATGCTGGCAACGGGTTTCACTCGGCCTGTGACAAATTCTACTGGTGAATGGTCATCCTCGAATTCATACAGCTTTCGAATGCCTTTTAGTTTCACTTTTAATTCTTCGACTGCTTGTTTATACGGTGCGAGGAATTGATCCCATTGTTTTTTGTCCATGAAACTTCCCCCAATTCCATATACCTAATTATTTCAGAGGAATGTGCTTTTCACTTTCTCTTCCATATCTCCGTAATTGGCATTGTCTTTAATATTGTCGATTAAATAATGTAATTCCTGTTGAAGCTGAATGAGTTCCAGCGAATATTCATCCGATGCCAAATAGACAGGGATGTCACGATTCATTGCTTCTTTTAATGGAGCCCATGTATGTTCCCCTAAAATAAGATACGAAAAGGACTCCTCGGTTTCAAGTATGTAAACGAACGCAAAGTGATCAGAATCAACAAGCATTTGTCCTGATGCTTTTGCTTTTTGGATTTGCTCTTCTGACTGGATTGTCAAAATCAGCCTGTCTTCTTTTAAAGTTGCTTCTGTGATTTCAATTCTGTTTTGCATCATGATCTCCTTTACAACAAAGTACAGCTTTATTTTATCATATCAAGTTCAATATTGATAAACCGAACTTTTGGAGAAAATCCTGTTTTTCTCTTTTAAATGATTCTTTCACACGATTCTTCATTCATTTTGGTCCACGCCTAAAGAAAATAAAGAGAAAAAACAGTCTTTTACATGGTGAACACACTTCATGTACAATAATCATATTTCCTCTAAATGAAAGGTTGATGTCAAAATGGCACAGGAAATTGAAATAGAACTAAAACAATTATTAATGAAAGAAGAATTTGAACAGCTGAAACAGCATTTTCAATTGAAGGATGCGGATTTCCACACGCAAACCAACTATTATTTTGATACACCTCAATTTGATATAAAATCTCAATTGGCTGCATTAAGAATGAGAGAAAAAAACGGTCAATGGGTGCTCACATTAAAGGAACCGCACGAGATAGGCTTGCTTGAAACCCACCAAACGATCGCTCCCCCATCACAACTTAACGATTTTGAGCTGCCAGAAGGTGAAGTTGCGGACAGATTAGACCACCTGAACATTCAAAAGGATCAAATTGTGTACTTTGGTTCACTTGAAACGTCAAGAGCAGAAAAAATGATCCAAGAAGGCTTAATTGTTTTGGATCACAGCCGATATTTAACAGTAGAGGACTATGAACTTGAATTTGAAGTGAGCGACCTGGAAATCGGACAAGCCGCTTTCTCCACATTGCTCCGCAAATTTCATATCCCAGTACGAAACACGAAAAACAAAGTCGTTCGTTTTTATGAAGAAAAAATGAAAACACAGAATAGATGAATTCCTTGAAGGAGGAACATGATGAACGTTAATCAACTTCAATCCTTTATGCAGCTTCAAGCGCTTAAAACGTTACAAACAGATCCAGCACAAACGCAAATGTCTGCGGGTCAAGAATCGAATGCCCAAGCTTCATTTCAGTCGCTGCTGCAAGATTTTTTAGGCGGATCAGAATTATCACGTCTCCCGCTTTCCATCTCTGCTTTTATGGGCACGGACCCATCAACGGCTCCGAACACGCAATATGCGCGTACAAACCCATATTTATCTGCGATTGCCGGCAGTGATCAGCTTGAGGCTCAATCTTTGTATGCAAATGACAATCAATTAAATACAGCGAATGGCATTGGAAATGTCTTAAACAACAGCTACACACCGCCGCTTCAAAAGGCTGTCTCCAGTGGCTCATCATCAAAAGAGATTAATCAAATCGTGTCACAAATGGCTCAAAAGCATGGCGTTCCTGAAAAGCTCATTCACGCAGTCATCAAGCAGGAATCCGGCTATCGCACGAATGCTGTCAGCCATGCAGGTGCGCTTGGTCTCATGCAGCTCATGCCATCTACGGCTAAGTCACTTGGCGTCAACAATGCCTTTGATGCTGCCCAAAACATTGAAGGCGGTACGAAGTATATAAAACAAATGCTTCAGAAATATAACGGAAATATCTCACTCGCCTTAGCTGCCTATAATGCAGGTTCAGGAAATGTAGATAAATACGGGGGCATCCCTCCATTTAAAGAAACACAAAATTATGTAAAGAAAATCACAGCTCAATATTTCGCTTAAACCGAAGAGAATAACCTCTTCGGTTTTTTGTATGTCGCTTTTCCCCCTTTTTTGACTGAATGTGTTATGATATGGTCAATTGATCACGGAACCCGCCACAATCTTTATTTCGAGCAGACCAAAGCTGTTTGTTTGTGGAATTGAGATGAGGTTGTTAAAATAAGTACAAGAATAGAAACAATAAAATAGAACAAACTGAATATCACTTTTGAAATAAATGAAATGCGCAATAGGGTGAGTCATCCTATTAACTACGAGTAAAAGGAGTAGTCAACATGGTACAATCGTTTAACGCACCTTACGAAGCGGTTGGAGAGGAACTTCTATCGCAACTTGTTGATACTTTTTATGAAAATGTAAAGTGTCATCCTTTGCTTCATCCTATTTTCCCGGATGACTTAAAAGAAACAGCAAGAAAACAAAAACAGTTTTTAACGCAATATTTAGGCGGACCACCGCTTTATACAGAGGAGCATGGCCACCCAATGCTGCGGGCGAGACATCTCCCTTTTCCGATTACTGAGGAGCGGGCGGACGCATGGCTTGAATGCATGGAGGATGCAATGGATCAAGTAGGACTAACCGGCGATATTCGTGACTTTTTATTTGAACGGCTTTCTCTGACGGCTCGTCATATGGTCAACCAAACACCTGAAAAGGATGGACGATCTTGAGCTGCAATTCGCACGATCAATATTTCTCACACTGTCACGGACATCCTCAAAAGCCGATTGAAATCTATGTATTCATTGATCCGCTAAGCCCAGACTGCTGGTTATTAGAGCCATCCATTAAAAAATTGAAAATGAAATATGGCCGTTTTTTCACTTTACGAACAGTAACAAGTTCTAGTATTAATGCATTGAATCGGAAAAGAAAGAAACATTTACTGACTGAAGCATGGGGGAAATTTGCCACTAAAACGCAGACCAAAAAAGAACAAATGCTGTCTGAACAAATTGTGACATCACCCTACCTCGCCTCACTCGCATTAAAAGCAGCGGAGCTTCAAGGAAGAAAATGCGGAATGAAATTTTTGCGTCTCATTCAAGAATCGCTTTTTTGCCATCAGCAAGATGTCACAAGTGAGCAGGTGCTGATAGAAAATGCAAAAAGTGCTGGTCTGGACATCGAGGAATTCCAGCGCGACATTCATTCTCAAAGTGCGGTGAAAGCACTGCAATGTGATATGAAAATTGCAGCTGAAATGGACGTATCTGAGCTTCCGACCTTCGCCTTTTTTAATACCGTAAATGGAGATGAAGGATTAAAAATTTCAGGTGCCTACTCTTATGATATATACGAGGAAATTCTTTTTGAAATGATTGGTGAAAAACCAACACCATCTGAACGGCCTCCAATTGAATGGTTTATTGCATACTTTCAATTTGCATCCGCAAAAGAGATAGCCGTTGTTTATGACCTGACGCTTGAAGAAGTTGAACGAGAAATGAAGAAGCTAGCTTTCGCTCAAAAGGTAGAACGTGTACAAGTGCAGCAAGAAATGTTTTGGCGCTATAAAGAGAATGACAACCATACAGATCTTGATGTATATCGCTGTGAAAATGAACATGGGTGCTGACCCATGTTTTTTCTTTACTCCAAAAAGGAACATTTGTTCTATTTATAGACACGAAGAAACCGCGCCGGGATAAGCGCGGTTTCACTATGTCTTAACGACAACAAAGGGGATGGGAGAAATTTTTCACGGTCAAACAAAGGGGTAATGTTTGTATGTGATTAATTTCACATCTGTAGTATATCAAATTTTGTCGACTTATGACAACAGATATACTATATGTTCATATTTTTGTCACAAAACATAAGAGGGTTGTCACTTTCATATAGTAAAAGTAACAAAAAAATGGGGGGATCTGCATGCGCAGCACAACTATTGGACTTGTTGCCATTGGCTTATGTTTCTTTTTAAATATATTAGGCTTAATGAAAATGCTTCCTCTTTATTTGACGTCTCCACTCTTATTTGCTGCGATTCTTTTTACGCTTTATCGAATGAATCACCGTAAGACCTTTAGAGGTTTTAAAGGTTGATCATTAAAAAGGATTGGCCTCTACATCTGAAGAGGTCTTTTTTATGAGAAAAAAACTCCTGTCAAAAGATGAGCTGGCACTCACACGTCTGACAGAAGTCTTTTCATTACTCACCTGTTTTGGAGATGAGCTCTTCCATTTCTTTTAGTTTTTCTTCAAACAATTGGCATGCTGCTTCAATTGGTTCTTTAGAAGCCATATCAACACCAGCTTTTTTCAGCACATTGATTGGATAATCAGAGCTTCCTGCTTTAAGGAAATCTGTATAGCGCTCTACCGCTGGTTTTCCTTCTTGTAAGATTTGCTTGCTTAATGCCTGCGCCGCACTATAGCCTGTCGCGTATTGATACACATAATAGTTGTAATAGAAATGAGGAATTCTCGTCCACTCTAATCCAATTTCCTTATCAACCACCATGCCGTCACCAAAATACTTCTTGTTCAGGTCATAATAAAGGTTCGTCATAAATTCTGGCGTTAAAGCCTCTCCTTCTTGTGCTTTCACATGAATAAGATGCTCAAACTCAGCAAACATCGTTTGTCTGAATACTGTTCCTCTAAATCCTTCTAACAAGTGGTTTAATACATACAAGCGCTGTTTTTTATCGTCTAAATGATTAAGCAGGTATTCGCCTAGTAACGCTTCATTTGTAGTGGAAGCCACTTCAGCTACAAAGATACTATAGTTTCCATACGGATATGGCTGGTGTTTTCTCGTGTAGTAGCTGTGTACAGAGTGCCCAAATTCATGAGCCAGCGTAAACAAATTATCAATGTTATTCTGCCAGTTCATGAGGATATATGGATTTGTACCATAGCTTCCTGATGAATAAGCACCGCTTCGTTTCCCTTTATTCTCATAAACGTCTACCCAGCGATTTTCGAGTCCTTCTTTTAACACGGACACATATTCTTCTCCTAATGGCGCTAACCCTTTCAGCATATAATCCTTTGCTTCATCGTAGGTGAGCTTCATGCCAGCATCTTTCACAAGTGGTGTATACAAGTCGTAATTGTGCACTTCATCAAGCTTTAATACCTTTTTGCGTAATTCAATATAGCGGTGTAACAACGGTAAATATTGATGAACTGTATCAATTAGATTGTCATACACTTCTTCTGGGATGCTGTTTCGTGATAGTGCTGCTTCTCTTGCCGATTTGTAATTTCGTACTTTTGCATAAAAATTATCCTTTTTAATTGAACCGCTTAGTGTAGAAGCAAGTGTGTTCTTATACTGATCATACGTTTTATACACAGCTTTAAAGGCATTCTTTCTCACTTCACGATCATCACTATTTAAAAATGTAATAAAGTTGCCGTGGGTAATTTTCTTTTCCTCCCCATTCTCATCCTTTACAGAAGGGAACGAAATATCGGCGTTGTTAAACATACTAAAAGTAGTAGATGCAGATGAAAGTGGTTCAGAGGCCTCAGCTAATAAAGCTTCTTGTTCCTCACTTAAAATATGTGGACGCTCTTTATTAATTTCTTCGAGAGCATGAGAATACAGTTTTAATTCTTCTTTTTCCAGAATAAATTGCTGCAATTTATCTTCTTGAATTGATAAAATCTCTGGAACAATATAAGCAGATGTACTAGACAGCTGTGTAAATAGATTCGAGGCTTTATCATTTAACGCCTGAAAGGATGAGTTCGTTGTATCTTCATCGTATTTCATGTGCGCATATGTATAAAGCTTGCCAAGCTTTTCAGAAAGTTGATCCTGAAAGGTTAGGGCTTCATACAGGACATCAGCAGAATGGGCCAGCTTGCCTTTAAATTGTGCCAGCTTCGGAATTTCTTTTTTGACCGCTTCGAATTCCTTGTTCCATGCATCGACGCTTTCAAAAATATCTTCAAGGCGCCATTTGTTTTCTTCTTTTACTTCGCTTCTGTCTGGTAGATGATTGTTTTTGTTTTGTGAAGTCATATGAATCCCCCTTGCATGAGTTGTGTTGAACCAACCTTTCGGAAAGTGAAAGAAATTGGTGTTGTATTTATCTTCTTTGTTTTGAACTATATTTGTCAAATCATATGCAGAAATAAATACCAAACAGACTAAAAAAATGAGAAAAAAGCGTTTCTTTCGATTCAATAGCAGCACCACCTTTTTCTTATCATGATCAAAGTGGTCATGAAACATGCTAATGAAATAAGAAAGCATCTCGTTTTAGCACTTCATCAAGTGTTTGTATTGGCATTTGATTCGACGATACTTCATAATTACCCTCTTTCGTCATATGTAAAAACCCTTGTCTTACAAGCGCCTTTACATATGCAGTGACCACCCCTTTTATTTCTTCTCTTGACACATCACTATATCGGAGTTTCACTTCTTTCATCTGAACACAACGGTTGATTTCTTTCATGAGCTGTTGAATCGTTACTCGCCTGCTTCCCTTTTTCCTCATCATCCAATCATAGAGGCAACCTTGCCAAACATATACGGGACTTGTAAAGATATACGCTTCTTGCACCGGGATAAATAATGCAGTCGGCAAAAAAGGGAATGCCGTTTGATGATGCTCATAAAAAATATCTCTCAAACGTTTGCTTTCATTTGATAAAATGCGAGGAGGACGCTGCCTAAATTGCTGTATACATTTAAGCCATTGTTGGTTTACTTGACACTTGCTTGAGCTCGCAGATAGGAGTGAAGGAATTTTGCTGTATGCGGAAGGTGGTCTGACAGTCATTGCCGCACATATTTTCGTTGGTTGAAACACGAGAAATTGATCAAGATGGATGAACTTATTTTGAAGCGGGCAGAAAAAAATCAACCGCCTTTTCTCTGATTCCCTTAAAAATCCCCAATGAATGGATGAGAAAGAAAAAAGCTGGGCAGATTTTCGTTTCAAACGATTTGCCCCTATCATCCATATTGGAAAGAGACCTGCTTCACGGAGACCTGCTGTTCTTCTGCGCAGCTCCTTCTGGGAAATATTAGCACATTGAAATTCGATTGCATAGGTTTCATTTCCTATAGAGACGGTCACATCAGGACGCTGATGAACCTTTGACATATACTTTTCCAGCGCTGGTTTATGTCCAAGCCGCTTCAGCCAATTCATAATGGCTTCCTTTCCCGCCTGATGATAAGCCGTCTCGCCTGAGGCTAACGAACATGCTGTCAGCTGTTTATGCGCAAAATGATAGACACGATGCTCCCCTAGCTTTAATTGCACCTCTTCCCTACATTCAGGACAATAAAATTTGCACGTCGTTCTTACATGCTCCAGCCGGCTTTTCGATAGATGATGTGTAATTCGGATAAGCTTACCGTTATCCATCATTGCTGTATTCATTCAGTTCGCCCCTCGCTCTTTGATGCCCGTATTATAGCTTGTTCGTCTATAAGAAAGCGAAAAGGGAAAATGAATTTTCACCGTGTCAAAAAATGATTTTACTGATCATAATTTCCGTAAAATAAAAAATCCCCCTTATAGAAAAGAGGGAAAATACAATCTTTATAAAAGTGGTGATAATAATCTTGCAGTTGATTCAAACAGTCTGACCCTCAAAGGTCTCTTTGCGAACTCTTCTGACACAATTTCATGTGACTGCTCTAAATCACCTAAGAAATCGTTGACAAGCTTCTCTGTGCTTTTCGTTTTATAGAGGAAGGCATTCACTTCAAAGTTCAAATGAAAGCTTCTCATATCCATGTTTGCTGTTCCAATTGAAGCCAGTTCATTATCCACAATAATAAATTTACTATGCATAAAGCCTTGATCATACTCGTACACCTTCGCCCCTGCATCAAGAAGCTCTGGGAAGTATGAACGAGACGCATGGAACACAATCCGTTTATCTGGATTCTTTGGAGCAATAATCCGGACATCTACTCCGCTCAATGCGGCAATTTTCAATGCGGACAGAATATCATCATCCGGGACAAAATACGGTGAAGCGATCCAGATGGACTTTTTAGCGGAGATGATCATAGAGAAAAAGAGATTTTTAATGACCTCCCACTGCTTGTCAGGCCCGCCAGCAATCATTTGTACGCCTTCTGTTGTACTCTCAATGTGGCTGAAATCTTTGAAATAGTCCACACCTGAGCATCTTTCATTCGTCATATAATACCAATCCTGCATGAAAATCTGCTGGAGGTCACGAACTGCTTCGCCCTTAATCATCAGATGTGTATCACGCCAGAATCCATATTGTCTACTTCTGCCCATGTATTCGTCTCCGATATTAAGCCCGCCGACAAATCCCACTTCTCCATCAATGACAACAATTTTCCTATGATTTCGGAAGTTAATTTTATTATTTAAAAGGGGGAGCCTTACTGGTAAAAATGGAACGATCTGAACGCCAGCCTTTTCTAGGTCAGCAATATATTGACGAGAAAGCTTTAAGCTTCCTACATCGTCATATAAAAAGCGGACAATCACGCCATTTTTCGCTTTTTCAATTAGAATGTCCTTTAATTCTTGACCAAGGTCATCGTGGCGGAGAATGTAATATTCTAAATGAATGTGATGTGTTGCTTTTTTGATCTCTTCAAAAATATGAGAGAATGTTTCTTCACCATTGGTTAAGACTTTAGAGGACGTGCGATATGTAATAGGAGTATGTCCAAGTCTGTGAGCCAGCTTAAATAAGAGCTGCTGATGATCACCCATATGCGTCATTTTTTCAATCGCTTCTCTATGGATACTTTCATCTTCCTGGATTAACTTCTCGTCCAATACCGCCTTCTTTTCAAACAGCCGGCGCTTTTTAATATTGCGTCCAAAGAAAATGTAGAACAAAAAGCCGAATAACGGAAAGCTGCCCAGCAGAACAAGCCATGTAATCGTGTGAGACGGATTCCGATTCTCCAAGAAAATAACAAATCCGATGAAAATAATCGATAAAGTAAATAGAACACTGACTGAACTTAATACACTTACCGCTAAATCACCGGCAATCAATTGGACAATTAAATAAGCACCTATCGTAATGATTAGAAAAAATAGAACTTTGACTAAATTTCTCATTTCATTTTCTCCTTGCCGATCTCTTTATTTACCTATTCATTCAGATAAAAAAGCCGATTCCTCTATAGAAATCGACTTTTTGTTAGTTACGAGAAGTGCTGTTGAATCGTTTCAAGGGCATTCCCTTCGATAATCAGCTGACCGTATTCTTTCAGTCTGTAGATGCTGACAACTGATTCATGAGCATATTCAAGCAAAATGCTGAGCTTATTCTCCACTTGCTCATCTGACAAATCCTCGTGGAAGTCAACATATAGATAATAACGGTTTTCAAACGAATATAAACTTGTGGTAAAATCCTGCATATTTAATTGAGAAAGTGCAATCAAATCTTCAAAATCATCCATTTTCAACACGAATTGAAGTTGAAGTTTTTTGTCCTTCTCATTATGGTCTTCTTGATCTTGCTCTTCTTTATGAAAATCATCAAGCAGTGCGTCTAAGCTTTCTTCATCTGTTTGATCTTTTTTATCTTCTGGAATCGGCAATTCGAGCTTTTGTCCATCTTTAGAAAGTTGGGCTTTTGTCACGACAATTTCAAGACCTTTGTCAAGTGCCTGTACTTGAATCCAAAGCGGTCCCTCTACTGCAAATTCTTCTTCTTCGTGCACTTCGTCCATTACTTCCCAAAACAGCTCTTCACTGCGCTCACGATTATACCAAATCTCTTCACGGTCAAATCCGCGATCTTCAATATCACCGTAGGAAATATAAAATTTTACTGTATGTTCATTTATTCTTTCGATTTCCATTTTGCCAACCTTCCCTTCTATATAAGATGTTGAAGGGACATACAAGCTCCCAATTAATAGTACTTTACTACACTTTACCCGTTCCGTCTACATGTTAACCGTTTAAAGAATTGAGGTATTGCTTCGTACTGTCTATTTTATGATAAAACATGAATAAAAGAAATAAAAACGCATTTTTTGCAGAGAAAACTTGCAGAAACATATATTTGAATTGTCTTCATATATTGGTTGTACGAGCTCTATTTGGGACATGAGGTGAAATGGATGGAAACAGAGTGGATCGTATCCTTACTGATGATTATTGGCATAGACCTGATTTTAGGCGGAGATAATGCGCTCATCATTGCAATGGCCAGTCGAAATTTATCACATGATAAACGCAATAAAGCCATTTGGATCGGCACACTTTTAGCCGTGCTGATGAGAATTACAATGACTGGTGCCGCCGTTTATTTATTGACTATCCCTTATTTGCAGTTTATTGGCGGTCTTTTTCTCCTTTATATAGGATACAATCTGTTAATTGAACAAAAGAAGGAATCTATTCGGATTAAGAGCAGCGGCTCCCTTTGGCGTGCGGTGCAAACCATTGTGATTGCCGACCTCTTTATGTCACTTGATAATGTCATCGCAGTTGCAGGTGCGGCAAAAGGCAACATGCTTCTGACCGCTTTTGGTCTCATGATTTCTGTACCGATTATTATTTGGGGAAGCAAGCTGATTCATGCAGCTTTGACCAAATTTCCGTTTCTTTTATACGGAGGAAGTGCGCTTTTGGCCTTTACTGGCGGAGAAATGATTGTGCGTGATGTGAAATTGACTGAATTTATGTCGCAGCATGCCACGCTTGAATTGTTGCTTCCGTTTTTAACCGTCATAGTGGTCATATTAGCGAGCCTCTTTTACGAGCAAACGGCTGAAAACAAATAAAAAAAGCTGCCAAATGATCGGCAGCTTTTCGTGTTTTTATTAGTTAGCAAGTCGCTGAGCTTCTCTTAGTTGGAATGTACGAACCGTTCTTGGCAAGAAACGTCTAATTTCATCTTCATTGTATCCAACTTGTAATCTTTTTTCATCCAAGATAATTGGGCGACGTAAAAGACCTGGATGCTCATTGATTAGTTTATACAATTGTTGAAGCGGCATTGTCTCAACATTGACATTTAGTTTTTGGAATACTTTTGAACGTGTTGAGATAATTTCGTCTGTACCGTCTTCTGTCATTCGAAGAATTTCTTTGATTTCATCGATTGAAAGAGGCTCAGAAAAAATATTTCTCTCTTGATATGGGATATTGTGCTCTTCTAACCACGCTCTTGCTTTTCTACATGATGTACAGCTTGGTGATGTGTATAATGTTACCATAAATCTTCACTCCTCAATTTGTAGAATGAATATTGATCTGTATTCTTAAATTAAAATTGTTCTAAATAAGTAATCTTTATAGTGATTATACTATAAAAAAGTAAGTGTGAACAGATTTTCTTGCAATTTTTGTGACAAAAACTAGACAATTTCATTCATTTTGTGGTGCTGCTTGATGTCAGAACATTCTCATTTAGTCCAGATGATCGAAAATACTTTTTTGCTTTCTATTTTCAATGATCTTCAATACATCATCAACATCCTCATACGATTGTCCATACCATTCTTCATCTTTATACGTATGGATTCGTTCATAGGTCTTCCTCATGGCTTCCATGATCTCTTCCTCATGATTTGTAAGAGGCGACCAATAAAGAATTTCCATGCGGTTCACTTCATTTGTTGCAAGTGACCTGCGTTTATAACCGATTGATTCTGCATGCTTGAAGTGCTCTCTTTGGTAAAACTTTAGGCGTTTTGCAGTATCTGCATCATCTTCATCTACAGGCTCGACTTCAAGCAAGATCGGTTTCTTTTTTTCCTTCAGCTTATGGATCAGCTTTGATCCGAGGCCTTCACCTCTTGCATCTTTGGAAACAAATAAATAATCAATAAAGATGAAAGAATCAAATTCGGCGTACATCATCACATGATGAGGTCCTTCCTCCTTATGATAAATATCACTTCTTTCCTTTAATAAAGCTTCCATATGCTCTTTTGACTTCATTTCTTCTATCGGGAAGTATTCACTGAGCTTTTCATACCAATTCATGGATCTGCTCCTTATGCTATAGTTAAGAACCACTTCCTTAGATATTCCCGATTTCCTGCTATTTAAACGCCTGTACTAGTAAGACGCAGCAAAGTCTTCAGTAGTTTCACTTTTTTTCAATTAACGTAAAAAAAGTTTTATAACGAACAATTCATGACGAGTTGAATACAGACAAACAAGATCAGTGTCATCGTGATTTGCAACATGATGAAATAAAGATATTTTACACGCCGTGCTTCTTGCTTCTGCCCCCTTGTCTTTCGGTTAAGCATATATTCCACTGAAAAAGACACAATCCCAATGAGCGCCATAAACACGAACATCCACTTTCCTCCGTTTGGCTTCCTGAAAAAAGACGTTGAAAATAGTATGAATACAATGAGAACATGAAGCAATGAATAACGATAGGTTTTCCATTTCAACATCCTATTTCCCCCCTTCTTTTATTTGTTTAATTCTTTGGTAAGAATGGTGATGGCTTCCTTAACTTCTACAATATTTTCTTTGGTGTTCATTTCATTTCTAGCATGAAGTAATACTGGTCGGACTGATTCAACTGAACGTCCGAAGTTATACATCCATTCATATCTTGGCACCATCCAAGTATGAAAATGATGGGTTGTATCTTCGTTGTAAAAATAATAGACATATTCTATCCCTAAAGCGGTTCTTTGTGCTTTTCTTATCCTTGCTAAAACGTCTATGTAGTCTAATCTTTCTGAATTAGTTAAATCATCTAAACATGTGATGTGTCTTTTTGAAGCTAAAATTATTAACCCTTTAATTGGATAAGCGACATCTTGATGGGCGTGAAAGTACTCTGTTTCAATAACCACGCCACCTTCTGGTTCAACTAATCCATTCGTTAATGCACAACTAAGACACTCAACTTCAACTGTTTCCCCATTTGATAATGTTATTCTTTTCAATTGTCCTCCCCCAAACGAAAAAGTTTACAATTTGAAATTTCATAACATAAGCGTATCATATTTTTCCTTATTTTGAATTAAACTACTTATTTTCACTTCACCTATGATTGTGAGTTTATTTCTTTTTGATGAGTGACACTTTCTATATAGATGAAACTAGACCCAAATAAAAAGAAGCACTGCATTAGCAGTGCTTCTCTCTTCTTATGATTGTTTCGCCTGAAGCTCTTTGAATTCTTCCTCTGTGCAGCTCACAAAGTGACCTGGCTTCACTTCACGGAACTCGGTGTTTGTTCCTTTGTGAACAGATGGATCATACTTGATTCGTTTACGGTTACGCTCATAATCAGGATCTGGAAGCGGAATCGCAGACAATAATGATTTTGTGTATGGGTGAAGCGGGTTTTCGTATAATTCATTCGCTGGTGCCAGCTCAACCAATTTTCCGAAATACATCACGCCGATACGATCGCTGATGTATTTTACCATGGACAGGTCATGGGCAATGAATAAGTACGTTAAACCTTTTTCCTCTTGAAGTTCTTTCAATAAGTTGACGACCTGCGCTTGGATCGACACGTCTAATGCAGAGATTGGTTCATCGGCGATGATGAAATCAGGCTCTACTGCTAATGCACGTGCAATTCCGATACGCTGTCTTTGACCGCCTGAGAATTCATGTGGGTATCTGTTCGCATGCTCTTTGTTCAATCCAACAGTTTCAAGTAATTGATACACACGCTCTTTACGCGCCTGTTTTGTTTTCGCAAGACCATGAATGTCGATGCCCTCTGCAATGATATCAAGCACTGTCATTCTAGGATTGAGTGAAGCATATGGATCTTGGAAGATCATCTGCATTTGACGGTTGAATTCAAGCATTTTTTGTCTTGATTTCTTCCCGTGTACATTTTCCCCTTTATAAAGAACTTCACCATCTGTCGCATCATAAAGTCTAATGATTGAACGACCCGTAGTGGATTTACCACAACCAGACTCACCTACAAGACCAAGCGTTTCACCTTTGTAAATATCAAATGAAACCCCATCAACTGCTTTCACAGTTCCTCTTGCTGTATGGAAATGCTGCTTCAAATTTTTGATTTCTAACAGTTTTTCTGCCATGCTATTCACCCTCTTTTACTAATACAGGTTTTTCGTAGCTACCTTCTAGTTCACGCATTCTCGCCTTTACAGAAGCAGGCGGTTCAACTTTAGGTGCATTCGGATGAAGTAGCCATGATTTCACATAATGCGTATCTGATACTTTGAACATTGGCGGTTCTTGTTCGAAGTCAATTTTCATTGCATAATCGCTGCGGAGTGCAAATGCATCTCCTTTCGGCGGGTTTGTCAGATCTGGTGGTGTTCCTGGAATGGCAGTCAGCTTTCCTTCTTCTCCACCATCAGTGTCAAGACTCGGCATTGATGCTAAAAGTCCCCATGTATACGGATGCTTTGGATTGTAGAAAATTTCATCAACAGTCCCTGTCTCCACAATCTGTCCTGCGTACATAACAGCTACACGATCAGCGACGTTGGCCACAACACCTAGATCATGCGTAATAAAGATAATCGAAGTGTCAACCTTTTTCTGAATTTCTTTCATTAATTCTAAAATTTGTGCTTGAATTGTTACATCAAGTGCAGTCGTCGGCTCATCAGCAATCAACAGCTTTGGATCTGCTGCAAGCGCCATAGCGATGACAACCCTTTGTCTCATCCCGCCACTAAATTCGTGCGGATATTGTTTGATTCTTTTTTCAGGCATTGGAATTCCTACAAGCTCCAATAGTTCAATGGCTCTTTTTCAGCCGCTTCTTTTGAGATTTGTTCATGCTTGAACAGCACTTCTGTAATTTGCTTCCCGACTTTCATCGTTGGATTCAAAGACGTCATCGGATCTTGGAAGATCATTGAGATGTCTTTTCCTCGAATGGTTTGCATTTGTTTCTCGGTTTTCTTGACAATATCCTGGCCATCAAACAGGATCTGTCCGCGCTTGAAATAACCAGGCGGCATCGGAATTAGTCTCATGATCGCTTGTGATGTCACACTTTTACCAGAGCCAGATTCACCTACAATAGCAAGTGTCTCGCCTTTATTTAAGTGGAAGTTCACACCACGAATGGCTTGAACTTCTCCACCATATGTTTTAAATGAGATTGCAAGGTCTTTCACCTCTAGAATACGTTCACGTTCCATCCTAATCACTCCTTATTTACGCAACTTCGGATCTAAAGCGTCTCTTAGTCCGTCTCCAACCACGTTAAAACCAAACATTGTAATACAGATAAATGCGGCTGGGAACCATAATCTCCAAGGGTAGTACGTCATGGCTGGAATTCCGTCAGACGCCATTGTTCCCCAGCTCGCTAACGGAGCCGGTACACCAAGCCCTAGATAGCTTAGGAACGCCTCTGTGAAAATAGCAGAAGGAATCGTTAATGTCATTGTCACAAGAATCGGTCCCATTGAGTTTGGAATTAAGTGTTTAAATAAAAGTCTAGATGTTTTCGCACCTAATGTTTGTGCTGCAAGAACGTATTCTTGACTCTTTAATTGTAAAACCTGTCCCCGAACAATACGCGCCATGTTAATCCAGCCTACGACTGTCATGGCGAGAATAATCGTTAATAATCCTTTAGGAAGAACAACCATCATTAAGATGACCATTAATAGTGTTGGAATTGCCCATAAAACGTCTGCAATACGCATCATCACTTCATCTGTACGGCCGCCTTTGAATGCAGCAATACTTCCCCAGATAATACCGATGATTACGTCAAGGAGCGCTGCAGCAAGACCGATGAAGATCGAAATTCTTGCCCCGACCCATGTACGGACAAACATGTCACGTCCTAAATCATCTGTACCAAACCAGTGCTCTTTTGAAGGCGGCTGGTCAGCATTCAATAAATCGGTTGTAGAGTAATCATATTTAGAAAAAATCGGAACAAAGATGGCCAGCATCACAATAATAAAAATGATTGTGAGTCCAACCATTGCAAGTTTATTGGCACGGAAGCGAAGCATGGCATCCTTCCATAAAGATAGACTAGGTTTAGAAATTTTTTCAGATTCTGCTGCGTCAGCTGTCGCAGGCACAAATAAATCTTTTCTCATCTCTTCCATGTGTTAGACCCCTTTCTTCGCCTTCGTCAGTTTAATTCTAGGATCGATAATACCGTAGAGAACGTCAACGACTAGAATACTGACTAATAGAATAATACTGTAGAAGACTGTAACACCCATGATGACGGTGTAATCACGGTTTGTAATGCTTGTGACAAAGTGAGAGCCTAATCCAGGAATACCAAATATCTTCTCAACGACAAAACTACCTGTTAAAACTGAAGCAGCCATTGGTCCCATGTATGTGATAACAGGCAACAATGCGTTTCGGATGGCGTGTTTGATCGTCACAGCTGATTTTGTTAATCCTTTCGCTCTAGCCGTTCTAATGTAGTCACTATTTAGTACTTCAAGCATACTTGACCGTGCAAGTCTAGCGATAAATGCCATTGGCATGAAGGAAAGTGCAATAGAAGGTAGTACGGTGCTGGCCCAAGACTCCCATCCTGCAACTGGGAAGATCGCTATAATGCTTGCCTCAGATGCAAATACATATTGTAGTAGCGCCGCTAAAATGAAACTTGGAACTGAGATTCCAAAGATCGTTAAAATGGCAATCGTATAGTCTTGCCACTTGTTATGATAGAGCGCTGCAAGGACCCCAAACAATACACCAAATGCTAATGCGAGGAGAATTGCCTCAATTCCGAGGGTAAAGGAAACGGGGAATCCAGAACTGATTAAGTCATTTACGGTTTGTCCTTTATATTTAAATGAGGGACCAAAATCTAATTTTGCAACTGAACCTAAGTAGCTTACATATTGAACAAATAAGGGCTTGTCCAATCCGTAGTGCTCGTTTAGGTTTGCTTCAATTTCAGCAGGAAGTTTCTTCTCTCCAGAGAATGGACCACCAGGTGCTGCCTGCATGAGAAAGAAAGTTGCAGTTACAATAACAAACAGTGTGATTAAAATATATATTAATCGCTTACCGATATATTTAAGCAACGGAATTGCACCTCCATGATTTTACAACAATTTCTCTAATCAGCAAGAAAGGTATATGGAGAGACATCCTCCATATACCTTAAGATCCTTGCCGTAGATCTCTTACACTATGACTCTTACTTTTCGAAATGTGCCCATTTGTATTGAACATCACCTAGTCCAGATACAACTACACCTTTTAGTTTAGGATCTTGTACCCAAAGCTGAGTGTAGAAGTAAATTGGTGCTACAGGCATATCGTTGATGATGATTTCTTCTGCTTTTTTCAGCATTTCTTCACGCTTTGTTTTATCTGTTTCTTTAGCAGAATCATTCAACAATTGTTTGTACTCTTTGCTTTCCCATCCAGTGTCGTTGTTTCCACCGTCTTTATCTTTGTAAAGCTCAAGGAAGTTCACTGGATCGTTGAAGTCACCTAACCAGCCCATACGTCCGATTTGGTAGTCTCCACTGTGGATTTTGTCGATGTATACGTTCCACTCAGAGTTATCAAGTTCAACTTTCACACCTAAATCTTTTTTCCACATTTCTTGAATTGCTTGTGCAATCTTTTGGTGGCCTTCATCAGTGTTGTAAGAAAGTTTCAATGTTGGAAGATCAGAAACAGACTTATAACCTAATTCTTTCACACCTTTTTCAAGAAGCTCTTTAGCAGTTGCTACATCGTGATCTTTGAAGTAGCCAGTTTTGTTATCAGTGAATCCTTCCATTGTTGGAGGAACGATTGCCATTGCTGGCACTTGCTCACCTTGCGTAATTTTGTCAACGATCGCTTGACGGTTGATTGAGTATGTCAGGGCCTTACGGATATTTGCATTGTTTAAAGGTTTTACTTTTGTGTTGAATTTGTAGTTATAGATACCAGCGATCGTTTGGATTTTCAGACCGCCTTCTTTTTTCAATGTTTTTAAAGACTCAGTTGGAAGGCTTCCAGTTGGAGAACCAGCCCAGTCAAGCTCGCCTTTTTTGAACATGCTAAGCTCAGTGTTTGTATCTTTGATCATAGACATGTTGATTTTTTTCAATTTCACAGTATCTTTATCCCAGTATTCTTTGTTCTTTTCAAGCGTGATAGAACCGCCATGTTTCCATTTAGAAAGAACGAATGGTCCGTTAGATACGTAGTTTTCACCAGCATTTGTGTACCAGTTTTTATTCTTTTCAGCCACTTTTTTGTTGATTGGCATATACGTATAGAATGCAGTTAGTTCAGTAAAGAACGGTGTTGGGTTCTCTAGCTCAACTACAAGCGTTTTGTCGTCTTTAGCTTTAATGCCAACATCAGCAACTTTCGCTTTCCCTTTGTTCGCTGCTTCAGCACCTTTAATATAGTAAAGCTGGTAAGCATATTGAGATTCATTTTTAGGATCTAATGCCCATTTCCAAGCATATTCGAAATCTTTAGCTGTAACAGGGTCACCATTAGACCATTTTGCATCACGAAGTGTGAATGTGTATGTTTTACCATCAGCACTTGTTTTGATATCAGAAGCCATTGCATTTTCTGGCTTTCCTTCAGCGTTAATTCTTGTTAATCCTTCAAAAGTCTGACGGATGACACTACCTGAAGTTGAATCATTTGCCAATCCCGGATGTAGAGAAAAAGGCTCAGTGGAGATATTCACATTTAATGTTGTTTTAGCCTCTCCAGAACTGCTCGTGCTGTCGCCTGATTTGTTTCCGCTGAAACCACAAGCGCTTAATACAAGTGTGAAAATAAGCATTAAAGTAACAACAGACCAACGCTTTTTCAACTGTATTCCCCCTTATAATATGTTTTTAGTTCAAAGGTCTCGATAGAAGATGAGATTCAGATTTAAGAAATAGCGTAAAAAAGTCCCTGAATAGCTTACTTTCTATTTCTTTTGTTTTTTCTGAATTTTCACTATGTAAAGAGCCTAGCACAAACGTGTGAACAAATTCATTATAATGAATAGAATAATTTATTGCAATATCAATTTCATATATTTTTTAAAAACGTAAATGGGGATAAAGAGGGATTTTTATAAACTAAAGTCTCAATCACTTCAACAAATTAAAGCGTAAATTGATTAAAATAATTTAACAAATTCAGCAGGAATAATGTTTTATACATATAATTAATCATCCTTTTTTAAAAAATTCTGACAGATATTTGTTATTTTATCTAAAATTTTAAGTGTCAATAGGCATGATGAGAAGGTCACATAATGGCTTCGTGACTTTTTCATGGACATCCTTTATAATAGATAGACATATTGTTGCGGTGAAAAAGAAGAGTACATATATTCCCCATTTACAGAGAGTCTGCGGCCGGTGTGAGCAGATAATGGCATGTATGGAATGGGCTTTGGAGCAGCTAACCGAACACTTCTAAAAAAGTAAGTAGGCTTAGACGGAGCAGTCTCCGTTATCAACGTCTTGAGTGATTTCTATGTGAAATAACAAGGGTGGTACCACGGTTCATTCGTCCCTTTTCTGTTGAAAAGTGATGGGTGGGCCTTTTTATATTGAAGAAAAGAGGTTTTAGTATGACAAAGAAGACAATTTTTTCAGGCATTCAGCCGAGCGGTTCTGTCACATTAGGGAACTATATTGGAGCAATGAAGCAATTTGTCGATTTGCAGCATGACTATAATGGCTATTTTTGTGTCGTAGATCAGCATGCGATTACAGTGAGTCAGGACCGATTAGCTCTCCGCCAAAATATTAGAAGCTTAGCAGCTCTTTATTTAGCCGTTGGACTTGATCCAGAGAAGGCAACATTGTTTATCCAATCAGAGGTACCTGCTCACGCCCAGGCAGGATGGATGCTGCAATGTGTTGCTTATATTGGAGAATTAGAAAGAATGACCCAATTTAAGGACAAATCCGCTGGTAAGGAAGCCGTTGTTTCAGGCCTATTAACGTATCCCCCATTAATGGCTGGCGATATCTTATTATATGGTACTGATTTAGTCCCTGTTGGAGAAGACCAAAAGCAGCATCTTGAATTGACTAGAACGCTTGCTGAACGCTTTAACCGAAAATACAATGACATCTTCACTGTGCCTGAAGTGAAAATTCCAAAAGAAGGCGCTCGGATAATGTCTTTAACAGATCCAACGAAAAAAATGAGCAAATCCGATCCGAACCAAAAATCCTTCATTACCTTATTAGATGAACCAAAGCAGCTTGAAAAGAAAATCAAAAGTGCTGTGACGGATTCAGAAGGCATCGTCAAGTATGACAAAGAGAACAAGCCTGGAATTGCCAACTTGCTGACAATTTATTCTGTATTAGGCAACATATCGATTGCAGAGCTGGAGCAAAAGTACGAAGGCAAAGGATATGGTGAGTTTAAAGGAGATCTTGCGAACGTTGTCGTTGATGCTTTAAAACCAATTCAAGATCGTTACTATGAACTGATTGAATCAGACGAGCTTGACCGTATTCTAGACGAAGGTGCTGAAAAAGCAAACCGCGCAGCAAACAAAATGCTGAAAAAAATGGAGAATGCGATGGGTCTTGGCAGAAAACGCAAATAAAAAAAGCTTGCAGCACTACCCGCTGCAAGCTTTTTTCTAATTTACTTTTGATTCGTTTTCCATTTCCCAAAGCTTTTCGAAAAATGGCTGTCCTTTAATCATTTTTTCACAGAAAGCTAAATGATTTTCTGACCATCCATCAATCGTTTCATTGTAAAGCATGTTCCAAATCTCTTCGAATGACATTCGTTTGATTTGGTTGTACATGCGCGGGTTCCATTCCGTATACCAATACACAATCTCCGCCCTGTTTTGGAGCCCCTTTAATTGATCGAGCGCCATAAACATCAGCTGCTTCAGCTGTCTTTCTTTTCTCGTTAATCCGCTGATATGCTGCGGCGGCAGTGATAGAATGTGGTACTCCTTCGTCGATTCAAGACTGTCCTTAGAGAATTCATATTCTTCTGCTTTCACATCTTTCACCATTTCATAGACCAATTGCTCCTGCCTTGGGATCAAGCGGCTTTTTCTCACAGGAATGGAATACCCAATCGTATCCACGGCAATGATTCGTATGCCATCTGTGACTACAAAACAATACTCTAATTTACGGCGCTCATGATTTTTTCGAATATATGATTTCTCAAATACAGACTCTAGCAGCGTCTTTGGCAGCTCTGAAAGATCATTCTCTATGTAATCAAACAAAGGACTCTGCACCTTAAGTAAAGGCACTTGATCTAACAGCTCAACGCTGTCCTCCTTACGCCACTCATGAAAATGACACACATTGTAGCCATTTTCTTCCCCTTCAAACCAATTCACCCATACGTCATGAAGAAATAACATAACCAATCCCTCACTTTATAAAAACTGTTGTCCACAGTATGGGCAAGGGATAGAGAAATTATTCCAACTTTATCAAAACTTCAAGCTGGATGAATGACGGCTTCGTGTCTTTATTTCATTCAGGAAACGGAGAGCGCACGCAGAGCCCCTTTAAACCTTACTTCAGCTTTTTAGGATCAAGCGCATCTCTCAGCCCATCTCCTAAAAAATTAAAGCATAAAACAGTCAGCAAAATGAGTAAGCCTGGGAAAAGCGGGTACCACCACGCTTGCACCATAATCGAGAAATTTTGTGCATCTTGCAGCATGTTGCCCCAGCTTGCCGTTGGTGGCTGAATACCAAAGCCAAGGTAGCTGAGCGTTGATTCAGCTAAAATGACAGAGCCTACTTTTAATGTAGCTGACACAATAATAGGACCGATACAGTTCGGTAAAATATGCGAAAAGATGATGACATGATTTTTCGTTCCAATGGTTCTTGCCGCGAGTACGAATTCTCTAGTTCGAAGTGATAAGAATTCACTGCGAATGAGCCTGGCGGTTGTTGTCCAGCCAGTCAGAGCAAAGATTAAAATCAATTTATCAATGCCCGGTTTGAAAATGGTGACGAGCGTGATCAATAGAAAAATATCTGGAATCGACAACACGACATCCACAAACCTCATTAACAAGGAATCAACAAACCCTTTGAAATACCCCGCGACCGCGCCAACGACAGTTCCAATAGTGATTGCACCAACCACCGAGACGAAACCGACCAATAAAGAAACGCGCGCGCCATATAGCACCCTTGAGAAAATATCGCGGCCAAACTTGTCTGTCCCCATAAAATGCTCAGCACTTGGCGGCTGGAGCCGCTTCAATAAATCTTGATGCTCTGGTGCATATGGAGCGATCACTGGAGCAAAAATGGCAGAAAAAATAATGACCAATAAGATCACGGAGCCGGCAACTGCCAATTTATTTTTGAAAAATTTCTCGCAAAATAAACGCAGCATTGTCTCTGGCTTTGGCGGAAGGCCCTCCTTTAATTTGATATCAACAGGAGGTGTTCCCATATTAGGCTGTGCCAATTGTCCTTCAGCTCCCTTCTAATATTCAATACGCGGATCAACGATCGCATATAAAATATCCGCTATTAAATTTCCCACCACCACGAGCACTGCGGAAATAACGGTCATCGCCATAATGACCGGATAATCTCTCGAAAAGGCAGAATCAATGAACAGCTTTCCAAGTCCAGGCCAGGTGAAGATTTGTTCCACCACGACTGCGCCGCCAATAAAGGATGGTATCATCAATCCGAAAATCGTTATGACAGGCATAAGACCGTTTCGTAAACCATGCTTAAAAATAACTTTGTTTTCTCTAAAGCCTTTCGCTCTTGCGGTGCGAATGTAATCCTGCCTCATGACATCAAGCATACTCGACCTTGTATACCGGGTCAGCCCTGCCATATCAGCCGTTGCTAAAACAAAGGCAGGTAAAATAATGTGATGGAGCCGATCAAACACATTAAAATCAGCATTCAAGGTAGAGACTCCGCCAGTCGGGAACCACCCTAGGTTCACGGATAAAACCATAATGAGGATGAGACCTAACCAAAAGTTTGGAATAGCCAGTCCGATAAAAGATGTAACCGTAATCCCATAGTCAAGCTTTGTATACGGACGTTTTGCTGAAAGAACACCAAATGGGATGGCGATCAGCAGGGCAACTAATGTAGAAAAAATCATGAGGATGAGGGTATTTGGCAGCCGGGCAAAAATCAAATCAGCCACGGGCGTTCCCTTTTTGACAATGGATGTGCCAAAGTCACCTTGAAGCATATTGCCAAGCCATTTCATATATTGCACATATTCCGGATCATTCAAGCCGTACTTATCAATAAATGCTTCCCGGTCTGCCGCACTAATGGTAGGGTCCATCATGAGTGACATCGGATCGCCTGGTGCTGCTTTCATAATGGCAAAGGACAAAATGGTAATCCCTAATAAAATAGGAATAGAGAGCAATGTCCTTCTAATGATATATGTAACCATATGCACAACTCCTTTTTCATCGGATCGCCATTCTGTGAAAAAAAGGCTAAAATGAAGTTATTTTAGCCCTTTGTCTTCTTTTCAGCGTGATATAACCCCCCTTGAATTCTCGTGCTGATGCAGAGCGCGATTAGCACCACGCAAAGACCGGACACCAAATGCAAGGAATTGTTCTCACGATGAAAGGGGAGAATCCTCCCCCTCTTCACTATCAGCCTACTGTTCAAGCCACCATTTTTCGATTTTGTAATACTCATCTTTCGGGTGGTAAGAATAGCCTTGAAGATTAGATGGCATAGCGCGATGTGAGTTAGCATAGTAAAGGAACGTATATGGCTGATCCTCTGCGATCAGTTTATAAATTTTTTCATATGCCTTTGAATAATCTTTTCGATCGCTTAATTTTTTAGCATCGACTAACAGCTTATCGACCTCTTTATTTTTATACCAGATGTTATTTAAGCCTTTTTCTGACTGGCTTGAGTGGAAGATGCTAAATTGATCAGGGAATGTCGCAAGGCTCCAGCCGAGCAGCAGTGCATCATAATCCCATTTAGGCGGTGTCGTCTGCTCAATGAGTGCACTGAATTCCACAATTTGCGGCTTCGCTTCCACACCAATTTCTTTGAGCTGCTGCTGGACAACGACAGCGATATCTTCACGAACTTTATTTCCTTGGTTGGTCTTTATGACAAAGGAGAATTTCTTGCCATCCTTATCAAGATAGCCGTCTCCATCTGTATCCTCCCATCCCTCTTCTTTCAGCATCTTTTTGGCTTTTTCTTGATCAAATTCAAATACTGGAACACTTTCATCCTTTGGATAGTTCCAGGACAGCGGACTTTCTGGAATGTTAGCTACTTTGCCGTCTCCATCTAACACTTGGTCAACAATCGTTTGACGATCAATGGCATGTGTCAGCGCTTGGCGAACCTTTTTACTCTTAAAAAGTTCATTTTTCTGGTTCCAGCCAATGTATGAATAATTCAGGCCTAGGTCAGATTCAATTTTAATGTTGCTGACTTTTTCAGCTGTTTGCAGCTCTGCTCCTGGTACAGCAAAGAAATCAATATCGCCTGCTGACAGCTGAGCAATGGCTGCATTTTGGTCAGGAATCGTTTTAATCGTGACTGTATCAAGGTATGGACGTCCATCCCAATAATCGTCAAAGGCTTCTAGTTTGACGTAGTCTCCTTCTTTCCACTCTGCAAATTTAAATGGACCAGAACCGATTGGTTTTTTTCGGTTAAATTCGTTTTCACCGAGATCCTTTATAGGCACATCACCTAAAATATGCTTAGGTAAAATGCCGTAGCTTCCTAATGTAACATTATAAAAATAAGGATCTTTTTTATTGAGCTTGAATTCGATCGAGTAGTCCCCTGTCTTTTTAACAGACTCTAATACTTCAAAGCCTGATCCGCGCTCCCCATTGTAGTCCTTATTGATTGGAATGCTGTATGTAAACACAACATCATCAGCAGTCAGTTCTTCACCATCATGAAACTTCACACCTTTTTTAATGGTGACATCAAACTGCTTGCCGTCATCCGATTCTTTAATATCCTCTGCCAGCGATAGCTGAGGGTTCAGCTTTCCGTCTGTTTGAAGTAAGAAGCTGTAGATTCTTTCTTCAATATCAGAGCTTGCCACATCTGTAGAATACAGAGAGTTAAATAATGTTGGCTCTGCAATTGAACCGATGACAAGATCTCCGCCTTGTACCGGTTTACCAGTGGATTTCTTTTCACTGTCTCCAGATGTTTTATTTCCACCAGAACAAGCAGCTAGGATTAATGTAAAAATCAGCAGTAAACTGACCAAAATGGACTTTCTATTTCTAACTTTCATAGACAATTCCCCCTATTCTTTTTTAAAAATCATGACAGAATCCTGTTTCATCCCCCCTCTCAAAGATGAGATCATACAAGCTTGATCAAGCGTTGTAGAGGTGGCAGGCAACAAAGTGGTTCGTTTTTAACTCCTGAAATGCTGGTACTTTTTCTTTACAGATTTCTTTCGCATGCGGGCATCTTGTGTGAAATACGCAGCCTTTTGGCGGATTTGCAGGACTCGGCAGGTCGCCTTGCAGCATAATGCGTTCTCTTTTCACCTGCCCTTTTTTACGGGTGACAGGAACGGAAGAAAGCAGAGCCTGTGTATATGGATGGAGCGGTTCATCGTATAGACTATGTTTATCGGCAAGCTCCATCATTTTGCCGAGATACATGACGCCGACTCTATCGCTAATATGCCTGACCACACTTAAATCGTGAGAGATAAATAGATAGGTAAGGTCAAATTCCTCCTGAAGCTCCTCCATTAGATTAATGACCTGCGCCTGAATGGATACATCAAGTGCCGATACAGGCTCATCTGCGATGATCATGTCGGGATTCATGGCAAGCGCACGAGCGATGCCGATTCGCTGCCTCTGCCCGCCTGAAAATTCATGGGGATAGCGGTTCGCAAAGCTTGGATGTAGACCTACCTTTGATAAAAGCTGTTCTACTTTTTCATTTCTTTCTTTTAAGGAATATAAGTGATGTGTTTTGTAGGGTTCTTTGATGATGCTTCGAAGTGTTTTTCTAGGGTTGAGTGATGCAAAGGGATCTTGAAAAACCATTTGGATGTTTTTTCGTGTAGATTGTCTTAGCTTTGATTCTGATACGCGCGTGATGTCTTGCCCTTTAAAAAAGATTTGACCGTCAGTTGGTTCATATAGACGAATCATGGTCCGTCCTAATGTGGATTTACCGCATCCTGACTCCCCGACAATACCTAACGTTTCACCTTTATAAATCTTCAAGTCTATGCCGTCAACAGCTTTTACTGCACCGACTTTTTTCTGAAAGACACCCGCTTTAATCGGAAAATGTTTTCGAATCTGTTTCAGTTCAAGAATCGTTTCTTTCTCTGGTAATTCCGTTATTTGTGTTTGATTTTGAGCAAGGGTCATGTTTGATCTGCCTCCTCATATAAGAAACATCTGACGCTTCTGCCATCTTCAAATGTTCTCAGCTTAGGCAGTTCACCCAGGCAGCGTTCCTTCACTTGCGGACATCTAGGAGCAAAGCGGCAGCCGGCTGGAAGCTGATCTGGCGCAGGAACATTTCCTTTGATGGCTGTTAACGGCTGGATGTCTCCGTCAATGACAGGAATTGATTCAAGCAGCCCTTCTGTGTAAGGATGAAGCGGCTGTTCAAACAACTCTTCCACGGTTCCATTTTCAACAACCTGTCCGCAGTACATGACAATCACTCGATCTGCTACTTCAGACACGACACCTAAATCATGTGTGATAAGAAGAATAGAAGTACCAAAGGTAGAGCATAAATCTTTCATTAATGTGAGGACCTGTGCTTGAATGGTCACATCCAGGGCTGTTGTCGGTTCATCTGCAATGAGAAGCTTCGGATCACAGCTGAGCGCTATGGCAATCATTACTCTTTGCCGCATGCCGCCTGATAATCGATGCGGATAATCTTTCATGATTTGCTCCGGACGGGAAAAACCAACAAGCTTCAGCAGATCAACCGCTTTTTTGACCGCTTCTTTTTTTGAAAATTTTTTGTGATAGATGAGGATTTCTGTTATTTGTTCTCCGATGGTTAAGACGGGATTAAGTGAGGTCATGGGTTCCTGAAAGATCATAGATACTTCATTACCACGGATGCTGCATAATTCCTTTTCACTATATGTAACAAGGTCCTTTCCATCAAGTTTGATAGAACCGTCCATAATTTTCCCACCAGTTCCATGAATCAGACCCATAATGGATAAGGACGTAATGCTTTTGCCAGATCCAGACTCACCGACTAACGCGACAGTTTCTCCTCTGTTGATGCTGAAATCAACGCCATCAACAGCAGGTATCGGTTCCTTTTTTCGAAAAAAATATGTTTTTAAGTTTTGCACTTCAAGCAGCGTGCTCATTCATTCGCCCCTTTCTCCATAGATCAATAGAATTGAACCTGAATATTCCGTCTTTTTAAAATAAAAAGAATTATTTGTATATTATTACATCGCTATGACGAAATCAAGAAGTATTTAGTAAATTTGTAATATGTCTCTTTTTATGTGAATTACTCACTTTTTGATTCTATCGCCTTTAAAAAAGTTTCTGACGGCTCTGCAATCATAGACTCCTCGCTGATTCGGTGCTCATTAAAATATTTTTTCACGATATAGAACCCAGTGGCGTAACCAAGCATTTTAGGGTAGTTCCCTTTTCCATAAAGAAGATTCTGTATCAGCCTTTCGTCGTCCTGGACTTTTTGATCAAGATGACTGGATACCCATTTCTTGTACATGCGCTGAAGCTGGGATTCGCTATAGAAGGTGGTCCATTTCGCTGTATAGCTTTCTCCATATCTATGATACACAGCATATTCAGCGAGCCCCTCCATCATGATTGTATCGAGGAATGTAAAGTCTTTTTCTTCTTTTGAGAGAAAATGCAGCCTGCATACATGGTGATACTCGTGAGTCAGCAATGTACCGATTCGCTCCTTCGGGGTATTTGGAGACAAAAAAAGAAAGACCTTGTCATCAAATGCCATGCCGGATTGATAATAAAATTGCTCTCTGATTTCTCTGCTGCTCTCGTTGACAGGTAAAATAAACACAGGGATGTCAGGACCTTTCCACTCTTTTTGAAGCGTTTGGTATTCTTTCATGACAAGCTTGAAGTACCCTTTTTCTTTGAGCTTGTCGATCATGTTTTTACACGAGCTCCAAGACCGAACCATACCGTGATGCTGCAGGTGAGCGAGGATAGACGACCATTCTTTTTCCTCTGCCCCTTTAAAATAAGGAACAAAGCGCGCCGCAAGCTCCTGAAATGATGATGATTGATGAATGAGATATTGTGTATTGATCAGACCCATACCGCTGAACACCTCCATTTTCATCATATGCAAAAAAGCGGCGATCTGTTTATCGACCGCCGCTTTCTCAGGAAGTATTACGCTTCGTATTTTTTGAAAATAATTGTCGCATTATGCCCGCCAAAACCAAGTGAGTTACTTAAAGCAACTTGTACTTCTTTTGAACGTGCTTCATTTGCTACATAATCAAGATCACATTCTTCATCCGGTGTTTCAAGATTAATGGTCGGAGGAATGACGCTGTCTTTAATCGCAAGAACAGAGAAAATAGCTTCTACTCCGCCTGCTGCGCCAAGTAAGTGACCTGTCATTGATTTTGTTGAACTGATTGCAAGCTGGTTCGCATGCTCTCCGAACACTTCTTTAATCGCCATTGTTTCAAATTTATCATTGTAAGGTGTGCTTGTTCCGTGGGCATTGATATAATCAATGTCTTCCACAGACAAACCTGCATCTCGAATCGCTTCTTGCATTGCACGGACGCCGCCTTCACCGTTTGGAGCTGGCGCCGTAATATGGTAGGCATCTCCAGTTGAACCATAACCAACGATTTCAGCATAAATGGTCGCACCACGTTTTAACGCATGCTCAAGTTCTTCAAGAACAATAATCCCTGCACCTTCACCCATGACAAATCCGTCACGGTTTTTGTCGAACGGACGGCTTGCTGTCTTTGGATCAGGATTTGTCGAAAGGGCTTTGTTCGCACAGAAACCCGCAAACGACATTTTTGTTAACGGCGCTTCTGTTCCGCCTGTGATCATTGCATCTGCATCTCCGCGCTGAATCACTTTAAATGCATCACCAATTGAGTTTGTACCTGTTGCACATGCTGTCACTGTACAAGAGTTAACTCCTTTTGCACCAAGTGCAATAGAGATTTGACCTGTCGCCATATCAGGAATCATCATTGGGACGAAGAATGGACTTACGCGTCTTGCCCCTTTATTTGAATACACTTCGAACTGCTCTTCAAATGTTTCAAGTCCGCCAATACCAGACCCAACCCATACACCAACACGCGGTGCGATTTCATCTGTGATTTCAAGACGTGAATCTTCGAGCGCCTTTTGAGCAGCAACGACTGCATATTGCGTAAAGCGTGCCATTTTTCGCGCTTCTTTTTTCTCCATGTAATCTTCAATGTTAAAATCTTTTAGTTCTGCTGCTACTTTTGCGGTATATTCACTTGAATCGACACGTGTAATCGGTCCAACCCCTGATACACCCGCTAAAGCATTTTTCCATGTTGACTCTACATCGTTGCCAAGTGGTGTCAAAGCACCTAATCCTGTAACAACTACTCGTTTCTTATCCATTAATTTGTGCACCCCACTCTTTTATCGGCCCCATCGCATAGCGATTGCGCCCCAAGTTAATCCGCCGCCAAAACCAACCATTACAATCACATCGCCGTCATGAATTTTTCCGGCTTCGATTTCTTCACATAGTGAAATTGGAATAGAAGCTGCTGATGTGTTTCCATATTTATGGACAGTCTTCGACATTTTTTCAACTGGCAGCTCTAAGCGTTCGCGTGCTGCTTCCATAATGCGAATATTTGCTTGATGCGGGATCAAGAAGTCAACGTCTTCTTTTGATAGTCCAGCTTTTTCAATGACGTTTACACTTGACTCGCCCATTTGTCTTACAGCAAATTTAAATACTTCTCGTCCATTCATGATTGTATGATCTTTTTCATCTAAGTACAAGTGCTTCCCGCCGCTTCCATCTGCTCCGAGTTCAAATGATAGAATTCCTTTGCCTTCGCTGACTTCTCCCAGCACAGCAGCGCCAGCTCCATCTCCAAACAAAACAGCTGTATTGCGGTCATCCCAGTCGGTAATGCGAGAAAGTTTTTCAACACCGACGACAAGCACGTGTTTGTAAGTTCCTGATTCGATAAATTGTTTTCCAGTAACAAGCCCATACATAAAGCCAGCACACGCAGCGCTAATATCCATTGCACATGCTTTATGTGCACCGAGCTGCTCTTGAATCATACAAGCGACTGTCGGAAATGCTTGATCTGGCGTGACTGTCGCCACAAGAATCATATCGATATCTTCTGCAGCCACATCTGCGTCAGCTAATGCTTTTTTTGCAGCAGCAAGCGCCATATGAGATGTATTGACATCATCAGATGCAATTCTTCTTTCTTCTATACCTGTTCTAGTACGAATCCACTCGTCAGAAGTTTCAACCATTTTTTCTAAATCATGATTTGTTAATACTTTTTCAGGTATATAGCGGCCAAGGCCAATAATTCCAGCATTCATTGAATAAGACTCCTTTTACTCATACGAGCATGTGATATTGTGATCTTATATTAGTATCTGGTACTAATTTTACCTTATTTTTTTCTTCTTGGCAATACAAACGTCTAACCTTTCCTCTCACTTTTTTCATAGATTAATGATATATACCAATAGTAGAAAGGAACATGTGATATGGCGCAAAAAGATATTTTCTCAGCAATGATGTTTGGACAGCCGATTGAAAAGGAGAAAACCAAGTCAGAGGCAAAGGAGGAACGTGCGGAGACATCTTCAAGTGATGACTCAATTGACTACATGCATGTCATGAATCAAATTGGGAACATTATGAACTCCATCGATGAGCTGAAGCCTGTGTTTAAAGATGTTGGTCCTATGATTAGTGCCTTCAAGAAAAAATTATCATAAAAAAAAGCCACTATTCTGTGGCTTTTTCTGATTCTGCATCTGCTTTTCCAAGCTCGTATGCTTCCTGCATGACAGATGTAAATAATGTTAGCAGCGGCTGAAGCGCTTCAGGCTCAAGCTGAATCCCTGCTTTATCTAATTCTTCCTTTGCCTGCGGAAAATACTTCATGGCAATTTGTAAAAATTCCATCGATTTTTCGTGCTGCATGATCGTCGTCTCCTCACTTTTCATTTGGCAGTTTGCCAGTTTTTTTGTAAGACGCAATATCACTTTCAATGTCTTTCACAAAAGCGTCGTCAATGGTGGTGCTAAATTTCCCCATCTCGATCACTCCTTCTTTAAAATCAAAGGAGTACTCACCTTGTTCATTTAGCTTGCCTTCATTAAATTTCTTTGCAATGATGCTGTACGCTTTATCAACATGCTGGACAGTGCTCGTTAAAACCGTATGACTTCCGAGGTTGGATTGATCGGTCACGTACCCGATCGCTGATAAATTATCGGCTTTGATTTGTTCAATGACAGGGATATTATAACCATCACCTGCGGGATACACAACATCTACGCCCTGCTTTTTTAATTTTTGATAGAGCTCCACCGCTTTGTCAGCATCATCCCAGTTTTCGACAAACTCTGCTAACACTTGTACATGTTCATCTTGATATTTTGCCCCTTTGATAAAGCCGTCTACCTCACTTTGCCAATCATATGTAGCAAGAATACCAATCTTTTTTGTTTTAGACATATGTGCAGCTGTCATGCCTCCGAAAAAGCCCATCGCTTCACCTTTAAATGTCACGTTTGTGACATTGTCCGCCTGAGGCTTGTTTCCATTGACCGTAATAAATTGTATGTTTGGATAATCTTCACTGATCAAGTTGAAAATTTCACTGTATTCATTGCCATGGCCAATAATCAAATTGACTCCTTTTTTATGGAATTCTTCAATGGCATCAACGATTTTCTCCTTGTCGACCATTCCTTCCTTATAATAAACATCTACACCAAATGTTGATTGGATACTTAATAAGCCTTTATAACCTTTCGTTCCCCAAACTTGATCATTGATCGTATCGGGGACGAGTAAACCCACCTTCTCAATTTTTCCTTTTAAAGGCGCCTGCGAGCAGGCAGATAATAGAAGAAGGAACGAAAAGATCATGACAAGCCGCTGGTACTTCATGCCATGTTCAACTCCCTTTTGCAACATGCAGTGATGAACCTGTATGTTAAATATAGGTTTATTTTATACTGAAAAAAGATAAGATGGAAGATCATTCTTGCTTTTTGTCGAAAAATGTTGAGTTTTGTCTTTTCCATTCAGCTATCATATCTTCTGCTTTTTTGTCATCTGTTTCGCTTTCTACCTTCAATTCATACGTCATGTCCTGTCTTTGACCTGTGTCTGATGCCCATTGTAACAAGTTCTTCGCCACATCTTCTACAAAAAATGAATCTGCACGCTTTGTTTGATCTTCATTGAGTGTCCATGGTCCGAACATGTGAGGAAGAATAACTGCCGGTACATTCTGTTTTGCTGATTCGTTTTCAGGTTTATGAAAAAGAATCCTGTACATGCCATGCTTTGCTTTGATGTCTTCCTGCCTGTTATGCGGTTCCTCTGATTGAATAAAAATGAGATCATACGTGTCTTTGCTATCCTGAAGGTCAATGACACGAACGAGATCATTTCTGCCCAGCCACATCATCCGCTCTTCTAACAGTTCCTTTTGTTCTTCTTTAAGATCATGAGGACGCGTGATATCCACTTGAATGCCCTCTTTCATCATATATTCACAAAGTGTCAGGCCAAAAAATTCATCTGCCCCTATGATCAGTCCTGTTTCCATGTTCATGTCCCCTTTTTTAATATCGAATAAAAAGAAGAGCCCTTTCTATGAAGGGCTGTTATCATCCTATTCATCACAATTCTCTTTCATGCGATTTATAAAACTTGTGAATGGATTGAAAGATTCTTCTCGGATGATCAAACATATGCAGTGTGAGATCGATCTGACAATGTTCTGGATTTTTCATATGCTGATCAATAAAAGGTTTTGCGTGAAGTTCATATGCATAAGGTGCGCCGTTTAGTCTTTGCCATATATGAATCGGCACATGAGCAGAATGAACAGGGCAAGAAGGCAGTGGATACGTTTCAGCTTCCTTTTCAGAACAGCCATAGCTCTCTGCTAACTCTTTGATCAGCTGCTTGTAAAAGAATTTGTGTTCCTTTTCTCTTTCTCGTTGTGCATCCAGATTCAGACATGGATTCATCATCGCAATGGACCTTAACACTTCAGGCATCTCCTCAGCAAGGCTCATGGCAACAAGTGCGCCCATTCCCTCTGCGAGCACATGAATTTCCCGGTTTAATATTTCTTGTTTTAATGTGTGATGCACGAGCTGCTTGGCACTAAAAACAGCATCTTCGCATCCCCAGTGATTCCCATGAAGTTGACTATTAAACAATGTATATCCTTCATCCTTTAAGGCAGTTAAAAGCTGGTTTCTTCCATAATGCTGAAGCCAGAATGATGTATTTTCCTGCACAAAGTGATTTCGGTCACCGAGGATTAGAATGCCAAAGCCATTTGGTTTTTGAGGAAGGTGAATGATGTTCCACTGGGAACCAAGCTGGAAAAAACGTTCGCTTACACCCATATGGCCAGCCTCCTTTCAGTGATTCTGCTTTCTATGATATGAACAACAACTCTTGTAGGAATAAGGAAATCCCCTAAAGACAGAAGAATTCTTTTTATTTTTATAGCAGAAGGTCTAAAAATGGTCACATAAAGGCGGAAAACAGTCTTTTCCCTTCACTTGCATCTATGGTATGATAATCAATAGATTGTTACATAAAGGACGGTGGGATTATGCATTATATTATCACCCTCATTTGGACTTTTCTGCTGACACATATGGCTGGTTACATCGTTGCCTCTATGAATGGAGCTGCTTATGATTTTACGCTCACTTCCATTCTTGCAGTTGTGTTTACGGTTATTTTATTCATCTTTGCTGAAGTAAGTCCAATGAAAGAAACGGAAAGTTCAACAAAACACTCTTAATATGCAAGAAAACGATTTGTGAAAAAGAGCTAAAATGATGTTTAGCTCTTTTTCTTTTTTTCTACGTGATTGAAAAGCGGCATGCTAAAACCCCCTGTCTATAACATACAGGGGGTTTTTATTGTTCACACCTCGACGGTTTCGGACTTTTGTTTGTCCGCTGTCAAATGGCTTTTCGCAAGCCCTGTAAACAGGAAGATCGCGATACCTGATAAAATTTCAAGGATTCCTCCGCCAGCAATGACAGGTCCCGCTCCAAATCTTTCTGCCAGAACGCCTGATACGACAGCTGCAAGCGGGAGAAAGACATTTGATGACGCATTGATCACAGCATATACTTGCGGCTGATCCTCTTGGTCAACAGACGTTTGAATAATGACCATTTCCGGTACATTGATCGCACTGACAGCAGCTCCGAAAATAAAGGAAGCAAGCAGAACGACCGGCAGCCATGTACTCATCCCTGTAATAAAGAACGCTGCCCCTTCAATCATGCCAGCGACAATAAAGAACAAACCAAATCTCTTAATTTTGACCTTCGCTAGAGCAAAGCCCATCATAAATGCGCCAACTGCAGCAACGCCTCTTAAAATGGAATACACCATGGAGTCGCTTTGCAGCGCTTCTGCTACGTATACCGCTGAGAGCGCCTGCCACGGAGCTGCTGCGACATTCATTAAGATACAATAAAGTGTGAGTGCAAATAAAATGTGATGGTTTTTGACAACGAGAAACCCTCTTTTTAAGTTATACAAATATGTATTCTTCGCTTGTTTAATGCCTGCTGCTTTTTCTTCATCGGTTTTCTTCAGCTTAACCCCGATAATAAACAGACCAGAAATAACAAATAAAGCAGTGGTGATCAGCAGGGTATCAGCAGGTCCAATTAATTTAACCAAAAGACCAGCCACCATGACTGCTGCAAGTGCAACAATCTCAAAAGAAGATTGCAGGATCGCATTAGCTTTTTGAATGAGATGCTTTGGAACAATCTGCGGTAAGATGGCCACCGAAGCTGGATTATATGCTGCACCTGTTGCCGATTGAATAACCATTAATGAGATCAATAACCATAGAGGCAATAGATGCGAAAAGTGCAGAAGTGGAATAATGAGTACAATTGTTGCTCGAACAACATCTGAAGCGAACATCCATTTAGACAAATGATGCTTTTTCATAAGAGGTCCTAATATTGGGGCTAACAAAGATGAAGGGAGAACAGTTACTGCTAGAAGAAGTCCTGTACCGAGCGCTCCATCCCCTCTTAAAATCAATAGCCAAAGGACGGATGTAAAAGCAAAACTTTCCCCTGTGTTTTTAATGAGTCTTGATATGAATAATGAGGTGAAGCGTTTATTCCAAACACTTTCACTGAGATTCATCTTTTCCATCACACAAATCCTTTCAACAATATTTTCCAATTACACATTATAGTTTATCCATACTATTTATTTGAAAATTGGAACTTAATTGCTTTTTATTATAAAGAAAAAAGAGGCATGACACATGCCTCTAAAGTCTTATTCCTGTTGACTCTTAGTCAATTGCTTACGGCTTTCTTTGGTAAGTCCAAACACGATTATGGTTCGAGTTATCAGGAAAGACATCGCCTGCTTTAAGTTTAATCTTTAAAGGATCTTTTACCATACTGCCAGTTTCGCCGATCTCGATATACACACCATTATTCGGTGCTTTATTCCCTGATTTAAACTGATGCTGCTGACCCATTTTCATCCTCCTTTCTCGATTGATGTTATTATGTCCCGTCCCTTGCCTCTCCAATCCTTTATGCAAAAAGTCCCTGCTCATACGAGTCAGGGACACTTTGATTTATTTGGATGGTTGATACATAAGTTCTTTCATTAACGCTTTTTGCACATGCAGGCGGTTTTCTGCCTGTTGAAATACTTTTGAGTGCGGCCCGTCAATAATATCTGCCGTCACTTCTTCGCCGCGATGCGCCGGGAGGCAATGAAGGAAAATATAGTCCTTTGCCGCATGACTTATCAGTTCGTCATTGATTTGATATTCTTTAAATTCAGCAAGACGTTTCTCTGTTTCTGCTTCCTGTCCCATGCTTGTAAACACATCTGAATAAATAACATCTGCATCTTTTACAGCTGCAACAGCATCTGTCGTCACGGTCACTTCTGCGCCTGATTGTTTCGCAAACTCACGGGCAGTGTCTGTTACTTCTTGAAGTGGTTCATAGCCTTTTGGTGATGCAACCGCAATGTCACAGCCTAGCTGCGCACAGCCGACCATCAAGGAGTGCGCCACGTTATTTCCGTCACCGATATAGGCCACTTTGATTCCTTTTAACGTGCCTTTTGTTTCTTTAATCGTTAATAAATCAGCAAGTGCCTGACATGGATGTGAGTAGTCCGTTAAGCCATTAATGACTGGAATGGACGCGTATTGTGCAAGCTCTTCAACCTTCTCATGCTCAAAGGTTCGAATCATAATACCGTTGACATAGCCAGACAGCACCTGCGCTGTATCACTGATGGTTTCCCCTCTGCCAATTTGCAAATCATTTGAACTGAGAAAGAGCGCATGTCCTCCTAGCTGCGTCATTCCCGCTTCAAACGAGACACGGGTTCTAGTCGAAGATTTTTCAAAGATCATTGCTAACGTTTTCCCTTTGAATAAATCTTGATATGGGTTTTGTTTCATTTCTTCCGCTTTTTCAATTAAATAAGCAATCTCATGGATTGAGAAATCTTTTAACGATAAAAAGTCTTTTCCGTATAATGCTGGTTGCACGTCGATTTGACTCATGCCGTCACTTCCTTTTTATATAATTCATGGAGCGATACTGGTGACACATCTCCATTTTTCCCTTGCAGGAATGCTTGAACAGTTTCATATTCGGTTAGGACTTGAACGCCGTGTGTGAGTGCTTTTACACGCTGTTCTTTTGCCTCTTCATCTTCTCCTAAATGAATATGAAGGGATTTATCTTCATTCTGCAGCCAGGATTCAAAGCTGCCAGTCCAGACGTCAAAGCCTGCATGTTTCGCTTCATCGATCAATTGCTCACTGCCTTGTATAAAGAGGCTTCCTTTTTTCTTCCAGATCGGTGCAAACACTTTTTTCAAGGCGCTTTCGGCGTTCTTGCCTACACACATTCCTTCTCCTGTCGCTTTCATTTCAGGTGTCAGCTTGAGGTCGATATCTTGAATGGCATGGGATGAGAACACTGGGAATTTGACCGCTGTCCCCCCTTTGTTTTTCGTTACAGGGTTTAGCTCTTCAAGCGCCGCACCAGCTAATAATTGAGTGGCCATTGGGATCATATCAATGCCCATTACCTTACTGACGACTGGAACAGTCCGGCTTGCCCGCGGATTCACCTCTAATACAAGCGCCTGATCACCTTTGATGACAAATTGGATATTCATAATGCCCTTGAACGCTAATTTCTTCGCTATTTGTTCAGACGCGGTATGCACCTGCTGTTTGATATCTTCACTGATCGAGATGCTTGGTAAAATGGCAAAGCTGTCACCTGAGTGCACGCCCGCTTTCTCAATATGTTCTACGATCGTTGGAATGAAGGCTGTTTTTCCGTCAGAAATAAGATCCACTTCAACTTCTTTTCCAGTGACATACTCATCAATTAAGATTGGGTATGGCAAATGATCTGGCTGATCCAGCAGTGACGCCAAATGTGCTTCTGACTGAACAACGATCATTCCCATTCCGCCAATGACATACGATGGGCGAATTAATACAGGGTAACCGATGCTTTTCGCATGTACGAGTGCTTCTTCTTTTGAATGAGCCGTATCTCCTTTTGCGTGAGGAAGGTTCAGTTCATCAAGAAGCTGATAGAATAAATCACGGTCTTCAAGTGCATCCAGCGTAGCAAAGGATGTACCTAACAACGTGACACCGGCTTTTTCTAAGCCTTCTGCGACGTTGATCGCAGTCTGTCCGCCAAATTGGACAATGACAAAATCAATTTGTTCTGCTTCCACAACGTTTAGGATGTGCTCTAATGTAATCGGCTCAAAATATAAACGATCTGCAATCTCATAATCAGTACTGACTGTTTCTGGATTGTTGTTCATCATGATGGTTTCAAATCCAAGCTTTTGCAAGGTAAGAACGCCATGAACGGCACTATAATCAAATTCGACCCCCTGCCCGATTCGAATCGGACCTGAGCCAATGATAAGAGCACGCTGCTTTGTTTTTTCTTGATGCTCACCATCACTTTTTCCAAAGTAGGTGGAATAGAAGTAATTCGTTTTTGCATCAAATTCCGCCGCACATGTGTCGACAATTTTAAATGAAGCAGCAATCCCGTACTCTTGACGGAGCTGCCTGATTGACTCTTCCGTTTGACCCGTAAGAAGAGCAATCGTTTCATCAAGGAAGCCTTTTTCTTTTACCTTTTTCAAGGTATCTTTTGATAGCGTCCCCTTATGATCTTTCAATTCTTGCTCGAGCGTAATCATATTCTGGAACACATGTAAGAAGAATCGATCGATTTTCGTCGTTTGATGAATCGTTTCAACCGTTTCTTGTCTTGAAAGAAGCTCCACAACAGCGAAAAACCGGCGATCGTCTGGTGTTTTGATGAGTTCAAATAATTGTTCTGTCGTTTGGTCTTTCAGTTCTGGCAAGTGGAAGCCCTTCGTTTTAATTTCAAGGGATGCAACTGCTTTTTGGATGGCTGATTCTAAATTCCGATCAATCGCCATGACTTCGCCAGTAGCCTTCATTTTTGTGCCTAATTGACGGTCTGCCTGTTTAAATTTATCAAACGGCCAGCGCGGGAATTTCACGACAACATAATCGAGTGCCGGCTCAAAACTAGCATAGGTTGTGCCTGTGAGCGGGTTTTTCAATTCGTCTAGCGTATACCCCACCGCAAGCTTAGCTGCCATTTTCGCAATCGGGTAGCCTGTTGCTTTTGATGCAAGAGCGGATGAACGGCTGACCCGAGGATTCACCTCAATGACAAAGTATTCTTTACTGAGTGGATTAAGGGCAAATTGGATGTTACAGCCGCCGACTACATCCAGCGCTGAAATGATTTTCAGGCTCGCTGAACGGAGCATTTGATAATCCTGATCCGTTAGTGTTTGGGAAGGTGCAACGACAATTGAGTCTCCTGTATGCACACCAACTGGATCGATATTTTCCATGTTGCATACCGTGATACACGTATTTTGACGGTCTCTCATGACCTCATATTCGACTTCTTTAAAGCCAGCTATGCTTTTTTCAACCAAACACTGGTGAATCGGACTCGCTAAAAGAGCTCCTTCAATGAGCGGCTTAAATGCCTCTTCTGTTAGAGCGATTCCGCCACCTTTACCGCCAAGTGTGTATGCTGGTCTTAGGATGACTGGGAAGCCGACTTCTTTTGCAAATTGAAGGGCATCTTCCGCATTATCCACAATTTCACTATCTGGCACAGGTTCGTTCAAATGCTTCATGAGAGCACGGAATTTCTCTCGATCTTCACCGTTTTCAATTGTTTCAACTGACGTTCCGAGCAGGGTCACCCCATGCTTTTTCAGCACACCGGCTTTTTCTAGCTCGACAGCAAGGTTTAAAGCCGTCTGTCCGCCAAGGTTGGCTAAAAGACCATCTGGTTTTTCCTTTTCAATGATTCTTGTCACTGAATCAACTGAAAGCGGTTCAAAATAGATTTCATCAGCAAATGACTCGTCTGTCATAATGGTTGCTGGGTTATTATTCACTAAGATGACTTTGTAGCCTTCTTCTTTTAAGGCCATACATCCTTGTGTTCCTGAGTAATCAAATTCTGCTGCCTGACCAATGATGATTGGACCAGACCCGATGACTAGAATGGTTTGTATGCTTTGATCTTTAGGCATGTGCGACTTCTCTCCTTGCTTGTTTCACTTTCTCAATAAAATCATCGAATACCCATTCACTTTCAGCAGGCCCTGGGTGTGCTTCTGGATGAAATTGAACTGACATAATCAGCTTTTCTTTATGAATGAACCCTTCTACAGATCCATCATTGACATGAAGGAATTTCACATCCACTTCTTTGTCATTCATGCTTTTTTCATTCACCACATAGCTGTGGTTCTGACTTGTCATAAAGACACGTTTGGATTCTGTATCCTGTACAGGATGATTCGCTCCCCTGTGGCCAAATGGCAACTTATACGTATCCCCGCCAAGTGCTAGAGCGATTAATTGGTGACCTAAGCAGATTCCAAGTGTCGGGAATGTCATCATGATGTCATGAATCGTTTTTAAATACGGTGTCATGGTTTTCGGATCTCCAGGTCCGTTTGACAGCAGGATGGCATCAGGTTTGATCTCAAACACCTTTTCCATTTGTTTATATGGAATGACGGTTACTTTACAGCCGCGCGCTGCAAGCGAATCTGCAATTGATTTTTTAAAGCCAAAATCAATGAGCGCCACATGTTCCTCACCGCTGCCTTGTGTGTAGATCTCGCTATCTGTCACCTGTGCGACGACATTGTCTTGTTTCATTGCAGGCGGCGTTTCGTTTTCGTCTACACTGAGCACAGCGTTCATCGTTCCATTTGCCCGGATGTTTTGCACGACTGCGCGCGTATCTGTATGTGTCAGAAGCGGAATATTCCACTTTTGTAAATAATCTTTTAAGCTGACCGCTGCAAGATGATGTGAAAAATGCTCTGCTGCCTCGTAAACAACCACCGCTTTTACTTGAGGCTTTTTGCTCTCAAAGTCTTCATGATTAATGCCGTAATTTCCGATCAGCGGATATGTGAAAACAATGATCTGACCTTTATAGGAAGGATCTGTGAGCACCTCTTGATAACCTGTCATACCTGTAAAAAAGACCACTTCACCTGTGATGCCAGCTTCTCCTGTCAGATCTCCTTCAAAAGAGGCTCCATCTTCTAAATTTAAATAACCTTTCATGCTTATGTCACCCCAAAATTGAATAATTAATGATATAAATGCATTTTTATACGTTTCTTTGTAAAAAAATTTACACCGAAACTGTTTTATTGGCTAATACTTGAACAATTGCTTCGATCGCTTGATCCAGCTCTGCTTTCTTCACATTCAGCGGAGGTAATAAACGAATGACATTGGGACCAGCTGGAAGCACCAGCAACCCCAGTTCTCTAAGAGCTGTGATATATTCACCGACTGGCTGACCACATTCAATACCTGCCATCAATCCTTTTCCCCGCACCTCTTTTACGATATTCAGCTGTTTGACATTTTGCAGCTTTTCTAACAAGTAATCACCCTTTTCTTTCACTTCTGAAAGAAACTCTTCTTGGAAAATTACATCGAGTGTCGCATTCACAGCGGCCATGGCAAGCATATTTCCACCAAATGTTGTACCATGTGAACCTGGGGAGAATGCATCTCCTAGAGCTTTTTTCCCTATAACTGCACCAACTGGAAAGCCGTTTCCTAACCCTTTTGCTGCAGAGATAATATCAGGATCAAGACACGTCTCTTCGTACGCAAATGCTGTTCCTGTACGACCGATGCCCGTTTGAATTTCGTCTACAATCAGCAGTGCTTCATGCTTTTCACAAAATGCTTGAACTGCTTCTAGAAATTCTGGTGTCGCTGGATTCACTCCACCTTCACCTTGCACAACCTCCAGCATCACCGCTGCCACATCATCGACTGCACAGGCTGACATAGCGTCTGGATCATTAAACGGTACATAGTGAAAGCCTTCTAGCATAGGACCAAAGCCAGTTTTGATTTTATCTTGACCTGTGGCAGCCATACCAGCATACGTGCGCCCATGGAAAGAGTGCAAAAATGTGATGATATTTGTTTTCCCTGTCGCTTTACGTGCTAATTTAATGGCACCTTCATTTGCCTCTGCGCCGCTATTGCAGAAAAAAACGAGATCGCCTGAACTGTTTGCTGCCAGCTTTTCTGCTGCTTTTTCTTGCAGACCATTTTCAAACAGATTCGACACATGCCAGACGTGATCAAGCTGTTCCTTAATGGCTTGATTGACCTTTGGATGATTGTGGCCTAAATTTGTTACTGCAATGCCTTGGATAAAGTCTAAATATTTTTTCCCATTTGTATCGACTGCCCAAGAACCTGCTGCCTCTTTAATTTCAACATTCCACCGTCCATAATTTTGAAAAAGATGACTCACAGGACCGCCTCCTTTTGTTTTACGATTCTTGTGCCTTTAAAGGTTTCTCCTGTAAAGATACTGCCTTTGCCATTTACGATCATCACTTCATCTACATCACCTGATAAAGCACTCAAAGCGGATTGTACTTTTGGAATCATTCCCCCGGAAATAATGCCTTCATCAATGAGTGAAAGGGCTTCTTGTTCGGTGACGACATCTAATAGTTCACCATTTTTTAAAATGCCTTCAACATCTGTGACAAACATGAGCTTATCAGCTTTCATGGCTCCGGCGACAGCTGATGCTGCTAAATCAGCATTCACATTTAAGGTTTGGCATTCTTCCGTCATAGACAGCGGCGCAATTACAGGAATGAATTGTTTCTCCATGAGTGCTTCCGCCATTTCTGGATGAACTTCTTTGATTTCGCCAACGTACCCATAAACGTCTTGATCAAGGAAATCGGCGACAAGCATCTGCCCATCTTTACCGGATACGCCGACAGATGGTATATCATGCTTTGCGAGCTCTGACACAAAGTATTTATTGACTGTTCCCGAGAGAACCATTTCGGCTACCTCTAACACAGGCTTCGTTGTTTTACGCTGACCGTCAACAAATTCTGTTTTCACTTCTAATTTTTGCAGCATGTCGGTGATTTCAGGTCCTCCGCCATGCACGATAGCCAGCTTAAACCCAGCAGCTTGAAGTGAGCGGACATTTTCATAGAAGGTATCTGAAAGTTCTCGAATGACACTGCCTCCACACTTGAACACGATCGTTTTATCCATGTCTATCTCCTTCTTTATGTGCGATAGCTCGCGTTAATTTTCACATAATCATAGGTGAGATCACAGCCCCAAGCTGCTGCTTCACCATTTCCCTCACTCATTTGAATGAAAATCGTAATCTCATCCTGCTCTAGATATGCTTTTGCTTCCTCTTCTGAGAATGGCTGCGGTTCATTGTGTTTGAATAAACATTGTCCGCCTAAATAAACTTCTACCTCTTCCGGAGTGACGGAAGCTGCGCTATGACCAATGGCTCCAACGATTCGGCCCCAGTTAGCATCCGTACCATATATGGCGGTTTTGACAAGACTTGAACCAACGATTTTTTTCGCAATGATGCCGGCTTCCAAATTATTTTTAGCACCAGCGACTTTCGCTTCGATTAATTTCGTTGCACCTTCTCCATCTCTCGCAATCTCTTTGGCTAAATCCTCACAAGCTAGTTTTAATCCTTCTTTAAACAATGGCCATTCTGGATGCTCTTCATTGAGTACATCGTTTTCTGCCATGCCATTTGCCATCACGAGCACCATATCGTTTGTCGACGTTTCTCCATCGACGGTAATTTGATTAAAGGTCACATCTGTAATGTCACGAAGCGCTTGCTGTAACGCTTCCTGTTCGACATTTGCATCTGTTGTGACAAAGCCAAGCATTGTCGCCATGTTCGGGTGAATCATGCCAGAGCCTTTTGCTGCGCCTGAAATGATGATCTCTTTTCCGTCTATCGTAAGGGTGTATGTTGTATTTTTAATGACAGTATCTGTCGTTAAGATCGCTTCTTCAAAATGGCCTTTTTCGGCTTTTGCTTCTTTTAACTCGGCGATGCCCTTTTTGATTTTATCCATCTCCAGACATTCCCCAATGACACCAGTAGAAGAAACAGCAATGTAATCAGGTACTACACCTAACATATCTGCACAGGCTGCCTGCATGTCGTACGCGTCTTTTAATCCCTGCTCACCAGTACATGCATTGGCGATGGCACTATTGACAATGACACCTTTTAATTGTCCTGTCTTTTTTAAGCTTTGTTGTGTGACTTTGAGAGGCGCAGCTTGAAAGTGACTTTGTGTGTAGACCGCTGCACTTGCTGCTGGTACTTCGCTGACGATGAGGCCAAGGTCTTTTTTTGAATAGCGCAAGCCAATGTGAATCCCCTTCGCTTCAAAGCCTTTTGGTGATGATACGTCACCGTCTATTTTGACAATGCTTTTTTCATTCAATTCGATCATGTTTGTTGTCTCCCCTGTTCTCTTATGGATAAAGAGGTGTCATTGTGAGGCCCGCCTCTTCATGTAAGCCTTTGATGATGTTGAAGTTTTGAACCGCTTGGCCGGCCGCGCCTTTCATGAGATTGTCTATGACCGACACGATTGTAAGTCTCCCTGTTCGCTCATCTAAATGAAAGCCAATATCACAGAAGTTACTGCCATATACTTCTTTCGTTTGTGGATAAACGCCGTGATCTCTCACTCTGACAAAATAGGAATCTTCGTAAAAGCCTTTCATTCGCTTCATCAATTCTTCTTTTGTGACATCCGTTTTTAACTGTGTATACATCGTCGCCATAATCCCTCTTGTCATCGGGACAAGATGCGTAGAAAATGTGACGTTCGCCGTCTGCGGATTCCATTCTCTTAATATTTGCTCTATTTCTGGCGTATGCTGATGCTCATTCACCTTATAAATTTTAAAGTTATCGTTTAGTTCTGAAAAATGCGTTCCAAGTGAGGCAGATCGTCCGGCACCGGACACCCCTGTTTTTGCATCTATTATAATCATAGATTCATCGATGACATTCTGTTTGATGAGCGGTGCTAAACCGAGAAGAACTGCGGTAGGAAAGCAGCCCGGATTGGCAATCACTTCAGCTTGTTGAATTTTGTCACGATTCAGTTCGGATAAACCGTACACCGCTTGTTGAACAGATGCTTCATCCGCTGCCCTTCGTTTATACCAAGCTTCATAGGTGTCTCCATCTTGAATGCGCAAATCACCTGATAAATCAATGATCGGCACTCCTTGATTCATAAGCTTTGGCGTCAGTTCACTTGATACGCCTGCTGGAGTCGCTAAAAACACAGCATCTGTCTCTTGCACAATAGCAGCCGGGTCAATGGTTTTTAATGTTTGGTCAGTAATCGCTGTTAGATGTGGATAAGATTGACTGTATGATTGCCCATCACCACTTGATGAATACAATATACATTCCTCCACATGCGGGTGATGCTTGAAGATACGAACCAATTCCGCACCACCGTACCCTGTAGCACCTATAATACCTATTTTCAACGTCAATACACCCTCTTGATCTTTGTGAAATTATTTAACATTATAACATGTATAAAAATTAATTCAATTGTATATTTAATATTTGTTTTCATTTTTTTTCAACAAAAAAACCGCATATCTTCATGAGACATGCGGATTTATCTTTCGTTTTTGATATAGATGACCATGAGCGCACTGCATAAATATAATATAGAGCACCTTAATTTTTCATAAAAAAACCTGGCATGAGTTTATCTCATACCAGGCATTTTTCATTTTGTGCTTATTGAATACCGAGCGCGATTTTTGCGTATCTTGACATTTTGTCTCGTGTCCAAGGCGGATTCCATACGATGTGAACTTCTGTTTCTTTTACTTCTGGAAGATCACTTAATGCTTTTTTGACTTCATCCACAATAATTGGTGCAAGAGGACAACCCATTGATGTTAAGGTCATGGTGATATCCGCTTTTCCATTCTCATCAAGATCGACATCATAGACAAGTCCAAGGTTGACGATGTCGACATTCAGCTCAGGGTCAATCACCTGTTCTAGGGCGCCTAAAATATTTTCTTTCAATGCTTCATCCATGATATCCACTCCTTTTTCCATTAGTATAACGTACTTTTTCTTATGACTAAACGTTTGTGCTTTTCAGATGAGTCACAAACCAGTCAATCGTTTCAAACATCGCTTGTCTTGAGACCTTATGGCCAGCTTGTCCATCAGTGATAAAGCGAATCAGGTGCGGATCCTGCTTATATTGTGTGGCCGCTAACTCATCGTATAGGGATTTTGCGTGCCTGTACGGGACCACAGGATCATTTTCTGCATGCCAGAATAACAGCGGTCTTTTGTTTAATCGATCCGTTTGCAGCGTTAAATCATATGGGCGCAGGGCGTCTAATTGCAGATGAACCTCTTCGTCTGTAATGTCTTTCATCAACCCTTTGTGACGCATGTCCATGATCTGTGCTTTTAGAAACGTCGTATAGTTCGGACTCCCCATCAGGCTGACAGCGGCTTTGATCCAATCATGCTTGGCAAGTGCACCAAAGGTGGTGATGCCGCCCATGGAAGTACCTGCAACGCCTATCAAATCGGCTTCAATCAATTGTTTTTCTTGAAAGTATGTTTTGAGTATATCGATTTCACGAATTTCGTTCAGGACAATTTCCCAGAACTTTGATGCCAGTTCCTCTAAGCTGAGGTTTTCTGATCTTACACCATGATAAGCACAGTCAGGCAAAATGACTCTCATGCCTTTTTCCGCCAGATGGAAGGCGAAGTGTAAATTATGCTCTCGTGCACTTGTAAATCCGTGAATAAAAAATACAAGCGGCAGCGGTTTGTCTTTATTTTCAGCTTTTACGATATGTAAAAATGGAATATCGCGCGTAATTTGCTCATCAATGGTGATCACAGCCTATGAATCCTCCTTTATCATTCCCGTCTTTGTTTATTTTAACATGTAGACAACAAAGATGTGATAAAGATACACTATAGAAAGAGGCGCTAACATGAATTGCCTCCTATCACTTACAGATCAAAGGAGATTTTATGGAGACTAAACCTTATCTAATCGCACTTGACCTGGATGGCACATTATTAAAAGATGATAAAACCATTTCTGCGCACACACTTGACGTCATTCAAAAAGTGAGAGACAGCGGGCATCACGTCTGTATATCAACAGGCCGGCCATTTCGATCCAGCTCTCCTTATTATCAGCAATTACAGCTTGATTCACCAATTGTGAATTTTAACGGAGCGTTTGTCCATCATCCTCTTGATGAGAAATGGGGCAGATTTCATACGTCACTTGATCTTCAAGTGGTCAAACAGCTTGTAGACATTAGTGAAGAGTATAAAGTGCACAATGTGTTAGCTGAAGTGTTAGACGATTTGTATTTCCATTATCATGATGAAAAACTCATTGATATCTTTAATATGAATGCAAACAAAGTCACTGTTGGGGACCTAAGGGACAACCTTGGAGAGAATGTGACGAGCGTGTTAATTCATGCAAAAGAAGAGGACGTCGGAGCTATTCGAAGCTATTTATCAGATGTTCATGCAGAAGTGATTGATCACAGACGCTGGGCTGCCCCGTGGCACGTGATTGAAATCATTAAAACAGGCATGAACAAAGCTGTTGGATTGCAAAAGATCAGTGATTATTACGGTGTTCCTAAGGAGCGGATTGTGGCATTCGGAGATGAAGACAACGATTTAGAAATGCTTGAATTTGCTGGATGCGGTGTGGCAATGGGCAACGGAATTGATGCCGTGAAACGTGTTTCAAATGAAGTCACTGATACGAATGAACAAGACGGGATTGCAAAGTTTCTAACGAATTACTTCTCGCTTTAATTTTTCCATTCATACATAGCAGATGGAAACGGGCATACTACCGTTAGACAGGTTGTCCTGTCAGCTTGTGTAAAGGGGCGGATTCCTAATGGGTAAAAGAAGCAAATCGAAACGCTTTATACAACAAGGTAAAGATTCAGTCAGTCTTCATGATGCACGTTTTCCTTACCGTTCGACACTTGAAGAAGCGTCAGACAGAGGAAATATGAAGACTGATGCTTCTGGAGGTTCATTGTGAGAAACGAACTTTTTGATCAAGCCAAATCATTTACGGAAGAAGCTCTTACTTCTTCATTTTCATCTGGGTTAGAGCGTCAACAGGCAGTCAAACGAGCGAAAAATGCCGTATCCTCTGCATTTGCCAATTCGACAGATGCAGAAAGAAACCAGCTGCATACCTTCCAAGACTTGCTTGATGATCTCTGACATAAAAAAGCTGTTCACATTTGATGGACAGCTTTTTCTAATTCCCTTGCTTATTTGACTTGGAATGTTTTCTTCTCCGTGATTTGTTTCAGCCCTTCTGCTTTTCCTTTAAACGTTACAACCGCTTCGTATGTTCCGGGCTTTACACCGTTTGACCACGTGTCTTGAAAATCATAGGCCTCGCCTTTTTTCAGCACAAAAGTTTGGATGGCCTGTGTGAACATACGGTCTTTCGAATAGCGATATTGTTCGTTCCCGTTTTCGTCATACACACTGAGCTCGAATTTTTGGCTTGTGTTAAAGGTAAATTCAATATCTCGATCTGATTCATTTTTCAGTGACATGTTAAATTGAACTGAAGAACCTTTCTGGACGGGGTCTACTGTGAGTACAACCGTTTTTTCTCCCATTTGACCGGAAACCTCCTTGTCTGGTTCATCCTTTTTTTGTTGTCCACAAGCGGCTAAAAACAATAGAATGAGAAGAAGTACCAACCCTTTTTTCATCTGCTACCCACCTTTTTAATCTCGTCTGAAAAATCCAAGAATATTGGTTGTCTGCACAATATTTGTAAAGGCTTTTGGATCGACTTCTTTAATAATTTGTTCAAGTTCATACAGCTCATACCTTGTAATGACGATCACCATCATTTCCTTTTGCTCGTTGGTGAATGCGCCTTTTGCAGGTACAGTCGTAATACCTCTGACCATTTTTCCGTAAATGGCTTCTTTGATTTCATCTGCTTTTTTCGTCACAATCATCGCGGTCAGCTTCTCATGTCTTGTATGGATGGCATCAATGACCCTTGTGGTCACATATAATGTGACAAGCGTATATAATGCTTTCTCCCAACCTTGTAATAATCCTGCTGTAAAAATGATGATTCCATTTAAAATGAAGAAATACGTACCAACTGGTTTGTCTTTCCATTTTGCTAATACCATAGCAACGATGTCGAGTCCGCCTGTCGATGCCCCGTATTTGAGCGTGATCCCAATCCCTACTGCGGATATGACACCGCCAAACACAGCATTTAATAAAATATCGTGGGAAACACTTGTTTCTGGTAAAATGCCAAGAAAAATGGTTGTTAGTGCAACACTGATGATGCTGTACAAAGTAAAGGAACGGCCAACTTTCATCCAGCCTAAAATGCCAACTGGAATGTTTAAAATAAATAATAGAATCCCTGTTGATACATAAAATGGCGCATATTGATCGATTAAGCTGGATAGCAGCTGGGCTACCCCTGTAAAACCGCTCGCATATACGTCAGCTGGGATTAAGAATAAATTCAGTCCAATCGCATTGAGTAATGCACCAATAACGACGACAATGAGTTTTTTTGCTTCTCCAATGAACATGTTGTCATTCCTCCACTTACCATTCTCTCTATGGTTTTCCCTAAAATTTAGAATTTGAACACGAAAAGATGATTTCTATGATATAGTTAGGCTAAAAAGATGTAAAATATGGCTTATTTTTTAGAAAGAAGGGATTTATATGACTGTTCATATCATAGCAGACAGTGCTGCTGATCTGCCTCTTTCTTATTATGATGAACATAACATAACACTCATTCCGCTCCGCGTGTTGCTTGGTGAGCAGGAATTTGAGGATTTGATCACCATTGAACCAAAACAAGTATTTGATGCGATGAGACAAGGAGCCAGTCCAAAAACATCACAGGCTTCACCAAACCGGATCAAGGAAGCCTTTGTTTCTGCCGCTCAAACCCATACATCTGCCATCTATGTCGCTTTTTCATCAGAGCTTTCAGGTACATATCAGACAGCTGTGATGATGGTAAATGAAGTGAAGGAAGAATATCCTGATTTTGATTTACGAATCATTGATTCTAAATGCGCTTCACTTGGCTATGGGCTTGCTGTCAAACACGCTCAGTCACTTGCCATTGACGGAAATACAATACAAGAAATTGAAACGTCTGTAAAGCATTTTTGTGAATCTTTACAACATATTTTTACTGTAGACGATTTAACGTATTTAGCAAGAGGCGGAAGAATCAGTAAAGCATCCGCATTTGTGGGCGGTTTGTTAAGCATTAAACCCATTTTACATGTCGAAGATGGAAAACTCATCCCGCTAGAAAAAATCCGCGGACGTAAAAAGCTGCTGAAACGCATTATTGAACTAATGAAAGAACGCGGAACAGATTGGCCTAATCAAACGGTTGGCATTAGTCATGGTGATGATCCTGCACTTGCCGAAGACATGAAACAACTGATTGAAGACGAATTTCATCCTAAAGAAATTGATATTCATATCATCGGCGCCGCTGTGGGGTCCCATTCAGGACCTAGCACGCTTGCGATCTTTTTTACAGGCAAATGATCATAAAAAGCACCCTTCCCTGACACAACACGGGAAGGGTGTTTTTCTTATGAAAGTTTAAATCGCTGGACGGTTTCATTTAACCTTGCCGTCATACTCATCAATTCTTCAACTTGTTTGTTCATTTGATGGAACGATTGCAGCTGTTCATTGGCTGAGGCAGAAATTTCTTCGCTGCCAGCTGCTGTTTCTTCTACTACTGCACTAATATTTTCAATCGAGTGCAGTACTTGTCCGCCAAGTTCTGTTGATTGGATAATTTGGTCATTTAAGACCGCCATTTCTTGTTTAATATGCTGCGCTTTTGTTTCTATATCTTCAAAGGAGTGTGAGGTTTTGTCCATCGCATCCTGCTGCTGAAGTGAAAGCTTGACCCCTTCTTGAACCGTTTGACTAATGGATTGAATCCCTCTTTCAATATGACTGACCATGTCAAAAATTTGTCTTGTTGCATTAGAAGATTCATCGGCAAGCTTGCGAATTTCATCTGCTACAACGGCAAAGCCTTTTCCAGCTTCGCCTGCTCTTGCCGCTTCAATGGCTGCGTTTAAGGAAAGTAAGTTTGTTTGGTCCGCAATGTCAGAAACCGTTTTGGCCATGGCTGAGATTCCGCTGGCGTATTGCGTGAATTCTCCTGCTGATTCTTCGATTTGTCTCGTGGCATGTGTATTTTTTTCAATCGCTGATTTTGTTTCTGTTAACGTGTGCTTTCCGCTTTCTACGGCTTCGATGGCATCCTCTGTACTGCGGATGACCGTTTGTGAGCGTTCGGAATTTTTACGTCCATGCTGGTCCATTTTCTCAATCAAGCTGACGCCATGCTGGAGATCTTCTGAAATCGCTTGTGACCCATTGGCCATTTCGTCTGTTGAGACAGATACTTGATTGGCAGATTCCATCATCTTTTTATTTTCATCATTCAGGTGGATCGAGAATGTCTCTACTCGGCTTGAGACATGGCTGATTTCTTTAATCAAACTAATCAACTGATCTGTCATTTGATTAAAGGATTCATTCAAGCCGCCGATTTCATCCTTACGCTGAATATCTGTCCGCTCCACAGCAAGATTCCCTTCTGCGATCTGCTTTGCTCTGTAGGATAGTGATTTGATAGGTGTCACGATGGATCGCGTTAACCCCATATTCAAAAAGACGGCAATGACAATCAGTGTGAGGGCTGAGACGAGTGCACTTGTAATAATCCATTGTACATTGTCTGCTGCATCCTCTAGATTTTGTTTATACGCTTCTTCTGCTCTTTTATTCATCGTATGCACATCGTTTAAAACGCCATCAATTCTTGCTGCCACACGTCTTGCATCCGAGGCGTTTTTTTCGCCAATGGCATTGTTGGCTTCTTTGGTCCATGTGTCATATTTTGAATTTAACCTTGTTAATGCCTCTTTGTTCAAATTTCCTGCATGCTTGTTTAACGTTTGCAGCTGTTTTTTTGCTGTAGAAATATCGTTTTGAACGATCTCTAGCTGTTCATCTGAAAGTGTCATCGAATAATTGGTCATCGCTTGCTCGACACTTTCAAAGCTTGCCTTCGTTTTTTGTACGTTTAATAAGGTTTGGACATCTGCTTCATTTGATGATTGGATCTTTGTCATGCTGACAATGATAAAGGCGATGACGCCAACTGCTAAAAGAAGTGAGATAAGTGAGTTGAGTAAAATTTTGACGCGTAAACTCATGATGCGCCCCCCTCTTCTTTTAGAAGCGTCTGCTTCAGACCATTTAATTTTTTGGTCAGTGTTTCTGCATTTTTCAAGATCCGGATTTTTGCCATATCGATTCCATCATTGCTTAAGTCATAGACAACATGCCCGCTTTTAATTTGATTGTTCTTAACGACCTGTTCGCTGAATTGATAAACCACTTCATCGACTTTTTTCACCATAGATGAAATCACAGCTTTTTCAGCAGTATAGTACTGATCGCTGTCAACACCAATGGCATATTTGCCCTGCGATTGCGCTTCTTTTAATACACCAACACCTGAATAACCGGCTGCAGCATATAAAACGTCTGCTTTCTTTTTGATCATATCTTTGGCTATTTTACCGCCCTTGCCTGCATCACTAAATGTACCGGCATAGGTAGATAAGATTTTGATTTTTGGATTGACTGATTTGGCGCCTTTTTGAAACCCTTTTTCAAAACGATGAATGACGTCTGCATCAACACCGCCAACAAATCCAATGACATCGCTTTTCGTTGTCATCGCAGCAAGTGCACCTGCTAAATAGCTGCCTTCCTCTTCTTTAAACGTCACAGAGGTCACATTTTTCAGCTCAGATACGGCATCGATCAGAAGAAACTGCTTCTTCGGATATTTCTTTGCGACTTTTTCTAGGTCTTCTTGCATACTAAAACCTACACCGATAATGAGATCATTACCATCTTTTACGAGTTCTGTCAGCCCTTTTTCATATGTATCAGTTTCTGCAATTTCTCTATAATCAAATTCAATGCCAAGCTCATCACGTGCTTTTTCTAATCCTTTAAATGATGAATCGTTAAATGATTGATCACCAAGACCATCATCTGTGAGCATAACGCCAATATGCTTCGCAGTTGATTTTGGCGACCCCTCCTGTTGATTACCGCATGCGGCGAGCACCATAAGCATGGCTGCCATCAGAAGCAATGAAATCTTCACTTTCATCCAAAAACACACTCCTTTTATCATCCTTACTCCTTTTTTATCGGATTTGAGGGGCGTTGTTTCAATGATATAGTGAAGGTTTTCATGACTTTTTTCATAGAAAAAATCCATTATTTAAGACAAAAATAAAAAAGTGAGCAAATGCTCACTTTTAGATCATTGACAAAGGGCTAAAATGAACTTTATTTTAGAACTTTGTCTTCTTTTCAGCGTGACCTGAAAACCTTTGCAGCCCTAGGAAGGACGAGTACCGGAGCGGAGCGAATTTGACATTCGTGAGCACCGGCACGCAGGACTGACACCGAATGCGAGGGTTTGTCTGCACGCTGAAGTGAGCAAATGCTCACTTTTTCTCGTATGTCCAGCCTTCTTTTTGGTAAACGAGATCATTTTTCATCAGATGACCTAGTGCTCGTTTAAAGGCTGCTTTGCTCATTTGAAATCTTTCGCGGATATCCTCTGGATCACTTTTGTCTCCGTAAGGCATGGCGCCGTTTCTTGTTCTCATATAGGTTAAAATTTCTTCTGCATCGACAGATAATGCATCCTGTTTTCTAGGAAGCAGAGAAACGTTCACGGTTCCATCCTCTTTCACTGCAATAACGCGTCCTGTAACGGTCGATCCTAGTCTTGGCTCTTCCTTTCGTTCCGTGCGGTGAATAAACCCTCGCACGCCTGTATCTGTCAGCATAAAAGAACCTGTCGCAATTAAACGATAGATTGTTCCAGTAATTTCTTTGTTCATTAAGGTTTCTGGTGCCTCAGTAAACAATTCACTGATCACGTCTTCTGTGGCTGGTTTTGCGAACATTCTGCCGTAGCTTGTGACTTTCAGCATACAGTAGAGTTTGTCTCCTTTTTTCGGCCATGCTTCCTCAAATGGCGGGAGGTGTTCTGTTGCTACAAGTGCATCCTTTGACAGTCCAACATCGACAAATGCGCCCATGTCTTCTACCACGTCTACAACTTCTACCCAGCCGTATGTATGTGCGTTAATTGTAGGAATTTTCATTGTGGCAGCGAGTCTTTCTTCATGATCTACATATAAATAGACCTCTACTTCATCTCGGTCATCAAGATCCTCTGTCATTTCACTGCGGTGCAGGAGAACCGAATCTTCACCATCTGTCAAAAAGTAGCCGTATTCCATTTCGTTCTCTATTTGCAAGGTCAGTTGCTCACCTGGTCTCATGTTCTCTTCCTTCCTATCTGCCCATAAAAGAGCGTTCGTTCATCTTTTGATTCACTTTATTCTACTATACTTCTCCCCACATGAACATCTCTAGTTCTGTTAGCTAAAGTGGACAAACTGGACACGATTTATACCGCAGCCGGCTGAACTCTTTGCCTCATCTCTTCGATAAAGTTTCTTCTTCGCCTATTGGCATGATAAAATAGACGCAATATCAATACTTGGAGGTCATGTGTGATGGCAAAAGAAAGCTCATTTGACATTGTATCGAAGGTCGAACTGCCTGAGGTGCAAAACGCTGTTCAAGCAGCGCTGAAAGAAATTAAAAACCGTTATGATTTTAAAGGAAGTAAAAGTGATATTTCTCTCGAAAAAGAAGAACTTGTTCTCATTTCTGATGATGACTTCAAGCTTGAGCAGCTAAAAGATGTACTTGTGACAAAGCTGATCAAACGAAATGTGCCAACTAAAAACATCGATTACGGAAAAACTGAGCATGCTCTTGGCGGTACAGTACGCCAGCGTGCGAAGCTAATCAGCGGGATTGATCAAGACAACGCCAAAAAGATCAACGCACTCATCAAGCAGTCTGGTATCAAAGTGAAATCACAATTTCAGGATGACCAAGTGCGTGTGACAGGGAAAAATAAAGATGATTTACAAGAGGTTATTTCTCTTATGCGTAAGGCTGATTTGCCGATCGATGTCCAATTTATAAATTTTCGATAAATTTCAAATTTTCCATTGATTATTTTTGCATTTTTCGTTACAGTTGATGGAAGTTCAATTCATTGACATGTTCATATTGCTTTCTTATCAAGAGAGGCAGAGGGACTGGCCCTGTGAAGCCTCAGCAACCGGTGTAGTAGAAATCTATTTTCTATGACCAAGGTGCTAAATCCAGCAAGCAACTGCTTGGAAGATAAGGAGAAGAATTACGATACAGCCAAAAAGTCTTCTTCTTATCAGAAGGCTTTTTTTGTTACATAGAAATAAGGAGGAATACAATGGGCCTATTACAAGACTTACAAAATCGCGTACTGATAGCTGATGGAGCGATGGGAACACTTTTATACTCTTACGGCATTGACCGCTGTTTTGAAGAATTAAATTTATCGAAAGAGGATGAAGTGAAACGCGTACACGAAGCATATGTGCAGGCAGGCGCTGACATCATCCAAACGAACACATACGGTGCGAATTATATTAAACTATCCCGCTACGGCTTAGAGGAAGAAACGAAACGCATCAATACAAAAGCGGTACAAATTGCAAAAGCAGCCGCTGGCTCTGCTTATGTTCTCGGAACAATTGGCGGCATTCGAACGTTTAACAAAAATGCCTACTCTATAGAAGAAATCAAACGAAGCTTTAGAGAGCAGCTGTACATCCTATTAAATGAAGAGCCTGACGGATTATTGCTTGAAACGTATTATGACATAGAAGAAGCGAAGGCTGTTCTCCAAATTGCTCGCAAAGAAACGACTCTCCCGATTGTCATGAATGTCTCTATGCATGAACAAGGCGTTTTGCAGGATGGTACCCCGCTGAAGGATGGTTTATCTGAGTTATCATCTCTTGGTGCAGATGTCGTCGGCATCAACTGCAGGCTGGGCCCTTATCACATGATTCAGGCACTCGAAGGCGTTCCACTTTTAGAAAATTCGCATTTATCTGTCTATCCTAACAGTAGTCTCCCCTCTCTTGAAGAAGGCAGACTCGTCTATGATACTGATAACGATTATTTCCGAAAAAGTGCACTTGAATTTAGAAATCAGGGCGCACGCATTATCGGAGGCTGCTGTGGAACAACACCTCAACATATTAGCGCAATGGCTGAAGCGGTCAAAGATTTAGCACCGATTACTGAAAAAGAAGTGAAGGTGTTAAAAGAAGAAATCATTTCCATCCAAGATCAGCGCACTGAACCAGGTCTTGATGAGCTGGCTGTGAAAAAACGATCGATTATCGTAGAGCTCGATCCACCGAAGAAGCTGAACTTCGAAAAATTTCTCGTTGCTGCAAATGAATTAAAGAATGCTGGCATTGATGCGTTAACGTTAGCCGATAATTCTCTTGCGACTCCGCGCATTAGCAATGTCGCTTGCGGCGCATTATTAAAGCAGCAGCTTGATATGCGTTCTCTTGTTCATATCACATGCCGCGACCGTAATTTGATTGGGCTACAATCCCATTTAATGGGGCTCGACACCCTTGGATTAACCGATATTTTAGCGATCACAGGCGATCCATCTAAAATTGGAGACTTCCCAGGTGCAACATCTGTCTATGATTTAACCTCCTTTGATTTGATTCGTCTCATCAAACAATTTAATGAAGGCCTTTCTTTCTCAGGAAAGCCTCTTGGCAAAAAGACCAATTTTTCAGTGGCTGGCGCGTTTAACCCAAATGTGCGTCATATAGATAAAGCGGTCAAACGTCTTGAGAAAAAAATCGAATACGGCGCTGATTATTTTATTTCACAGCCTGTTTATTCTGAAGAACAGCTTGTGAAAATTCATGAGGAAAGCCGCCACTTGGATAAACCAATTTACATCGGCATTATGCCGTTAACAAGCAGCCGAAATGCAGAGTTTATTCATCACGAAATTCCCGGCATCAAATTATCTGATTCTATTCGTGACATTATGGCTAAGGCTGGCGAGGATAAAGAAAAGCAGCGAGCAGAAGGTTTAGCGATTGCCCGCTCTTTATTAGATACAGCCTGCGAATTGTTTAATGGCATTTATTTAATTACTCCTTTCCTTCGATCAGATTTAACAGCAGAACTGACCACCTACATCCATCAGAAAGAAAAGGAGTCTAACATCCATGTCAACTATCACTGAACAGCTCAAAAAACGCATCCTCGTCCTTGATGGTGCAATGGGCACAATGATTCAAAACGCCAACCTGACAGCAGAGGACTTTGGCGGAGAAGAGTATGAGGGCTGTAACGAGTATTTGAATGTGACAGCCCCTCACATCATCCGTGCGATCCATAGGGAATACCTAGAAGCAAGTGCCGATCTCATTGAAACAAATACGTTCGGCGCGACAAAGCTCGTCCTTGATGAATATGGGCTTGGCCACCTTGCCTATGAACTCAATGTTCGAGCTGCACAGCTGGCAAAGGCTGAAGCAGACCGTTTCTCCACACCGGATAAGCCACGTTTTGTTGTAGGCGCAATGGGCCCAACAACGAAAACATTATCTGTAACAGGCGGCACAACCTTCAGTGAGCTCGTCAGAAACTATGAAGAACAGGCCCGCGCTCTAATTGACGGAAAGTGTGATGCCCTTCTTTTAGAAACAAGCCAAGACATGCTGAATGTAAAAGCTGGATTCAAAGGAATTCAGGAAGCCTTTCAGCAGACGGGCATTCAATTACCACTCATGGTATCAGGAACGATTGAACCGATGGGCACCACCCTTGCTGGTCAGGATATCGAAGCCTTTTATATCTCTCTTGAGCATATGAAACCCATCAGTGTGGGCCTGAACTGTGCGACTGGTCCAGAATTTATGACAGACCACATCCGCACGCTCTCCTCCATCGCAAAGTCAGCGGTGAGCTGCTATCCGAATGCTGGTCTCCCAGATGAAGAAGGCCAATATCATGAATCCCCTGCTTCTCTTGCTAAAAAAATTGCCGCCTTTGCTAAGGAAGGCTGGTTAAATATTGTCGGCGGCTGTTGCGGAACGACACCTGCACATATTCAAGCATTGTCAGATGAAGTACGCACGATTCAGCCGCGTCATATCACTCGCGAATCACCGCAGCATACCGTATCAGGAATTGAGCCCCTTATTTATGAGGATTCAATGCGTCCTCTTTTTGTAGGTGAACGGACTAATGTCATTGGTTCTCGCAAATTCAAACGGCTCATTGCGGAACAAAAGTTTGAAGAAGCAGCAGAAATTGCTCGTGCTCAGGTGAAAAATGGCGCTCACGTCGTTGATGTGTGTCTGGCTGATCCAGACCGTGATGAGGCAGCAGACATGGAAGGCTTTTTACAAGAAGCCATGAAAAAGGTGAAAGCTCCTTTTGTCATTGATTCAACGGATAAACACGTGATTGAAAAGGCACTCACCTATTCTCAAGGGAAAGCCATCATCAATTCTATTAATCTTGAGGATGGCGTGGAACGTTTTGAAGAGATTCTACCTCTTGTGAAGCTATATGGCGGTGCACTTGTTGTTGGCACAATTGATGAAATAGGAATGGCTGTGACAGCAGAACGAAAGCTTGAAATTGCTATACGTTCGCATGATTTGTTAACGAAGAAATATAGAATTCCTGCAAGTGACATTATTTTTGATCCGCTTGTCTTTCCCGTAGGCACTGGAGACGAGCAATATATTGGCGCCGCTGAAGAAACGATCAAAGGCATTAAAATGATCAAGGAAACCCTGCCTGAATGCCTCACCATTTTAGGCATCAGCAACGTATCTTTCGGACTTCCGCCTGTTGGCAGAGAAATCTTAAACGCCGTCTATTTGTATCACTGCGTGCAAGCAGGGCTTGACTATGCCATCGTGAATACGGAAAAGCTTGAGCGCTTCGCATCCATTCCAAAGGAAGAAATCAAACTAGCTGAAACCTTACTTTATGAAACAAATGACCAAACACTGGCTGAATTCACCCAATTTTACCGCGGCAAAAAGAAAACGGAGAAAAAACCAAAGGTCTCCTTATCACTTGATGAAAGGCTGGCGCTCTACGTCGTCGAAGGAACGAAAGAAGGTCTCATCGATGATCTATCCCTTGCTTTGGAGCAATATGAATCGCCGCTTCATATTATCAATGGTCCGTTAATGCAGGGAATGGCTGAGGTTGGTCGTCTTTTTAATCAAAACGAACTGATTGTCGCCGAGGTGCTTCAATCAGCAGAGGTCATGAAAGCATCTGTTTCGTTCCTTGAGCAATATATGGAAAAGCAGCATGCCAGCGGGAAAGGAAAGATTCTTCTTGCGACCGTAAAAGGAGATGTCCATGATATCGGGAAAAACCTTGTCGACATCATTTTGAGCAATAACGGCTTTCAAGTAGTCGACCTCGGCATCAAGGTGACACCTCAAACATTGATTGAAGCTGTGCAAAAGGAAAAACCAGATATGATCGGATTATCAGGCTTACTTGTAAAGTCCGCACAGCAAATGGTATTAACCGCTCAGGATTTACAAAAGGCCAATATTTCTGTTCCTATTTTGGTCGGCGGTGCTGCCCTTTCTCGCAAATTTACGAAAATGAAAATTTCGCCTCATTATGATGGACCTGTTCTTTATGCAAAAGATGCCATGGACGGTCTGTCATTAGCTAATGAGTTAAAAGCGAATCCACTGCAATTTCAAACAAAGCCCGAAGACGAGCCAGTGGCACCTTTCAAGGAGAAAGAAGGAAAGCAGCCGAAAGCTGTCATTGAATTACTAGAAAAACGCGCAGCCCTTCCTCAGGCACCGGTATTTACGCCAGAAGATACCGCACGCCATTATGTGAGGGACATCGATTTGCATCATATTATGCCTTATGTGAATGAACAAATGCTCATTGGTCATCATCTCGGCTTAAAGGGAAAGGTCAAAACCTTATTAGCTGAACAGCACCCAAAAGCATGGGAATTAAAACAGCTTGTCACAGATCTTCTAAACGAAGGCAGAGAGAAAAACTGGTTTGCGCCAGCATTTGTGTATCAATTCTTCCCTGCCGGTTCAGACGGAAATGATTTGCATATTTATGATCCCGAAAAGCCTGACCGCATCATTGAAACGTTCCAATTTCCAAGGCAGGAGAAGCTCCCGTACCGCTCCATTTCTGATTATGTACGGAAAAGTGATGAAAACGAGAAAGATTATATTGCCTTATTCGCCGTCACAGCCGGCGCACGTATACGTGAAGTCGCGCAGCAATTTAAGCAGGAAGGAGATTATTTAAAAATGCATGCTGTCCAAGCTCTGGCACTTGAGCTTGCAGAAGGATTAGCTGAAAGAACCCACCAAGTGATTCGTGACAAATGGGGCTTCCCTGACCCAGTCGATTTTACAATGGAAAAACGATTCCAAGCAAAATATCAAGGGCAGCGCTATTCCTTTGGTTATCCAGCGTGTCCAAATCTTGAGGACCAAGAAAAGCTGTTCAAGCTGCTTCAGCCTGAAAAAATCGGCATCCACCTGACAGAAGGATTCATGATGGAACCTGAAGCATCTGTTTCAGCGATCGTCGTCTCCCACCCTGAAGCTCGATATTTTAATGTTCATTAAGATTAGAACCTCCGTGATTGGGGGTTCTTTTTTGATACACGCTGAGAGGAAAAGGATCTCCCTTTTCCTTTTTCTTATGCTTTCTTATGGTACGATACATATAGATGAAATCAGCTAAGAAGGAGTTGCGTGTATTGGAAAACGTTGTACAACGAACTTTAACACTTGATGACATACCCGATCTTATCGCATTGTCAAAAGAGGTCGACTGGCCTGATTACAATGCGGATGAGCTTACATCTCTTTTAACAAACGGATATTTTACTGGTTTTTCAACAACGGATGGACAAGTCATCTCATGTGCGGGACTTTTCCAATATGAAAAAGCAGCATCAATTGGTGCTGTGATTGTATCTGAGACGCATCGCGGCTTAGGCCTTGCACGGAAAATGATTGACACCCTGCTTCGCCGGAGCAATCAAAGCGTTCCTGTCGTTTTAACCGCTACTGTACAAGGACAGCCCGTTTATGAAAAAATCGGATTTCAAACGGCCGGCTATATTCATACATACAAAGCACAGACCACGAATCCATCAGCTTTTCGTGTGTCAGGCGGGATTCACCTTTCTCCTGCTGATGAAGCGGACCTTCCGACTATTGAAGCACTTGACGAAAAAGGTGCAGGCACCAATCGATCTAGCTTTATAAGAAAGCGAATGGATCGAGCATCGTTCCAGCTGATCGCACAGAATGAACATCATGAAACAACTGGCTTTGCATTTGGCATCGAAACCCCTGCTAATCTCATGATTGGGCCGCTTGCAGCAAACGATGAACAAACCGCTCTCTCGCTCATCCAATCACTCATCTCGTCTTATTCAGGGGCAATTCGTTTAGATATGCAGCAAGAAACTGCTGAACGCCTTCATGAACCACTTGTTGAAGCAGGATTTACGAAAACAAACGTAGCCCATTTCATGATGATTCGCGGAAAAGAAAAACTAAATGATCCCGCCCTTTTCTATTTCCTTGCCTCTCAAGCATTTTCTTAAAAAACAAACAAGCTGTAGACACTTGATGTCTACAGCTTCAGATTGTTGACAAAGGGCTAAAATGATCTTTATTTTAGCCCTTTGTCTTCTTTTCAGCGTGATAGAAAACCTTTGCAGTATAGGAAGGACGAGTACCGGCGCGGAGCGAATGTGACATTCGTGAGCACCGGCACGCAGACCTGACACCGAATGCGAGGGTTTGTCTACAGCTTTTTTATTACTTCTCTCCAACTGACGAAAGAACATGAGCGAGTGCATTTGTGACCTTCCCATGCTCTGATGCATGCGGGCGGTCATCTCCATCTCCATAGCCATAATCAATCATTCGATTACGATTTAAGCAAAGCTTTGTCAGCTTCGGCTGGAATAGATCAAATAATTCAAAACGGTCTTTTAGCTGTGGGAATTGATTTTGATACTGCTGAATTTCATCAGCAAGCAAACGCCAAAGAGTCGTTTCATCTAACAGATCGTGATTGTCTAATACGTTGGATACATAGCGCAGATTGCAAATAAATAATCCTGTAAAGATAAATTGTACTAGACCTTCTGGCGGCTCACTGCGCAGCACTTCTTTTAAATCTTCTTCTAGTGAAGCTAATTCAGGCAGCGGCTGGTCACTTATATTCACATCATCAACGAAATCTTTGATCGCTAAACGATTCGGCTGATGATTTTTTAACACAAGAATCGTATTTTGACCATGCGGTGAAAAGACTGTGCCATATTGATACATAAAGTGCAAAAGCGGCGGCATCACGACATGGAAAAACTTCGCCATCCATTCTTTTGCGGAGAGACCTGATTTTTCAATCAACTGCTTGATATACGGCTCTCCTTCATGATCCTCATATGTGAGTGCCGCAAGTGTAACAGGGCTTTCCCCTTCTTCTAAGTACGTATAAATGCTTTCTCTAAAAATGACACCGAGCATCTCGAGATATTGATACGGCGCACCAGGCAGTTTGCTGTAGTATGGATGATCGACATTGATACTTGCATTCTCACCTGGTAAAATGACGCGGCACACATCAGATAAAAATGAGTCTTGATCCGCAATCCCTTTAATATGTGCTGTAATGCGCGGGGCAATGACCGTACGTTCTGATGGGAGTCCACGGTACACAAGTGTATTTAAAATACTCATTGGCAGTTTAATATGATGCTTGCCTTTATTTGAGATATTTGTAAAGGTTCTGATCGACTGCTGCGGGATATATTGATCCAGCCCCTCTCCTAAATACACAATCCGGCGCAAGGCCAAATCTTCCGGAAAATGCTGAATAATCATATGCGTCCATTGCCACTGATGAACAGGCATCATATAATAGTCAGCTGCATTCAGTCCTTCATCCTTTAACACACGTTGAAATTGACGAATCGTGACTTCATCTAATTCTTTGGCGATTACCTGTTCATAGTTTTCATGATCGACTGCATGGAATGTCGCAAGCTCCCTGTGAACAGCAATCCAAGACAGTTGCACACATTCTTGACGTTCTGGTGCATAGGCTAAGTAATCATCGTAGCTGAATCCTATACGCCCTTTGTTATACACAATCCAAGGATGGCCTGTCATTTCTCCTTCAATCCATGCATAATCCGTATCTGTCAGCTCATCCGCACGAAGTGCTTTTTTCGACAGCAAATGGACATCGGCTAACAAAGTATGGTGAAGCTCTTTGATAAGATGGCCTGTTGTGTCAGAGGACATTGGAATGATCGGCTGAATGTCTAGTAAAAACACAATGGCACTGACATCCTTTGACCACTTTCCATCCTGACAGTACTCAATTGATTCAGCGATTGTATCAAAACTATCAAACAACCGAGGTTTTGCCAGATAACGATATTTCTTATGTTCATGAATGATTAATTCATACTGGGCAATGCCATCCTTACGATCTAACTCGACAGGATGAAGCATGTCCTCATACATGTATTCGGACAGCATTTTTGCCACCATTCTCTGGTTTGCCTTTTTCCAAGCAGCAGGATTCACCGCTTTTTTCAATTCGTCTTGTACACTCATCGCTTCATCCTCCTTAACCTTTGATTTCTTCAAATGTGTGTGCGTTCTTGTGTGTACCAAATGTCTGGAAGACGTGCTTTTGATAAAGTGGATACACGGTTTGACGAGCAAGTTCATTGATGATCACACTGTTTCGATAAGCCCCCAGCCCCAAATCTGGAGCGCCGACCCCATGTGTATGAAGCTCTGCATTTTGTACAAAAATATCATTTTCACCCATCGTATTTGTTTTCAAACGATATTCACGTTCCACTTGGAAACGTCCTTGATCATCCCATTGAATGTGGTGAGAAATAGGGTTGATAAATGGCGGCAGAACGGATTGATAGCCAGTCGCCAATACAACAATATCTGTCTCATGCGTAAATGATTCTTCCTTGACCCATTGCGTGCAGGAAAGTGATAATCCGCCCGCTGTTTCCTCAATCAAGTTGACCTCCGTCATGGCTTGAAGCACTGTGTTCAACTGCGTTCCGCAGGCAGAACGTTCATAAAGCAAATGATAAATATCACGAATCATCGCCGAACTGATGCCTTTATACAGCAAGTCTTGCTGTTTTAATAACGCATCCTTTTTTGTTTGCGGAAGCTCATAAAAGAAATCAATATAGTCAGGGGAGAAATACTCAAGCCCTAGGTTTGAATATTCCATTGGGAAAAATCCTTTTGACCGTGTGAACCAGTGAATATCCTTCGCTTCATCATCTGATAAAATGTCATAAAACACTTCTGCTGCACTTTGACCAGAGCCGATAACTGTGACAGATTTCCCTTTGAAACAGCCTTCTTTCTTTCGTTTTAAATAGTCAGCTGAGTGAAAAACCTTCTCTCCTAATGCTGGCTGGAGCGATGCTGGCACTGCGGGCTGCGTGCCAATTCCCAAGACAAGATGTTTGCTTTCAAACACCTCTACAGTTTGATCCTTTACATGACGGACATGCACTTCATACCGCTTTTCACCTGCCTTTTCAATCAGTGAGACAGATTCGACGTTCATGCCAAATCGGCAAGAGTCTAACTGATCAGCGACCCAGCGGCAATAATGATTGTATTCCTTGCGCGGGATATGGAAGTCCTCTAGAAAGTAAAATGAATACAAACGGTTTTGTTCCTGCAAATAGTTGAGAAAGCTATATTTGCTTTTCACATCTGCCATGCTGACAAGGTCCGCTAAAAATGGGACTTGTAGTGTCGTTCCTTCAATGAGCATCCCTGGGTGCCAGTGAAAGGCTTCACTTCTTTCAAAAAACAAAGCGTCGATTTCATTTACCTCTTCAGATAATGCGGCAAGTCCAAGGTTAAACGGGCCAATGCCGATCCCAATTACATCCACTATATTATTTTGCTTGTTGAACCGCGTCATGGTTATACTTCCTTTCGAATCGTTCTCGATCACAAAACATCAAAAGACCTGTTTTATCCGGTAAAGTGACTGGTTTTACACGTTCAAAGCCGCATTTTTCAAATACATGAATCATTTTTTCATTGCGAATATCCGGCTCAGCGACGATTTTTTCTGTTCGTTTGTTCTGCTCAAATTGAAATGATGTCATTGCCTGAAGGAGCGGCGCAGCAAATCCTTTTCCCACATAATCCGGCTCCCCTATTAACAAGTGGATGCCTTGATCATGCGGAGAAGGCTCATAGTAGGATTCAATGACATCCCCTTTCACGTTGTAAGCCTCAAAATAACTCATTGGCGTCCCATCAATCGTGCCTAAATAAAGTGTTTGATGCGGATCATGTATTGCCTGATAAAAATGCTTTTCAAAATCAGGAAACGGAATATTCAAATGCCAAAATGGGTGAACATACTCTTCTTGCATCCACTTATGAACAAGCTGGACGTCTCTTTCATATTCAGCACGAATAAACCTAATACGATGCCTCATCCAATCAGCGCCTCCTTATGTAAAAAGAGCGGATTCAAGACAGCTGTGTAACGAGACTGTGTTTCCAGAGAACCTGTCAGCTCATCCATATCTTCAAATCGTGTCAGCAAATTCGCTTTTGAAGGAAGTTCTTTTGAACGGAGAAGGCTATTTGTCAGATCAGAAGCTCCGTACATCTCCTCATGAGCAAGCAATGTATCTCTCACGAGTACCAGCAAGTCTTCTTCCTTTGCTAGTCCTTCTGTGCCAAAGCCATTAATGAGACCAAATAAATGATTAAAGAAGAAATAATAACGGAGTCTCTCAACGGCTACATCATCCGCACAAATGGTTTCACTTCTTACGCTCAAGTTTTGAACTAGATTTGCGAGTTTATCTTTTTTTGATTCACTATAATAGTAGCCTTGATTGTCACGGTAATAGAAAGTGTCTGGATAACCATCCTTCATTTGCACAACAGCATTTTGCTGATGGGCCTCGAGTGCAAGACCATACGTTTCAAACAGCCAGAGCATCGGCTTTAACGAAATGGTTAAGTATTGTTTAAACCAATCTTGGCTGACCGCTTCTGTTGACCGGCCTTCTGCATCTGCAATTTTATGAATAATTCCTGCTAATCTTGATTTTCCTCCGTACGCATGATCCTGACATAGCCCAGCAATTAAGCTTGCGCCTTTTTCACGATGCAAGAATGGATTTTGACGAATGACCACTTCAAAGCCAGATTCCGCTTCATCTCCTCGAATAGATAGATATGCAGGATCTTCAATGACCCGGAATCCAGAGAATTTTTCATATAAAGAAACGCCTAATTCTGTTTTTAAGATGCGGGACATCTCTACTCCTCGATCCAGTTCCTTTTGTTTATTGATGCGTAACGAGTTCGTAATTTTCACAGGAACAGAGAATTTGAGCATGTAAGCAGAATCCTTTTGATAGACCGTTCTAAAGGATGAGGTCGCTGTGTATTCAGACCCCAGCGGTCCTAAATAAGTCAGTTTCCCCTCCTCTATATACCGCTTCACGAATGCCTTCTCCGTGACCACTTTGACTTGCAGCGGATGAATTGGAATGAGCACATATTCTCCGTTTTCTGTTAACCTATTCAGTCTCTCTGTTTCTTCTGGCACTTGACGCGAAAGCTCTTCTAAAATGAGACTTGCCGCAGGTTGTGAAATAGATGAATCCTGAAGCACAATCGAATGGTGCGCTTTAAAGTAATGAAGCTGGAAAGCCCCTTTCAGCTCAGGAGAATAGACGGCTTCCTCCTCCTCTGTCATCCCTTGTCTGCTTTTTGGTGTAGGATGTGTTAAATGCCCAAGGAGAAGTGACTGCTCAGCCTCGATGTACTCAAAATCAGCTTGAGATAAAGCAGCTTGATCACTTTCTCTCTCCCTTAAGAATCGTTCAATATTTCGGCAGCTTAAAATGATGCGAAGCATGAATTCATCCTCTGCATCTGTGCGGCCATATGCAATGAGAAGTTCCTTTGAACATAAAGCAACAAGTGTCGTGTAATCGACGATCGTTCCCTCTTGCTCGCTGCCACTCGGACGAAAGCGAATCGGAAAATCAAAGAGATGACGGCCTACAGTTGAAAAATATCGGATCGGAATCACAAGCTCAAGGTCTTGCTTTGCTAGTTTTGCCACGAATACAAGCGAACCATCTGCTTTCGTCTCTTTTTTTGCAGATCGATCGATTCCTGTTTCACGTAAAAAACAGTTTAAAAAGCTTTGCATAGTTGCATTTTCAGCCATTTGTTTATATTGACTCAACGTAGTACCCTCCCGGATTGAATATGAGCGATCCCGATATCAACGATGTCAGAAAGGATTTCCTCAATATGTGTGATTGTCGTTCTCGGATTTAATAAAGTGAATTTCAAGCATGTTTGACCATCCACCACTGTTTTTGCAATAACAGCAGTTCCTGATGTGAATAGCGTTCGATGGATGATTTTATTGATGTCATCCGCACCCTTAAATCGAAACACCACTGCATTGATTTCTGGCTCAGGATTGATCACTTCAAGGTGATCATTGCTCTCGATAAGCGCAGCCACATCCTTCGCAAAATCAATGGTATGGTCAATCATGTCACCAAACCCTTCCTCCCCAATCAGACGAAGAGAAAGAAGCAATTTCAATGCATCAAACCGGCGCGTCGTTTGGACAGATTTATTGACGAGATGTAGTATTCCATCCAGTTCATCTTCTTTTGGATTAAGATAATCTGCATGATAATTGATCAAGCCGAAATGCCTTTTATCCTTCAGCAAAAATGCTCCGCAGGAGATCGGCTGATAAAATTGTTTATGAAAGTCGATCGTGATGGAATCAGCCAGCTCAACACCATCTAATTTATCTCGGTAGTTTTCACTTAATACAAGCGCTCCACCATAGGCAGCATCTGCGTGTATCCACAGACCGTATGGTTTGACGATGTCATACACATCTCGAACCGGGTCAATACTGCCAAAATCAGTTGTCCCGCAAGTCGCCACTAGCGCAAAAGGCAGGAGATCCTGTTCCTTTAACTCAACAAGTTTCTTCTTCAAATCGTTGAGGTCCATGCGGTGATGCTCATCTGTCTCTATCAGAACAACCGCCTGCTCCCCTAAGCCTAGCTGGGATGCAGATTTTTTCACAGTGAAGTGAGCATTCTTAGAGCAAAGAATTCTCATGCGGTGAGCCTCACTCGGCAAGCCTTTCTGCTGAACATTCCATTGCCATGTGTTTTCACAAAAAGCATCTCTTGCAAGAAGCAGCCCCATGTAGTTAGATTGGGTTCCACCGCTCGTAAATGTCCCATCTGCTAGATTTCCATAAGAAAACTTCGCACATAGCCACTTTAGAATTTCCTCCTCAACCAAAGATGCAATACCGCTTTGATCGAAGGAATCCATTGATTGGTTAAATGAACTTACTATCACCTCTGCGGCAAGTGCAGGTATAAGCGGCGGGCAATGCAAATGTGCCAAGCATTTTGGATGCGATACATCAACCAGATGTGGCAAAAGGTGCTGCTTTATATCTTGAAAGACAGATTCAATTGATTCGCCAGACGGTTGAAACTGAAATAATGATTCGACACTAGCCGCTAATTTCCCAGGCAATATTCCACTGTATGGGCCTTGGTCTTTTTGCCATTGGTCCTGTAAGCTGTCGATAGATGTATGAAGAGCCGCTTGGAAGGACTCTCTTCCAAGCTGGCTTTGATTGATAAATAATGAATCCACAGAAGCTTTAGTTGATTGCATCGTATACGGCCTCTTTGAAAATAGCGATAACTTGTTCAAGCTGTTCTTCTGTCATGATCAATGGCGGTAAGAATCGAATGACGCTGCCGAAACGGCCTCCTGTCTCTACAATTAAGCCTTTATCGAAGCAATTCTTTTGAATGAGACTGGCTAGCTCAGGATTTGCTGGATAACTTCCATCCACATCCTGCTTTTCATCTGGATTAACTATTTCAGCACCAATCATTAAGCCTCTTCCTCGAACATCACCGATAGCAGGTACATTTTTTTGAATGTCTTTTAGATGAGCCTGCATGCGATTCCCTAACTGGTCAACATGATCAAGCAGATTCGTTTCTTTTATAAATTTAAGCGTAGCGGTTCCTGCAGCCATTGCCATTTGATTTCCTCTAAATGTGCCAATGTGTGCACCTGGATTCCATTGATCCAAATCTTTATCATAAATCACAACTGAAAGCGGCAGGCTGCCACCAATGGCTTTAGATAATACAATGACGTCCGGCACAATTCCTGCATGTTCAAAAGCAAACATCTTACCTGTTCGGCCAATGCCTGATTGAACCTCATCGATGATGAGCGGAATACCTTTTTCATTTGTGATTCTTCTCATTTCTTGCATCCATTCAATAGATGCTGGAATTGAGCCTCCCTCACCTTGTACTGCTTCAAAGATCATACCTGCTGGCGGAAGAATACCACTTTCAGGATCATTTAATACACGCTCAATATAAGAGCTGGAAATGCGGTGTGAATCTTTCCCGCCAATTCCGAATGGGCAGCGATATTCATATGGATAAGGCATGAAATGCACATCTGGGATTAACCCTTGCACTCTTTCCTTTGGAGACAAATTCCCGCTTAATGACATCGTGCCATGTGTCGCACCGTGATAAGCACCGTGGAAAGAAAGAATGGAACGATTTCCTGTCGCTGTCTTGACTAATTTAATCGCAGCTTCTATGGCATCACCGCCAGTTGGTCCACAAAATTGAATTTTTGCTCTCTTTGCAAACTCTTCTGGCAGGTGAGAAAAAATTTCATTCACAAACTCTTCTTTAATTTCTGAGGTTATGTCCAACGTATGCAATGGCCTTTTTTCATGAAGCATACGTTCAATAGCTTCTATCACAACCGGATGATTGTGGCCAAGTGCAAGTGTTCCTGCGCCTGCTAGACAGTCATAAAACTCTCTGCCATCCGCATCTGTCACGATCATGCCCTCGGCTTTTTGCATGGCTAATGGGAACCGTCTCGGGTAAGACCTTGCATTAGATTCTCTTTGACTTTGCTGCTCTAAAAATTGCTGATTTTTAGAAACGGTTTTGATGGACATAATAAAACACTCCTCCAATTGATAAAGATTATCATTATCATTTTCATTTACTAGCCTAGAGGATGTGAGATAGGAAAGTCAATTGTATTCAAAAAGATGATTCGAAAAGCATATGAATACAATATTCTCTTTTTAATGAGTATTTTCGAGTAATTTTTACAAACCTTACTGCCATAAGGAGATGGAACGCATGAGACGGATTGACATTGAAAAAAATTACAAATCATTTTTCCTGGTTCATTTGTTCTATTCAATTCAAAGCGCTCATTTTATGCAGAAATTTGGATGAAATGAAGGTAGAAAATTGAAGAAATCACACTGTTTTTTCTTGATATAAATGGTTTGGGTGGTATAATTTCTCTGAAACATAAGGGATGGAGAGGGGAATTTTGATGATTTTAACAAAGCACGATCTTCACCATTACTTAACGCAGGATAAGAAAGCATTAGCTATCACGCGCAGAAGGCCAAAATGGTTTGGGGACGATATATGGAAATATCAAAGGTATTTACGAAAATATGAATACTATTCTAATAGCGGCGCTACATTGCGCAAATGGTTTTACCGCTATTTACATAAAAAGAAAGGGATGCAGCTTGGCTTTGATATCCCAATTGGCGTCTTTGGCCCCGGCCTTAGAATCAATCATACTGGCCTCTTAATTGTAAATAAGCACGCAAAAATTGGAGCATTTTGTGATATTCATCAAGGGGTGAATATTGGTCAAAACCATTCCGAAAAGGATGTACCAACCATTGGAGATCACGTATGGATTGGGCCCGGTGCTAAGCTGTTTGGAGACATTTATATTGCAAATCATATCTCAATTGGAGCAAATGCCGTGGTGAATCATTCCTTTCATGAAGAGCAGATCGTCATTGCTGGTGTGCCGGCTCAAAAGGTAAAAGAAAAAGGCCCTTCTTCATGAAGGCGCCTGATAAAAAAGAATTACACCGATTAAAACAGAGATGAGCAGCATGAGATAAAACAAGATGGTTAAAATCAAGATCGTCCAGCCCAGCCCCTTCCTCTCTGTCTTGATCAAATAAATGCCGAGTACGATGGTACTAAAAAGCACGCCTAAAATGGCCCACAGCCATTTGTCTTTGTGATGCTTTGGCGCATCAAACCATAAATAGATAGCAACAGCAAGTGAAACGAATAGACCCGTTATTCTCAAGATTAAACTCCCCCTTATTATGTATACGCGCTCTCTATGATGCGTTTGAGTATCCGATGATCAGCAACAGGAAGTAAAAGACATAGGCTAGTATAGCAATAGAATAGATGATGATGGACACGATCAGAACTGTCCAGCCCAATCCTTTTCTTCCTGTTTTGATGAGGTATATCCCAAATGCAAAGAGCCCGAATAAAAGACCTAAAATAGACCATAACCATTTATTTTTCCCATGTTTTGGTGCATCTATCAATAGATAGATTGCGACTAAAATAGAAACAAACCATCCAGTGATCCAGCCCACATTCATCTGCCACCCTTCTTCTTCAGTTCATTCCATTATACGATGCTTTTTTCCTAAAAAATAATGATTCAGAGGATATTGCGCGGGAGGCTTCGCCATTCTTCTCTCAGCATTCCGTAGCGCATCGAATCATAATACTCTCCTTGATAATAACGGACCTTTCTCAGTCTCCCCTCAAGGACAAATCCGCATTTCTCTGCGCACCGCATCATCCGTTCATTCCCTGACCAAGTGGTTAGACCAATTCGAGGGATATCAATATGCGTAAATAATACATCAATCCATAGATTTAATGCCTTTGTCCCAATGCCCCCGCTCCAAAAGCGTGAGTCATAAATGACAATGCCGCATTCAAGCCACCGTGTACGTTCATTCTCCCAATAATATGATACGGTACCTTTGATATCACCGTCTATTTCAATGCCATATAGCTTTTGGGGAATGGATTCATCCTGTAAGTAACGTTTCTTAAATGCAGAAAGCGGGATTTCGTGTTCATAAAAATAAGGGGCATTCCATTTTCGATAGGACTGGTCTGGTGCTTTAAATTTTAAATGCCACACTGCCTCTAAATCCGTTTCGGTTAATGGACGTATGTTTACAAGCTCTTCCTTTTCTCTTTTCATCTGTTCACGTTCCTTTACTTTGTCGTTCTTTTTGCTAGATGACGGTACTCAATCGGCGTCATGCCTTCATTTTGCCGAAACAGCTTAGAAAAATAAGTAGGGTCGTCAATGCCTACATGCTCTGCAATGGATGCGATTTTTTCATTTGTTGAGGCGAGCATGCTTTTAGCTTTTTCGATCTTGAGACGATGGCTGTACTGGTTTGGCGTCAATCCGTACACCGTCTGCATACACCTTGTCATGTAGTCAGGATGATAGTGCAGTTTCTCTGCAAGCTGCTCCATATGCAATTTCTCCATAAAGTGATGCTCAAGATAGTGAACCACTTCTGATGCGACAGTCTCCTTTGCACTTGGAATATGAAATGCTTCCTTTTGCAGGTGAATGAGCAGTTCCTCAAATAGAAGCTGTTTTTTCAGCGGAAGTTCAGATGCATCATGATTTAATGCGCTCATCGCTGAAAGGTGTTTTTCTAACACACTTCGTCCCTTCACTTTTCCTAAACGAGGCAGGCTAAATTCATATGTTGCCGGCTTTTCGAAGGTGGCTTGGTTTTGTTTCATATCAATCCAGTGTTCTCTTGGCCGGTTCGTCAGCTCAAATCGGTCAATTGAGAAATGCAGCCACTCATAGTAGGTATCCTCTTCACATGGCAGATGTCCGCCATGAGACAGGCCCGGTGAGAGAATCATATATTCACCTTCTTTTACGTGAAAAGCCTCCTCTTCCTCTGTCATCCATAGTTCACCTTTTGTGACATAGAGAAGATCAAATACAGTGAAGGTTCTTGAGATATGTCTTTCTCCTTGATGAAATATCCCTTTACCTGAAGCTATATAAATAGGAAACGGCGGTACAGTAAATGTAATAAATCGATTCATATTCATCCCCTTATGAAGTCGTATTTCTCCAATAAGTTTCGGTTTCATCTCTTCTTATTATAGTCGATGCAAGGTACACTATAAATCGGATTTATACGAAAGGGGGCTATGTGATGAAATCTCAAACCCTGTCATATGAAAAGGTTCAAGCCAAAGATGAGAAAACGCACCCTTCATTATTTGCATTAACTTGGCCTATTTTTATCGAAATCTCTTTATATATGCTCATGGGAAGCGCTGATACACTTATGCTCAGCCAATACTCTGATAACAGTGTGGCCGCAGTAGGTGTAAGCAACCAGCTCCTGAATTTATTAATTGTCATGTTCAGCTTCATTACAACAGGAACGACCATTGTGATTGCGCAGCTTCTAGGAGCTGACCGCAAGCAGGAAGCGACTCAAGTCGCCTATGTCTCACTAGGGACCAACTTCTTGATCAGCTTTGTCATTAGTCTCCTCATGTTTATGTTAGCTGTTCCAATTCTGCACATGATGGGCTTATCAAGTGAACTCATGCCGGATGCGGCGGTCTTTTTACAAATTGTCGGGCTGCTTTCTTTTATTCAAGCACTTATTATGACGTATAGTGCTATTTTAAAAAGCTACGGATATACAAGAGACACGATGTATGTCACCATCGGAATGAATTTGCTAAACGTTGCCGGCAATTATTTGGTCATTTTTGGTCCGTTTGGCTTTCCGGTATTAGGTGTCATGGGTGTTGCCTTTTCAACCTCGCTTGCTCGATTGATCGGATTGATGGCGATGATTCTCATTGTCCGCCGCCGAATTGGACTGCGCTTTTCGCTGAAGAGCATGTTTCACATCCAGCGTACGCATTTAAAAAGGCTGCTGAAAATTGGCATTCCTTCTGCTGGAGAGCAGCTTTCTTATAACGGCTCTCAAATGATCATTACATTGTTTATTACATTTATGGGGACGCAGGCTTTAGCAGCAAAGGTCTACACTCAAAATTTGATGATGTTTATTATGTTATTTGGTGCAGCCATTAGCCAAGGCACACAGATTTTAATTGGGCGCCATATTGGAGCGAAAGAATTCGATGCGGCCTACCGCAGATGTATGAAAAGCTTATACTGGGCCATTGCGATCTCTCTTCTTTCTTCCACTGCTTTATCTTTATCATCGACGCATTTGCTTACGTTTTTCACTAGCAATCATGAAATCATTCAAATCGCCGCCACACTTCTCCTATTGACGATCATTTTAGAGCCGGGACGCTCTTTTAATATGGTCATTATTAATTCATTGCGGGCTGCTGGTGACGCGAAGTTTCCAGTGTATATGGCGATGATTTCAATGTGGGGAATTGGGCTTCCGATCGCTTACTTGTTAGGCATTCAGCTTGAAATGGGGCTCATCGGGGTTTGGATTTCTTTTATCGTGGATGAATGGGTCAGAGGCATCTTTATGTATAGGCGCTGGCGTTCCAGAGTATGGACGGAGTATCGTTTTTCTTCCACATAAAAAGGACTGCGGGGTGCAGTCCTTTTTAGATTGTTGACAAAGGGCTAAAATAGTTTTTATTTTAGCCCTTTGTCTTCTTTTCAGCGTGATTGAAAACCTTTGCAGTCCTAGGAAGGGCGAGTACCGGAGCGGAGCGAATTTGACATTCGTGAGCACCGGAGCGCAGACCTGACACCGAATGCGAGGGTTTGTCTACACGCTGAAAGGACTGCGGGGTGCAGTCCTTTTTTACGTAATATCTTCTAAAATAAGTGCTTTTTCCTGTTTTGAAATAAATGCTCGCTCTGTAAAGACGCGGTATTCGTTTTCTCTTGTTTTATCTAAGATGGCTTTATAAAAGTGGGCTGCTGCTTTCACCGATATACGTGAATATAGCGGGAATTCATGAAGATGGTCAAAAAACTCCTCGTAGTATGCCTCTGCCTCAAAAGCAATGTATTCCCAGACGTGCTGAAAAGCTTGATTGACAATCCCTTCCTTCAATTCTTGCTCTGTGTACCCGAATTGATCCATCACTTGCTTTGGCAAATAAATGCGGTCTCTTTCAGCCTGATCTTCGCCGATATCTCGAAGAATGTTGGTTAGCTGCATAGCGATCCCTAACGAAATGGCTGCTTCTTTTAGCTGCTCTTTTTTACGCGGTGCAATAATGGGAAGGAGCATGAGTCCAACGGTACTAGCAACATGATAGGAATAGATGAGCAGTTCATCTAACGTTTCGTATCGCTGCTGCTCTAAATCCATCTCCTGTCCTTGGAGCAGGTCACGAAACGGGGCTTCATCCATCCGAAACTCTTGAAATGTATGCTCTAGCGCCACCCATATCGGATCATTCCGGTCTACCTCACCTTGTAAAAATCGATCAAACGTCTCCCGAAAGGATGCAAGGTCCTCTTGTGGCGAAGGCGACTCATCTACAATATCATCTGCTCTCCGGCAAAAGGAATACACGGCCCAGACGGCCTGTCTTTTCTTTTTAGGCAGCATGGAAAAGGCCCGGTAAAACGTTTTTGAATGGGTTTGAATGGTTTCCTCACACGCTTTTAATGCTGTTTGTACATCAACCACTTAACTTCACTTCCTTTCTATCATTCAAATCTTTTAGTAGTACAGAAGCCATGAGCTTCGCACTTTGCATCACGATCGGCACCCCGCCGCCCGGATGGATGGAAGCACCTGCCGCATAAAGATTATCTGTCTCACTGACCTTCACTTGCGGGCGGAAGACACCTGATTGGAACAAATTAGGCGCAAGTCCAAAGCTGCCGCCTTCAAACAATCCTTCTCGCAAGGAATCATTTGGTGTCCTGACCTTTTTCCAGACAATCGACTCTCGTAATCCCGGAAAACCTCTTTTTTCAAGGACACCCACCATGTTCTCGACAAAATCTGTCTCCTCTTCCCAGTTGATATGATCTCCTGAAGGAACGGGAACGAGCATGTATAGAACACTGCAACCATCTGGGGCAAGAGATGGATCAATGATCGATGGATTAAATATATAAAATGACGGGTCTTGAGGAATCGTTTTCGTTTGAAAAACCTCTTTCATATGCTGATCAAAGTGTTCTCCCATAAAAAATTGATGAACAGGTGCTTCCTGATACATCTTGTTTAAACCAAGATACACCATCATACAGCCAGAGGACGGCACGTATTTTCGGCGATCTTGTTCGTCTAAACCAAACTGTTTTAACGCAGCTGGATAATCTCCATTAATCACAAATGCATCAGCGGCTACATGTTCATCATTCACTTTTGCTTTGACTGCCCGTTTTCCCTCAAACTCAAATTGCGTGACTTCTTCATTTTTTCTTACATGCACACCCATTTTGATAAGCTGCCCTTCCAATATATCTACTAAACTTGCATAACCGCCTTTTAAATAGTAAATTCCATGTGCGTGCTCACTATATGAAACAAGCGAATAAATAGCCGATGCTTCATACGGGTTTCCCCCAACATAGAGGGTTTGAAGTGCGTATGCATCTCGCAGGCGTTCGTCTGAGAAATATTTTTTCAGAGCGCTTTGTACCGTTCGATACGCCTTTAATTTCATTAAAATCTTCATATTGGCTTTTGTAAAAAATGTACGTTTTTCGTGAAATGATTTTTCTAGAAAAGCTTTCTGCCCTTCTTGAAACCGGTCCGTCATTTCTTCCATAAACCTCTGGAACCCTTGATCTTCTTTTGGAAATACACGTCTGATTTCATCTAGCTGACGACGTGCATCAGAGTATTTCGTATAGGAGGTTCCATCTTGATATTGAATTGTGTACAGCGGATCAAGCTGCAACAGATCAAGAGATGATTCGTCAATTCCTACCTCATGTAAAATGCCTTTTAACATGTCAGGAAGTAGGACAATGGTCGGACCTTCATCTACTTTATATCCTTTCTCACGTACAAAAGCAAGTCTCCCGCCAAGCCGTTCATTTTTTTCGACAAGGGTGACATCATGTCCCGCTTTTTTCAAATAAAGCGCTGAGATCATTCCGCCAATACCGCCACCTGCAATCAATATATGTTGTTTCATGAGGCGCTCCCCTTTTCTTGATGCCGCATTGTTTTATGTGAATGTTTCTCTTTTGAAAGAATGGCATTTGTCGTGATACGCGCTGATTCTAAAATGGTTGGCAGTCCGCTTCCTGGATGTGTTCCTCCTCCAACGAGCCAGCAGTGCTTTAATTCATCAAATTCATTGTGCGGCCTTAGAACCATCATCTGCGTCAGCTGGTGGCCAAGATTAAATGTAGCTCCTTCATATACGTAAAGGTCTTCCTCCCATTGCTTCGGTGTGATCATCCGCTCAACTTCTATATGCTGCCTGACATTCTGAAAGCCGGTTTTCCGCTCCAATGTATCCAGCACAAGCTCTCTAAATTCATCTTGATGCGCTTCCCAGTCAATACCGCTTTGGTTATTGGCAACTGGAGCCAGCACATAAAGAGCTGATTTTCCTTTTGGAGCAAGTGAGTCATCGGTTACACTTGCATTTTGAATATAAATAGACGGATCATCTGGCAGCTCATATGTTTTCGTAATGCCTTTGACGAATCTAGCATAATCATCGGAAAAAACAATGGTATGATGCGGTTCATCATACATGGTATCCAATCCTAAATAGAGCATAAAGGTAGAGCATGAGAATTTTTTCTTTTTTAGTTTTTTCTGACTGTATTTCTTTAAAAGACCTGGCTCGACAAGCCTTGTCATCACATGTGCAAAGTCTCCATTGACGACAACCTCATCTGCTTGTATTTCTTCCCCAGATTCTAAACGAATGCCTTTTACTTTCCTTCCCTCCGTGAGCAGCTTTTCGACGCCAGCTGACAGATGAATCTCTGCTCCAGCTTCAACCGCCGCCTTTGCCATCGCTTCTGACAGTTGATTGACACCGCCCTTCGGATGGAATACACCTGTATCATGCTCCATAAACGAAAGGATGGAGAACGCACCAGGGCATTCCCACGGCGACATTCCTAAGTACTTCGATTGAAATGTAAAGGCATATTTCACTGATTCATTCGAGAAATAGTCTGACAGTACATCATACAAACTTTTATTTAGCGAAAGCTGTGGAAGTGCTTTGATCACCTTCGGACGAAGGTAATGATGAAAGCGGTCCATTTTACTTTGTAAAATTGGTGTGAGCCGATCCATTTTGCGCTTTGTATCCTTCATAAATCTTAGATATCCTTCGCCCTCACCAGGCGCAAAGGCTTCTAATCGTTTGTACATTTCATCGCGATCCCTGATCATATCCAGCTGATTGTCTTGAAAAATTAATCTATACATCTCTTTTAATTCAATCACATCGATATAATCATAAAGATTTTTACCAGCAAAGGTGAACAGCTCCTCTGCAATATGAATCATGCTGAGAAAGGTAGGACCTGTATCAAACGTGAAATCACCAAGCTGAAACTTAGCATTACGTCCGCCGACAAAGGACTGTTTTTCGTATACATGAACTTCATGTCCTTTGCTTTGAAGCATCATAGCTGCCGCAAGTCCCCCTGGTCCCGCTCCGATCACAATGATTTTCATTATCCTTTTTCCTCCAAATTAATTCACTTTAAGTTAATTATACAAATTAAAAAGACTAGATCAACTTTTGATGTGCTCAAAAAGTCTCATGTTATGTATCAAAAAAGCCGGCTTCCTTTCAACAAGTGCAAGAAAGCCGACCCTTTATTACGCTTCTATATCAATTCGATACGTTTCAAACCAATGATGAATCTGTGCTAGATGGGCAATCAACTGCGGGCCCTTCATGAGCTGGCCATACCAAGGCACATGAAAGGAAGCTCCTTCCGTTTCAATCAGCTGCTTTAATTGATGTGGATCTAAAAATTCGTGAAGGACAGAATCTTTTTGTGCGAGACAGTTTGTTAGCATCTCTTTCACAGCCTGAGTATAGGCTGGATGATGTGTTTTCGGGTAAGGACTCTTCTTTCGATAAAGCACTTCATTCGGTAAAATTCCCTCTAATGCTTTTCGCAAAACCCCTTTTTCACGATTTCCATGCATTTTCATTTCCCAAGGAATATTCCACACATATTCGACAAGGCGATGATCTGCAAATGGCACACGTACCTCAAGACTAGCCCCCATACTCATTCGATCTTTTCGATCAAGCAGTGTTGTCATAAACCAGATCATATTTAAGTAAAAAAGTTCTCTCCGGGCTTTATCGACTCCAGTTTCTCCATCTAAAAGAGGCGTTTCTGCCACCGTTTCTTCATATTTGCTTTGTGCGTATTCCTTAAGTGACAGCTTTTTTTGCCAAGAGTCTTGCAGGAGCTGCGTTCTTGCTTCTGTCGATCTCATCCAAGGGAAACTATTTGTTTCATTTGCCATGTGAAACCAAGGATAGCCGCCAAAAATCTCATCAGCACACTCACCTGATAAACCAACAACGAAATCCTTTTTAATTTCTCGGCAGAATATAAGTAAAGAAGAATCGATATCTGCCATCCCAGGTAAATCTCGAACCTCAACCGCTTCCTTCAAATAAGCAGCCAGCTCTTTTTGACCGATGATACAGTTGTGATGATTTGTTTGAAACGCTTTGGTCATTTGATCAATCCATGGGCCATCAGCATTCGGCTGGAATTGACTTGCTTCAAAGAATTGATCATTTTCTTCGTAATCAATGGAATACGTATGAAGCGGTGCTTTCCCTATTTTCTCAAAGTGCTTAGCGGCAATGGCAGTAATGGCACTAGAATCGACGCCGCCAGATAAAAATGTACATACAGGCACATCAGAGACAAGCTGTCTTGTCACAGCATCTGTAAAGAGATGCTTAATGTGCTGTGCGGTGTCATCAAGTGAGTCAGTATGCTCCTTGCTTTTGACATTCCAGTATCTCCACACGCGCAGGCCGTCTTTTGAAAAGGTCAAGGCATGTGCAGGTCTCAGCTCTTTTACCCCTTTAAACATTCCTTGGCCTGGTGTTCTTGACGGCCCTAAGCCAAAGATCTCCGACAGCCCTTCATGATCGACTTTTGCTTTGATATCAGGGTGAGCAAGAAGTGCTTTAATCTCTGAACCAAATAAAAAGGAATGATGACGTTCTGTATAGAAAAATGGCTTGACGCCTAGCCGGTCTCTCCCTGCAAATAACAATTCACGCTCACTATCCCAGATCACAAATGCAAAAATGCCATTAAAATGGGAGACACACTCTTCCTTCCATTCTGTATAGGCATGAAGAAGAACTTCTGTATCAGAATGCCCAAGAAAGCGGTGCCCCCTTTTTAACAATTCTTTTCTTATATCCTCCGTGTTATAGAGCTCTCCATTGTATACAATCGTATAAGCATGGTTTTGATGTGTATATGTCATCGGCTGCTTTCCGCCTTCTACATCTACCACCGCTAACCTTTTATGCCCGAAAAGAACATGCTCACTTTTCCACGTATTTGTATCATCTGGCCCTCTTTTAGATAATGTATCTGTCATTTGATTGATTACATGATCCTGTTGGATGAGCTGCTTTTTAAAGTCTGCCCAGCCTGTAATTCCACACATCATCATCAGCTCCCATCCGTTTTTCCTCAAGTGTTCTCATTCAGCCTTTCTTAGTTTATGCATCGTCTCCTTGATAGTTGATTTGTCCTTTTTTCCCGGTGTATAGGACAGGCTTGATTTGGTAAGAAAAGAAAGAGGAAAGGAGCTTTTGCAAATGGAGAATCGAATGAAGCAGCTTGAACGCTGCAGCAGAAGATGGTGTAACGGGTATTTACTCATTGAAAACGGGCATTGTTTGATTGAAGATGAAGAAGGAGAGATCATGCTGCCAGAAAGTCTTCAAAGCACAATGATCTGTTTGAAGGAAAATGACCGATGGACAAAAGGAGAATTGCTTGGTTCCATGGTTCTTCATGAAAACGGGCAGCTAATAGAAGTACAAGGAGGAGAAAAAATTCAATATACGGCGTCCCTTGCCAAAGGCTTGCTCGATCTTCTCATGTTCGTACCGGAGAACGTCTTTGATCACATCCTTGAGCAGGTAGAGCAGCTTGGTTTTTCCGTCTATGATTGTGTCTTCTCTTCCTTTCATTCATTGCAGCGCGTCTCTTTCTTTCAGTTTTCGGCAGATACGCAATCACTTGCACTTCAATGTCACCATGACCCTGCCTCCAGTCACATTCGTTTTGAATGGACCACTTCAGATGGACAACGGATCGTTTCACAATTTGATGCCACATAAAAAGGACACTGCTTCGTATAAGCAATGTCCTTTTTATATTAAAAGATATGGAAACCGATCGGCAGACGTAAACCGAGAAGAATGGTCACAATCGCAAATACGATAAAACCAATCAACACACCAGTCACCGATTTTCCTTTTTTCTTGCGCACTAGGACCATTTCCATGAAACCGATCACTAGGATACCGAGAATCATTTTTCCGATATACTCGCCCCCGAAACCTGGAATTTTCATTCCTGTGCGAACATACAGCTCTACGCCTGTTGCGATAATGATCAAGTAGAATAAGCGAACGATCATGTGCACAATTTTAGCGCCTTTGTCGTTTTTACCTGCTAGAGCAAAGGCTACGAAGAATAAAATAATCCCCAGCACCCATGCTGTGATATGTAAATGTGTTCCCATTTGTGATTTCCCCCTTTATCAGAACAAGTACCTTCTCATCGTACCACGAAATAAGTCGAACACAAAGCGACAATCCTGTGTCATCACGTGCTTTATTTGACGTGATTTGTCAGCGTCCCAATCGGTTCAATCGTGATGTCAATTCGATCTCCAGAAGCTAAAAACTTAGGCGGTTCAAAGCCCTTCCCTACCCCAGAAGGTGTACCTGTTGCAATGATGTCACCTGCTTCTAGCGTCATCCCTTTTGAAAGAGTGGAGACGATGTTCTCAATTGTGAAGATCATTAATTCCGTACTGGCAGACTGACGAACCTCTCCGTTTACCTTTGTTTCCACATGGAGCGCACCATGATCCTCGATCATTGATTTATGAACGATATAAGGTCCTATCGGGCAGGTTGTATCTAAACTTTTGCCAATGAAAAATTGTTTGTGTTTTTTCTGCAAATCTCTTGCCGTCACATCATTTAAAATGGTGTAACCGAATATATAATCTCGGACCTCTTCAGGAGCAATGTTTTTCCCTGATTTGCCCATCACGATAGCAAGCTCTCCTTCATAATCCAATTCACTTGTCACATCTTCATGAAGAAGAATCTCATCTTCGTGTCCAATGACAGAAGTAGGTGCCTTTGTAAAAATCATCACGTCTTTAGGAATATCCGCCGCACTTCCCATTTCCATAACATGATCTTGATAATTCTTTCCGACACACATGATGTTTTTAGACGGCTTTGGAATCGGGGCATGGAGTTTCACGTCCGAAAGCGGATATACATAAGAGCCGCGGTCTTCTTCTTTTTTCTCAGCCCAATCAAGAAGCTGCCCCACATGTTCTACAAACTTGTCCCCCATTTTGATGCACTCAGATAAAGAGTTTGGCAGTGTCTCAAGCTCAAATAATTTGGCTTCTGCCTTTTTGACGTCCATCACCCATTCATCATCAATGACTACCCCAATAAACATGCTGCTATGTATCTCACCTGTAAAAAACTTCATGTCTTCCCCTCACAATCTTCATTTCGCTAAGTTATGATGTCTCATTTTATTTCTCTATGAAATAAAAAAAACCCTTTTTTATCATACTCTCTTTTAAAAAGGGTTTCAAAAATGATGATTGAATGCCTAGCGGAAACGGCGATATTCCCACATATTTCCTTGATCCCATTTACGCTCAACATTTCCTGTTCTTTGAGAACGATGCTTCTTCTTTCCACATCTATGGCAAGATCGGCTGCGTTTATGGTGATGAGAACGTTTAGATCGATGGCTACGGCGTGACTTGCGGCTCTTCTTATGATGGGATCTGTGCTTGCTGCGATGTGACTTGCGGCAGCTTTTCTTATGATGCGATCTGTGCTTACTGCGATGTGACTTGCGGCAGCTCTTCTTATGATGCGATCTGTGCTTGCTGCGGTGTGACTTGCGGCAGCTTTTCTTATGATGCGATCTGTGTTTGCTGCGACATGACTTTTTCGGTTCGCTCTTTTTGCTTCTGCAAGATTTTTTGCTTTTATATGACTTTTTACTCTTCATGCTTTTCTTAGAGCGATAACTTTTCTTTGAACGATAGCTTCTGTAGCTTTTTTTACTGCGGCGTGATTTACGGCGTCCACCACCGCCAAAGAACCAATGACCGCGATTTGAATGACGAGAACGAGCTGACTTATGCGAACGTTTCGATTCTGGTTCACGATCTAAGTGATGATCACGTCCCTCACTTCGAAGTGAAGCCACTGCATGTTCAATGTGCGAATGATCAAATGTACTCACGAACAATTCCCCTCCAGTCTATGCTTCGACAAAACAAACAGACAAAGCTGTTTATCTTCTCTGCTTTATGTTACGAGACTCGGTAGACAAGTGTTCGTGACGAATGCCTCTTTCCTTTAAAACTCCATGAATACCTACCAGCCGGTACAGGACATTCCTTCACTTTCATATTGTAAAGAAGAGCATATAGGAGGCTGATGAACGTATGAACACGGAACCTTTAAAACAACTTGATATGTGGATTCATCCAAAGGACCTGATTGAACTAAAAAAAGACATTTGGAACGATGAACCTGTTGAAGCTATTCTGAAAACAGGCCAAACCAAATCACATATTTATGCTTCATACCGCGGTTCACACATTAGAAAGCTTAAGAAAAAATCCTATCAAATTGAATACCGAAAGCCAAAACAAAGACAAGGCGAATCCATCTTTCATTTAAATGCAGAGTACAATGACCCTTCGTTTATCCGAAACAGACTATCTTTTTATTTCTTTGAGCAGATGGGGGTGCTTAGTCCAGCCGCTTCTCATGTGTTTCTCACCATAAACGGAAGAAAAGAAGGCATTTATTTGAAAATAGAATCCGTCGATGAGTTCTTTCTTCAAAAACGACAGTTTTCAGGAGGCGGCATTTATTATGCGGTTGATGACGACGCGAATTTCTCCCTTTTGAGTTCTTTTGATAAAAAGCCAAAAAAGCACCTTCTTCTCGGATACGAGAAAAAAACGGGGACGTCTCAACATGATCAGCAGCTGAGTGAATTTATTTACTTTCTCAACACAGCAAGAGATGACACTTTTGCAGAAAAAATTGAACAATACCTAGATGTGACACAATATTTCCGCTGGCTCATCGGTGTGGTATGCACACAAAACTTTGATGGTTTTGTTCATAACTACGCTCTTTATGTGAATGAACAAGGACGGTTTCAAGTACTTCCTTGGGATTATGATGCAACATGGGGTCGTGACATTCATGGTGAAGAAATGGCGTTTGATTACATCCCATTAAACGGCTTTAATACATTAACTGCTAGATTACTAGATATCCCTTCGTTTAAAGAGGCCTATTACACACTTTTCCAGCATGTACTCGATACACATTTTGTAGAAGACCGGCTCTGTCCAATCATAGAGAAATGGCATGAATCGATTGTGGACCGAATTGGAGATGATCCATATACGAAAGATCGAAAAGACATCCTACCATCTGAACGAGACTTAATCCGGCAGTATATCAACAAAAGACGACGTTATTTACAGGCTGAGATCAGAAAAGAGAAATTTGGTACGTAAGAACACTTTCGAATTTTGTCACTTTATTACTCATATTGACGAAACAGCTTTTTTTATAGAAAAATAGGGTATACTAACCATATCCTTCTATTTGATAAAAAATGTGAGAGTTGGCGTCCGTTATGATCAATTATGAAATTGAACAAAAAAGATTACATTTAATTGAGACTGCAAAAAAATTCGGGATGAATGCCGAAGAAACCATCAGATGCAGTCAAGAGCTTGACATGCTCTTAAATAAAGGCATCAAATCCACCTCTAAAGATTGCTCAAAAAAAGGGTAAGCCATACATCTAATTCCTCTCATGAAAAGCTTTCAAAAAGACAATCACACATTAAAAGACCCATCATAAGCTATGGTGAAACGCCCAAAAACAAAGTGCCCTAATTTTATAAAGGATGTGCACCGCTATGCCGGCTATTGTGGGAGCCTTTAAAGTAAATGCCGTCGGAACGAGCGGAGTCGTTCATGTTGGAGACTGTATCACCATTTCTCCAAATAGTCAGGTTAAAACGTTTGCTGGCGCAGGCAGTTTTAATACAGGTGATCAATTGCAAATTAGCAACTACAAAAGTGTGACAAATACGTACGACAGTGATGTCATAGATCAACCGCTTGTTGGTAACTTGTAAGGAGTGAGGATCCGTTGAACTTCTATATTAATCAAGCGATACAAATTAATTATTTACGTGTGGAGTCTGTAAGTAACTCCTCTGTTCTGCAAATCGGGAGTGCTGGATCCATCAAAGCCCTTTCCAACCTGTATAACACGGGAAGCTACGTAGAAGCAGCGCCTGCCGCAGCAGGTACACAAGGAATTGAAGAATCTCAAGGCGCAAGCACAGCACCTTTTGTACCGCTTCAGTCACCAACAACTTAAGTCATCTGCAATCCCCGGAGGTGTAGGTAAATGTATGATTATCAGAGCAACGCTTCACAAGTATATGGCATCATTCAAAAACAATCGCAACAAATCATGATGCTTGAAAAAAGGCTTAACGAGCTTCAGCAGGAAATGCAAATGATCAAAGATAAACCGACAACGAATATTGAACGGATTGATTATCAATTTGATCAACTGAAAATCGAACGGCTGGAAGGGACGCTGAATATCGGCCTCAACCCATCTGATCCAAACAGTGTTCAAAACTTTGAAGTGGGCCAAACAACAACCCCGGGAATTGGAATGATGCAACAAGAAATGGCTGATCAATTTTTCAATCAAACACGGCAGCTTGTCGATGCATTTCTAAATGAAGAAGCTCCAGAACTTCTTGAAGAACTAGAGCAGCGATATGAAGGGTCCCTCGATGAAAGCAACAAACACCATATCATTGAGGACATTCGCAAGCAAATTGACAGCAGGATCAAATACTATGCGGGACAGTTATCACACCGGGAAGATATGACACCGTTGCAGCGTTCAGAGCAAATTGCTGAATATGTGAAGCATGATGTAAAGCGGGCGATTGAGCACTTTTTAGCCCATATTCCAAGTGAAACGAAAGGAGAGGAAAACGGATGAATTTCACAGTTGTCAACCGCAACATTGAGACCGGAAGCATTAAAGTAGTCGGGGTATCGTCTTCTTCCTTATTTATCATCGGGGACACAGATCATGTACAATTATCCTCAATTTTCGATACACCGCCAGAATCTCTGATTATTGGCCCGTTTGTTCCTCTAGCACCTCGATAATGATCAAGCGCACATCTCAAGTGAAGTTCTCAAAGGTGAATTCTGTCGGGATTTCGAGTGTGGTTCAAATCGGTGATACTCAGGAGCTATGCCCGAAAGTCAAGGTGTTAGCTGTTCAACGAACCATTAGTTTGTTTTATGGCTATGAAGCAGAAAATTTAGATGCGAAAGAATTTGAAGTGTATTATGAGCCTATTCCATTGATGCTGCCAGAACGATCAGTGAGAACAGCCTTTTACCATGAAAAGCCTGTGATTAAAGTGTCTTCCATCCATGTAGAAGGGGTATCATCGTCCTCTGTCTATCAAATCGGCTCTACTTGTCGAATGAATGGCGTCGCGCGAGTGAAGCATATTAGGGAGCTGTTTAGCAATGATGAAAGTCCGCAAAACTCACAAATGGACCTACCTGCGCATATGATGGTGATATGACTTCGAATAAAGGATGTCGATTATGCCAGCAATTGTCGGACCCATTTACATTAACTCTATTTCTGGAGGCGTCGTAAACGTCGGTGACTCATTCTACCTGTCGCCTAAAAGTTCGTCAAAATCTGCTTTAGGCTCTGGAGCGGGGAATACCGGAGATTTCTTGATATTAAATAATGGCATTAGCGCCACCAACTATGTGGATCCTGACTTAAATGATCAGAATATGGTAGGTAATGCATGAAGCAGCTCCTCTACACCTATTTCAAATAGAGGAGCGCTTTTTTATGCTTATTTCTTTCTGCGCTGTCTAGATTTTTTTGTTTTAACTAGCTTGCTTGCCGGCTGTTTCCGAATCCATTTGATGTACGAAGCAAGCTTTTCATCCTGCCTCAGTGCATCAATTGTGTTCAAACATGCGGCAAGCTCCTGGTTTGTAAAAAGGGCATGTACTTGTTTATGACAAGGGATGCACAAGAAGGCAGTCGGTAAAAAAGCACCACCCTCTTCTCTTGGCGTTAAGTGATGTTCTGTGAGCAGGACATCTTGTCTTCCGCACAGCTCACATAATCCAATTGTTTGCTTTGCCACCGTGTCATCACCTCAATATTTACATTAATTCCATTGAGACTGTTGTCCCTTTCCCACTTGGATCTGCTGGATGGACAATCAGTTTCTTCGGCAGCCGCATTTTCAATTCTTCCACATGGCTGATGACACCAACAGCTAAGTTTTGGGATTGTAATTTCTCTAATGCGGTAATGACCGTATCAAGCAAGTCTTGATCAAGGGTACCAAAACCTTCATCAAGGAAAAAGAATTGCAGCGGAAACTCACCTCTCAGCTGAATCTGCGCTGAAAGAGCTAGTGCAAGCGCAAGCGACGTCAGGAAGGTCTCCCCGCCGGACAAGCTGGACACTGGACGTCTGACACCGCCATTCGCATCATCACGCATGACAAAGCCGCCTTCTGAATCCACTTCAATCGCATACCTTTGTCTGGTCAAAATACCAAGACGGGCAGATGCATCACGACTGACACTTTCCAGCTGTTCTTCTGCTAAGAACTCAACAAATGTATTTCCTTTAAACACGGTTTGCAGCTTATCGAGCCGATCAATTTCTTGCTGCAGCTCCGCTAAGCGTTCATGAATACTTGCAAATCGCTGGTGATTTTCTTCCATCACACGCAGATGTTCATAAGCAGAGCCGCTCATCACTGTTGCTTCTTCCAATGCCTTTTCTGCCGCTTCTTTCCTCAGTTGAATATCAGTCCACTGCTCTTCATCTAGTGACTCATCTTTCAGCAGTTCAGAAATTCGCTTTAAGTTTGCGGCACATTGCTTTCTTTTATCCTCAAATTCATCAATTTCTTGTTTAACTGATTGACGTACTGCCTGATTCAGGAAAGCAGATGCAATCTCTTGAGGCTTATCAAAAGGAGAAGACTCCGATTCTTTATCCCATGCTGCTCTTGCTTCTTGTTTTCTTCGTTCAGCCTCTTGAAGCTGACGTTCACTGCTTGAAAAATGGCTTTGTGCCTGACTAAAGAGCTCCTGCGCATGCTGTAATTGCTTGTACGATTGCTGTTCCATTTCATTCAGACGAACAAGCGTGTGTTCAACCTCGATCAGTTCTTCAGAAATGGAGACAGCTTTTAATGGATATCGCCCTAAATCTGTTTCATATTGATGAATGAGCTTTTCCTGACTTTCCAGCTGATGCGCTAGTTTATCAAGTTCCTTCTCCACATCGTATATGGCTGTTTGCAGCTGTTCTTTTGCCTGCTGTTTTTCTTCCAAAAATGAAATACTTTTCTCAATCCGCTCTTTATAGCCTTCCGCTTGCTGGTCCTTTTCATCTATTTGCTTTTGCATCTCTTGTACTTGATGCAAAGTAAAGTGCGGGAAGGCCTGTTCAAATTGAGATGTTTGCTCTGAAAGCTCAGATTGAAGCTCCTTGATCAGCCCGTCTAATTCTTCGATACGCTGCTGTTCAAATGTCATTTGATCTTTTATCTTGTTTATCTCTGCTGCTTGATCATGTGTTTCATCCATTAAACGAGCTCGTTTACGATCAACTTCTTGAATATCTTGTTTCAAGCCTTTCCATTCTTGCATGAGATACTGCAAGGACTCCGGATTTTGCACTGCTTCTACTGCTGCTGCCACTTCCGCACCTGGAGCTTTCTGAGATAAAAAGGCAAATTGTTTTACTAATTGATTAGCGTGCGTTTCCAATAGCTGCTTGGCGGCATACATGTCTCTTGTGTATTCCTCTGCCTGCTTAAGCTCTGTGTCCATCCGTTGAATCACTTCATCGATTTGTGCCACTGTTTCTTCATGGTCATTGTTTTCCAATGCCTTTGGGTCATGATGAACCGATCCACAAACAGGACATGGCTCACCATCTACAAGCTCTGCCGCTAATTCTTTTCTTAATTCCGCCGCCCTAACAGCATCACGCTGTTTTAATTTTTCGAGCTTCTGACTTTGTTCTCTTTTACTCCATTCTGTAAAAGCCCGTTCGAATTCACATACATAGAAATAGAGCTGTTCAATCGCTTGAAACGATTGGTCTATTTTTTCATGATGGTCTTTTTGCTGTTTTTGAAGCTTTTCAAATGCTGCTACGGTCTGTGATGATCGCTTTTTGAGCTCCTCCATCTTTTGTTCTTCCTTGTGTATGCTTTGATGTATTCTTTGAACATTTTCGCTTAAACGCAAAGCATCCTGTACACTTTTCCGTTCTTTTACAGAGACTTGTAATGACTCCAGCTCACGCTTCAGCTGTGTTTGTTTTGCCAGTGCACGTTCTAACAATGATTGGAGATTGTCTGCTTCTTCTTTTTTTTGTAATAATTGCTGCGCTGTATTATTTTTTCTCTGTTCGATTGCCGTCTTTTCCTGAAGAGCCGCCTCTTTTTTTCGTTCAATTTCCTTTAGCTGAATCAGCTGCTCTTTCTTTTGGAGAAGTTCCGGCTCAGTTTCTATTTTCTTTTGTCTGGCTTGCTCATAGTTCTGCGTCATTTGATCATAGATCGATCGTTGATGCAGAAGCTGATTTTCTGCTTCCTGCTTCTCTTTTAATGCTTGAGAAAGCTGATTTTCAGCCTTTGTTAATGCATCCGCATAGGGCTTTAATGCCTCTGCCTGCTCAGCAATATGAAGCTTGGCCTTTTTTTCTTCCATTGATGGTGCCAGTTGATTCAGATGGTTTAGTTCCGTCTCATAAGCTTCTTGTTCTTTTTGATACTGCCAAATTGTTTGCGCCTTTGTAAAAGCAGTGAACGCCTCATCCCGCGCTTGTTTTTTCTCATGAAAAATAGCCTTTGCCTGCTCTGCCGCTTCCTTTGCCTTTGCGAGCGCCTCTGGACCAGCTTCACCTAAACCATTCAGCTCAGCAAGCAGTTCATTTTTTTGTCCATACTGATTCTGCGCCTTTGCACGCAAACGTTTGACGAGCTGATCCCCATACTTTTCCAGGTTAAACAAACGCTGAAGCATTTGTCGTCTATCGGCTCCTTTTAAGGAAAGAAATTCTGCAAACTTCCCTTGGGGCAAGACAACCGCACGCGTAAAATCATCGATGGTTAACCCGAGTAATTCCTCTATTTTACGATTGACCTCACTCGCTTTATCTGCAAGGACTGTCTGCGAATCACCAATTTCAATCAGACGGCATAGTGTCGTTCTGACTTTCATTTCATCCGCCCGCTTAAAAGCACGTTCGACTTTATAAGAAATATGGTGTTCCTTCTGCAAAGCGAACGTAAAGGAAACTGACAGTTTCTCTTCCGCTTGGTTCAAAATACCATGTGTATTATTTAACGCACGTTCCACTTTGCCATAGAGTGCCAGGGTCATTGCGTCTAATATGGACGATTTTCCGCTTCCTGTCGGTCCAAAAATGCCAAACACACCTGCATCACATAATGAGCTAAAGTCAATTGTTTGTTCTTCTCTGAAGCTATGAAGTCCTTTAATGGTTAGCGTAATCGGCTTCAAGTCGCTTCCTCCTCTTGCATTTCATTGGCGAGCTCTAAAAACAGCTTAATTGTTTTTTCATCAGGAAGTCCGCCGCCTGTCTGGCGCTCATAAAATTTCACGAACCGCTCTTCGATCGAGAGCTTTTCGATTTGCTTTTGTTCTTCCAATTGCTGCAGTTCTTTAAATTTTGGTCTAATATGGACAAACCCGCTATGCTGCTTTCGGAGCTGATGGATCTCTTCTATAGAGAGCTGATCTGTTAAATGAATCTCTAAATCAATCCATGCCTGAAGATCCCGTTTTTCATCCAGCCACTCGTGTACTTGACTCAGTCCCTCAGTCGCCTTCCATTTCACAAGTGGTTTTCCGCTTGATAACAACACTTCTTTCCAGCTTGCTTTTTCATTAGGTTTTGCTTCAACAATCGTGACTGATTTGGCATATCCTGATTCAGAAAAGCTGTAAGCAAGAGGTGACCCGGAATAGCGGGCGATCGTTTTGGCACGCTTGATGGTTTGCGGCCTGTGCAAATGACCAAGGGCCACATAGCAGGCTGCTTCTGGCAGACTTTCAGCCGCAACGGTATATGCACCGCCTACTTCAATCGGTCTTTCTGAATCTGTTTGACTTCCTCCTGCCACATAAATATGGCTCGTTGCGATATTGACCGTATCGGCTTGAAATTGAGTGCTTAAATGTTGGAATGCTTGCTGTATTTTTAAATTGTAATGATCACGAAGCACTTTTTCCTCAAATGTTTCAGCCAGTACCTCGTTTAGTCTCGCTTCAGACGGATAAGCGAGTGCTGCAATGGATAAACGTTCACTCGAAGAAGGAACATCGACGCGGATGATATCATTTGTCGGATATCCAATTAAATGAATCCCCTGATCATTTGTTAAAGGAGATGCGGCGGATAGTCGATCCGGATTATCATGGTTGCCTGAGATGACCACGACCTGACGTTTTCCTTTATCAGATAAGGCGGATAGACTTTCATAAAAAAGCTGCTCTGCTCTAGCAGGCGGATTCACTGTATCAAAGGCGTCTCCAGCCATGACAATGACATCAATGTGTTCGTCTTTTACGATTTGATACAGCTCATCTAAAAACTGTGCTTGCTCATCAAGCCGGCTTCGGCCTTCAAGGGTTTTTCCTAAATGCCAATCCGCCGTATGCAGAATCCTCATTTGATTCACCTCTCATTCCGAAACATTTATAATGAAATTTCTATATTCCCATCAAAGAAATAAAGAATTTTCTCCTCTAATGTTCTGTTTGTTAAACGTTCTACTGCTTTTGCATATAACGCTATTTGAGTTTCATAGCGCTTTTTCAATGCAGGCACAGCTGCTTCAAGGCCGCCTGTAAATCTGCCTTGCACTCTATCGGTTTTATAATCTAGTAAATATAGCTTTCCGTCCGTTTCAAATAAACAGTCAATCATCCCTTGAATAAGGACAGGCTCCCCCTCTGCATCAATATGGCTGTATACCTCTTTAACAGGTAACACCATACTAAATGACACTTCTCGTTTCACCCAATCCGCTTTTCGCAGCTTTTGACCAATAGAAGTATAGAAGAAAGCTGCAATTCCTTCTTGATCAATTGACTGGACTTGCTCATTTGTTAGCAAGTCTCGCTGCTGTAAGGAATCGAGCAGCTGCTGTATACGTGAATCATCGTAGGGCTCGTCAGAAGGAAGCGCAATATGCTGCATGACTGTGTGCATTGCGGTGCCTTGCTCTGCGGCAGTGAGTGCTTTTTTCTTCATGAAAGCCGGCCGGTCATACAACGTGGCACGAGCTTTTCGAAGAGAAGAAGGAACACTGTACTCATCCTGTATTTCTTTCATTCTCTTTATCTCGGAAACAGACTGCTTTGTGCCGACTTGTGAGGCCGCTAGATATGGGTATCTCCATGAAAGTCTCTCTGCTACTTTCTCATCAGCATCACCATATTCTTCAACAGGCAGCCCCTCCATCAAAGCTTGTACCACCTCGTCTTGCTGCTCCTTTTCAAGTGACATATCTTCTTTTAGAAGATCGGAAGCTTGAGTAAATGAGATTGTGAATGCTGATGGATGCGAAAGAACAACATCACCTGTTTCTTCTAAAATAGATGACATTGCTTGGTGACGGATGAGAGCAGGACCAATAAAATCTAAGTATGTTTTCGATTGATAACGTTCAAAATCAGGGAGCAGCCAATCTTCTCCGGTTGCAGCATTTTGCCATTTGCTTAATGCTTTCACCTGATTTTTGACTGAGCCGACCAGAAATAATTTTTCCTTAGCCCTTGTGAGCGCCACATATAGAACTCTCAGCTCTTCAGATAACAGCTCTTTCCTCATCTTTTTTTTCATCGCTACAAGCGGTAATGTTGCATAACTAATTCTCAGCTCAGGATGGATATACTTGCTTCCAAAGCCTAGCTCTTTATCAAGTAAATAGGACTGGTTTAAGTCCATCATATTAAAGTTCCTGCCGAGTCCTGCGGTAAAGACGATTGGAAATTCTAACCCTTTACTGCTGTGAATCGTCATCATGCGAACAACATCCTCTGTTTCACTGAACGTTTTTGCCGCACCAAGATCATCTCCACGCTCCTGCATTCTTTCGATAAAACGAAGAAAACGGAACAGCCCTCTAAAGGCAGCTTTTTCATACTGCTTCGCTCGATCATAAAGAGCGCGGAGATTCGCCTGTCTCTGCTTGCCTCCAGGCATCCCGCCAACGTAATCTAGATACTGCGTATCGCGGTATACTTCCCAAATCAATTCCGCTACTGAATGATTCATCGAGAAATCACGCCATTTACGCAGCAACCTGAAAAACCGTTCTAGTTTTTTGCATGTAGGGTGATCTGAATGAGTCACACTCATAAATGCCTTCACAGCATCATAATAAGTGCCTTTTTTATCACTCGTGCGAATCAGTGCCATTTCATTTTCGTCTAAATGGACAAGTGGTGATCTTAATACAGCTGCAAGCGGGATATCCTGATATGGATTATCAATGACTTTTAACAGAGAAAGAATGACAGATACCTCTGTTGCTTCAAAATAACCGGAAGAAAGATTCGCATACACAGGGATTCCCTGCTTCTTCAATTCCTCCATCATTTGCGGGGCCCATGGCATAGAACGAAGCAAAATCACAATGTCCCGATACTGCAAGTTACGGGTCATTTGCTGTTTTGCATCGTACACTTGAAATGGCTGCTCCACCAATTGTCTTATTTTTTTAGCAATGACTCTCGCTTCAAGCTGTACGGTCTCTAGTTCTTCTCGCTCTTCGTCAGTTTCTGCTTCCTGTTGATCTAAATGGACAAGAAGCATTTCTGTCGTTGTTTCTTTACTTTCTGGATAACTCGCTCCAAGCTTTAATTCAGCTTGTTCATCATATTCAATTTCTCCAACTGTTTCACCCATCAGCTGTTTGAACAAAAAGTTCGTACTGTCTAACACATCTGAACGGCTACGGAAGTTTTTATTTAAATCGATTCTCTTCCCTGTTTCTTTGCCGTCTGGTGTAAATTGTTTATATTTGTTTAAAAAGAGCATAGGCTCAGCCAGTCTAAAGCGATAAATGGACTGCTTTACATCACCAACCATAAACAGGTTGCCGTCTGCGGCATGTTCCCCTTTAGATACAAGCTTTAAAATCGTTTCTTGTACAAGGTTTGTATCTTGGTATTCATCAACGAGCACTTCTTCAAACTGCTGTTGATAGTACTTGGCCGCTTCTGTTTCGATCAAATTTCCTTCCGCATCCTGCTCTGCTAAAATGCGTAAGCAATAATGCTCTAAATCCGAAAAGTCCACGATTGATTTTTCTTGCTTCGCTTTTTCGAAACGCTGTCCAAATTGGATGACAAGCTCCACAAGTGTTTCGACCACCGGCTTCATTTCAGCTAAGCTCTTCAAATGCTGGGCTGGACTGCGCATAAAGTATTCATCTTTAAGTTTTTCTAATTGTTTTTTTGCTTGATTGCGTGCATCTGTGGCTTTTTCTAACAGCACAGGGTCATATTCGTCACCTTTACATGTTTTGAGCCTTTTAAAATTGATGTTTGGCAAAAGCTCGTAAAGCTTTTCAAAATCATCTTGGTGCCTGATTAATTCATTGACTTGCTCTAAATCATCTATAAAATTTTCCGCTCTCGGTGCCGGGCCGCCCGGTTCTTTTGATAGGGCGAGAGCTCGTTCGAGTAGTTCCAGACAGCTTCGAAAAACGAGAGAAAGGTCCTCTTTGATATATGGGTAAAACGGTAATTGTTCTACTTTTGTTTGAGCATCTACATCATAAAGAGAAAGAAATGCCCTCATCCATTGCTCAGGTGAAGGGTGAGATCTGGAAAACTCATAAATTCTCTTCACAAGCCATTGCAAGTCTAAATCATGACGGTCAGAAGTATAGCGATCAACCAGTTCAAAGAACGATGGCTTTCCAGCTTTATATTCATCCTCAAACAGTTCATCCAACACTTCATCTCCTAACAATTCTCCTTCTGTTTGATCAGCCAAACGGAAGCCTGGATCAAGGTCAATTTCATAATAAAAGGTGCGCAGAACCTGCAAACAAAAGGAGTGCAAGGTAGAAATATTGGCACGATTCATGAGCGACAGCTGTCTTCTCATATGAAGGGACCCGGGGTTTTTCGCTAATTCCTTTTCAAGTGCTTCTGTGATCCGATGCTTCATCTCTGCCGCAGATGCATTTGTGAAAGTCACAACGAGCAGACGATCCACATCAACTGGATCTTCTGGACGGGTCATTTTTCGAATCAGCCGTTCAACCAAAACAGCTGTTTTACCTGACCCTGCTGCCGCCGCAACAAGAATATCTTGTCCTTCTGAAACGATGGCTTCCCACTGGTCATCCGTCCAAGTACTGTTATTCGGTTTTGGTATTTGCATACTGATCCCCTTCTTTTTTGATCCGGTCTATCACAACATCATCCTTTTCAGATGAAAGCACTCTAAATTCATTATCCTCTATCGATTCATCAAATTGGCAAATAGACTTAAATGAACAAAAGCGGCATGGTGTTTGATCCTTCAATTTATATGGATTAATGGCAACTTCACCATTTGTAATTCTTTCGCCTGCTTCTTCAAATGTGCGCCGAACGTGCTGTGTGAGTATATGGAAATGATCTTCACTTAAAACAGCAGAGTCAGAACGGAAAGATCCGTCCTTTTTCAAACCTGCTTGAATGACTTGTGATCTTCCTGATTCAAGCGTTTGATCCATTAGCTTTACCGCTTCTACATCTTCAAGCAATAGACCTTTCATTTTAAATTTCTTGAATATTTCCTGCTCAATTTCATCCTCTGCGAGCGGAATCGGTGCTTGAATGAGCGGATCATGGATATGGAAATATAAAATGCCAGCTGGCGTTGCTTCTACACCGAGCCATTCCTTCGAATACGTAATGGTTAAATCTAAGTAAGTGAGCATTTGCAAGGCAAGCCCATAGTATACCTCTGCTAGATCAAGACCTTTCTCACTCGATTTGTAGTCGACGATTCTCAACAGCAGCCCTTTTGAACCTTCTGCTTTATCTACGCGGTCAATTCTTCCGACAAGCTCCATCGTGCAGCCATTTTTCAATTGAAAAGTAAACGGCGGAAGAGGTCCTTGGCCGCCAAACCCTAACTCAAGTCCAACGGGAGAAAATCCACTCACTCTTGCATGCTCACTTAGGATAGAAGAGACTCGAATTAAGATTTTCTGGAGTTTTTCTTTAATATAAGCATGCCGATTAGAGCTTAAGAGGATTTCCTTTTGAAGACGCGGAGCAAGCTGTTCGATTGCATGTCTTGAATAATTGACACAGTCATCCTTCGTTAAGTTTTTCCAATCCTTTTTTTGTTCAACAAGCGTATCTGAAATATGCTTTAAAGCCGAGTGAAACAGCTGGCCGATATCGGGTGCTTCCAATTTATAAAATTGCCGGTCCTTTAGTTTTAACCCGTGGGAAGCAAAGTGAGAAAATGCACACGCATTGAATTTCTCCATTCTTGAAACACTGCCTTGAATGTGATCACCGTAAAGTTCTTTTGTGACGTTTGGTTTTAAGCGCTTTGCTCGATTTGTAAAAAACAAACTCGACAAGATGTTTTTTGATACATCCCGATGAGTAGACGTTATCAAATAATTATAAACACTCCACCATACACCACTGATGGGATATTGGTTGAGCCATTGCTGCAGCTGCGAGACAGTATACGATAAAGAGACATGCTCATTCGCTACAAATTTTAATTGCTCCTCGTCATCCAGCTGTTCCGGGTCTAACACATACAAAGCATGCTGATGATTTGGCATAAGCTCCTGACAATACTTGATAAGAGTCGAAGGCAATAAAGAGCGCCCCTCTTCATCTGACACTGAATAAGACAAATACAAATGATGAGATGGACTCGACAGCGCCTGGTAAATTAAAAATTGCTCATCTAGCAGCCGTTCCTTTCCTGTCTCTGCCAGCTCTGCTCCTGCTCGCTTTAACCATTCCCTGTCATCCTCAGACAAAACACTTTCGTCAGAAGGGCGTGCGGGAATAACGCCATCATTTACCCCAATGATAAACATACACTTCACTTGATACATTCTTGATAAATCCATACTTCCGATAAATACTTGGTCGAGTGAAGGCGGAATTAAAGCGAATTTTAAAGAGGCCAATCCTGTATCCATCATTTGCTGGAATAAAGGAAATGAGAGCTCCTCATCACCGAGCATTTCAACAAATTCATCCATTAATTGAATAACAGCATCCCATACTTGTCCATGCTGCATGGCTTCAGCTAATCTACCTGCTTCTTCTGCTTCCAGCCTAGCTTTTTCAAGTTTATCTGGCACTTGTATTTCCTCTAAAAAGACATAAACTGCCTCCACCATGTCTTTTACCTTTTGCGCTTTTTTCAGCCTTTTTTGCAATTGGAAAAGCGGAGGTGCAATCCATTCCTTTACATCATTCAGCATCTGTTCCATTTCAATTTCTTGATCTGTTTGTCCAAAATCCTCATCTAAAGATTGGAATCGTCTGTAGTGGAAACGGGAGCCGTTTGTCCAGCGTTCTCCTTTCACACCATAAGCAATACAGTAGTTTTCAAGCTGATCTGCCTGTTCTCTCGCTTTGTTTTTGGCAAGTTCGAGCGGAAATAAGAACTCTGTTTTCACGCAGCGAAACACGGCCTCATACCGCCAGTTTCCTTTTATGACATCCAAGCTCGAACGAATCAATTCAATGAGCGGATGATACTGCATTGATTCATTTCCATCAATAAAAAAAGGAATATCGTAATCTCGAAAAACCTCTTTTAACGTATCTTTATAGTCATCTACATGCCGCGCGACAACTGAAATATCTCGCAGTCTAAGTCCTTCTTCTCTCACTAAATGGAGAATTTCTCTCGCTACACCCTCAATTTCAGCTCGTTTACTCGCACTTTTAGACACTGTGAGATGAGGGGTTACTTCCTGATATGGCTGCACCGGTCTCTGCTCATATTGGCGTTCTAAATAAGCAAGATCTGGCGTATGAAGATGCCGGCTATTTCTCTCCAAAATGTGCTCAGAAATGGCCGCTCCGCACTCTTTGGCAAGCTGATAGAGCTGGAAATACGTTTTACCAGTCATACGAAATAAATCAAGTTCATTTGGCTGCTTATCATGATAGGAACGATCCACTGTGAACGCAGCCGTTATTTTCTCAGCATGTAGCAGAAGCTGTTCAATGACGAGAAGCTGCTGCGGTGTAAATTGATAAAAGCCATCTATATAAATATGTGCTCCTTTTATTTCTTCAGATAAAGGAATTTGCTGCGTGAGAAGCGTCAAATAGTCTTCTGAGTGCACATATTCATCTTGTAAATGCTGCTCCATCTGCTGATAAAGAACATGCAGATCATGCAATTTTTCGCCTGCCCGTCTTTCTTCTGTATACTCTGAATACATGCTCGATAATGAAATTTTTTCAATATCCTCCGGCAGCATGCAGTATCTTTTGAACTCAGCCATCGTCTTTTCGATTTGCTCGACAAACCCTGGCTTATCACTCGCTTTTTTGAATACCTTAAACTTTTCTTTCTCTTCTTCAATCACTTTTCTTAAAAGCATTTGAATTCCTGTGCTTGTCACAAATTGCCGGTTCGCTCCGCCAGTCTGCTGTAAAATAGACCAAGCAAGACGCGTGAAACTAAATACTTTGGCCCTGATCATCCCGCCAGCTTCAGACGTTTTTGCAAGCTCGTATTCCATTAAGAATGTCATTTGATCCGGGACTAAAAAAATGATTGGCGGACCCAGCGGATCTAGCCGAAGCTGTTCTTTGATTTCCTCTAAGATTGCAGTCGTTTTTCCACTCCCCGATCTGCCTGCTAAAAACTGAATCTCCACGCTCCACAACACCTTTCTTATGTACTCATATTCTAGCGAAAATAGAATTAAATAGCTATTTTCCCCTTCTCCTTCCTAAAAAGATATAGGCACCTTTCCTAACTCTTCTCATATCATAAACCATCATGAACTTAAAGGAGGCTGGCAATATCATGTATTACGGTTATTATGACTACTCGCCATATGACATGCGCCAAAACACAAGGATCATTTCTGACCTTGAAAAAGCGATCAATGGTGAATATTCTGCGATCCAATGCTACGAAAAACTTGCCCAAAGAGCAAAAACTCCTGAGGCAAAAAAAATCATTCAAGAAATACGCCAGGATGAAGTCAGACACTATCAACTATTTACAAAGCTATATTATTCTTTAACAGGTAAAAACCACAAACCAAGCGTAACAGAACCTTGTCCAGATCAATTTAGAGAAGGGCTTCTTTTCGCATTTAAAGATGAACAAAGAACGGTCGATTTTTACTTAACGGTATCAGATTATGTCCGGGATCAAGGAACAAAAGAGCTGATGAAACGTATTGCTCAAGATGAACAGCAGCATGCTGTATGGTTTTTATATCTTTTAACGCACCATGTGTCTTAGATAGTCCTATTTTAATAGGAGATCGTATGTTCCGTCAAAAAATGAAATCGTCTTTTTGTTCATTCAATCTATAAAATAAAGGACTATTTCAGCAAACCTCTCATCTCTTTCCCTTTTTCAAACGTGAAAACAACAATTTGATAAATAAAAAAACTCCTCTGCCACACATAGCAGAAGGAGTTTTTTTCATGATCGTTTAATGAAATTTTGCTTCATTGCTTTGCTGCTGATGTTTTAGCAGCCCATCAATGGACAGCATCTTACTGCCGCTAAGTGTTAAATAAAGCGCCATGACAAGCAGTGATAGTTCAAATTCATAACCGCCAACAAATCCTTTAGAAAAACCAACCGTCATAATCGCCACAGCCATAATTGGTACAAATAGCGCTGCGAAAATACGTGTTCCTAGACCTAAAATCAAGGCGATACCACCGACCAGTTCAATTGTCTTCACAATATAGGCCATAAATTCCGGTATACCGATTTGTCCAAAGAATGCCGCTGTTCCTCCCAGACCTCCTTGATATGCCTGAAGTCCGTGTAGAAAGAAGATCAAACCTAAAATAACACGCACGAAAAGTGTTCCTATTTCTTGATTCGTTTTCATATAGTGATTTCCTCCTGTTTTTACACTACATAATGTAATGTTAATAAGTAAAAAAAATTAGTAATTTAGATTAAGCATAATCATCAAGACCACCATGAGAATGGTTGATGTGACAATGGGAATGATGGGTACATTGAAAGGAATATTGTATGTTGGATTTAAGATCTTTTGTATTCTTAAATTCAATGCCCGATCTCCAAAGGATACCGCAAACTTCGTTTGTTTTTGAAACTGAGTTCTCTTTTTAATGAGTTTCAAAAGGGCTTGCCCTACTCCAAGCTCAGTGCCTGTCTGCCGAATCGCATAGTCATCTGCGATCACTTCACGAAAAACGGAATAGCTTTGTCTCATATGCTTTAACACTGGAATGTACCAAATAACTTTTGTGAGCATTGAGAATGTGAAGGCCTTTAAAGGATCATAGCTGTATTTGTGGTGCAATTCATGATGAACAACAGCGTCAATTTCCTCTTCATCCAGCATGTCCATGAGAGACGTTGATAAGTAAACCTTTGGGTGAAGCATACCCATGGCAAAAGCAAGCGGTTCATGACAATGAAACACAATGATGTCGTTTGCATATTTCTCAGATAAAGATTCGGTCGACTGGTGATCGACTGCAAGCATGAGATTTTGCTTGAATTGAATGTACGTTTTGATTTGCTTCGTCATATAGAAAATCGCAAATCCCAGTGTGTAGAGCACTAAAGCATCTAGAAAATATTTCAAAGGAGTGAATCCATAGAATTCGAGAACAGATTGGCATACATGAATGAGATTATATGCTTGATTCCAGCCAAAAAAGCTTGAAAGCACGTAATACCCCATCTGATAAAAAATCGTTAAACCAATCAATATACCGCCTAAAAATAGCAGACTCGATTTCATTTTATTCATTTTGCTGCTCCTCTTTTTTGGATGCCAGCCTTGCTTCAAGCACTTTGAGTAATTCAGGGTCAGCACTTTCAATTGCATCCACCATATGATTCACTGCCAGTGGACCAAAATCGTCCATCAGTCCTTGCGTAATCCATTTTGTCTGCTCATTTAGAAATTCTTCTTTTGTTAAAATAGGATTATAAATAGATGAACGCCCTTTTGTTTTCTTCTCCACAATTCCCTTTTCGGTTAAGCGGTTCAGCACAGTCATCACCGTGTTGAAATTAATCGGCTTTTCATCTGACAGCTTCTGCTGCACTTCTTTAATCGGCATATCCTCACCTTGATAAAGGATCTCCATAATTCTTCCCTCTAAAGGACCGAAAAAACGATTCAATCCCTTTTCATTATATTTAAAAGAAGGAATTTTCATGTTATCACCTCACACTAAGGATTGTAGTGTAATTGAAAATGATAGTCAACTGATAACAAAAATAGGGGAAAATCGTTGTATATTTGTTTTTGTTTTTGGTAAAAATTATATCTTCACTTTTATTAAGAAGCTGTCAGGTTCTTGATAAGATAATCTTATGAAAATGGTAAAAAAATTCGTATTTTATTTATAGAGACTTTTGTATTATAGTGAAGATAACAACATTTCACTTACTGAACAAAATTATAGGAAGAAGGTTTACATGTGATGAAACAAGGAAACAGCCTTCGAACCGATCTCATTTTGATCGCAATAAGCGGTTTAGGTGGTTTTCTTTTGTCTTTAACAGGAATGTCTATTGGCTGGATGATCGGTACATTAATCACAGCTGCATTTATTGCCATGCGACGTCCCACCCTGTTTCAGCGTAAAGGAAACAACACCTTGCGTATTCACAGCAGATGGCTACTCCTTGGTCAATTTATTCTCGGAATCGAACTCGGACAAAAAATGAACATGAAAGTTCTTCATATTTTCGCTGAACATTGGCTCCCTGTGAGTTTCATGCTCGTTTTTTCTATTCTACTGGCGATGCTCTCTGGCTTTGCCTTATGGAAGCTGAGTAAAACAGATATGCTGACCAGCTTTGTCGGCACAGCACCAGGCGGTTTATCTGCTATGCCAGGGATTGCCCAAGAGGTTGGAGCAAATACAGCCGTTGTCAGTCTCGTACAAACAACACGTGTATTAATGGTGGTACTCACCATCCCATTTACGGTGTTCTATTTAAATACAAAAAATCCAGCGGATGCAGCTGCAGGCATTCAAGGGAGCGCCTTTTCATCCGGTGTTTTCACCCTGTCAAATATCTCGTGGACTGCTGCACTTATTTTAGGTGCCTGGCTTATGTCACGCCTGGCGGTTCGTCTTCATTTCCCTGCCCCTTGGCTGATTGGCAGCATGTTAGGAGTTGCTGCTCTTCAAGTAGGTGCAGGTGCGCTCATAGGTCATGATTTGATTCCTTATTGGCCAGCACAAGCGAATATCGCATCACAGGTATTTCTAGGTGCAACCATCGGTTCAAAAATGAATAAACAGATGTTTGTCGGACTAAAAAACACGTTAATTGTAGCCGTCGTCAGCTCAGCTGGACTAATTGCTGCAACGGTTCTCAGTTCAATTGCCATTGCTGAGGTCACAGGGATTTCTGTCATTACAGCCATTCTTGCCTTTTCTCCTGGCGGTATTGCAGAAATGGCAACAACAGCAGTTACACTCCATGAGGACTCAACCTTTGTAGTAGCTGTACAAGTCGTTAGAATCATTCTTGTCATAGCTATGCTGCCACCGTTTTTTCGATTCTTACATCATGTCTGGGCAAAAAGACATCCTGAATATAAAGCCGCTAAATAAAAAAGAGAGACGCTTTGCATGTGCAGAGCGCCTCTTTTTTATTCATCCTGATTTCTTTTGACACCAACTACTTGATCTTTTGAAATCGTTCCAAAATGCCGGCTGTCAAAGCTATGTATTCGGTTATCTCCGATCACGAAGTAATGGTTTTTTTTGATTTTATCATGTCCTGTGATGGCTTTCAGCTGAAAATCCCCTGTCAGGACATTCCCCATTTTATGTTTTTTCTGCTCTTTTAAATAGGGTTCTTTCCATTTTGCACCATCCACAAATAACTGATCATCGACATACTTGATCGATTCTCCCGGGAGTCCAATGACCCGTTTGATCAAAATTTGATTTTTTGGTCCGTGAAATAACACATAATCAAACCGGCTAATTTTCGTGAGTTTTGGCGAGAACTTGTTGATTAATAATTCTGTTCCATCTGTAAATGTGGGGTCCATACTAACCCCTTCTACTTTATACTTCACAAACATGAAATTCTTTACCTGGAACAATAAGACGATGCATGTAATAATCATCAACCATAACAATGGCTTCTTTTTCATTAAGAGCCTCCTTTGTCCTCACGCTTGCTCATTCGAATGTTCAACCTATTTTCTACTCTCTTTCCAACATACCATAATAAAACGATAACTAGAACCGCAAAAACACTTCTTAACGGATTCTTTACTAAGGCAGAAAGGTCATAACCAATAAAACTAATGATAAAGAGCATAACACACTTACCAGCTAAAGCAGCTAATGAAAATTGCCACATGCTAATTCTTGATAAGCCCGCGACCACATTGACGGCAGCAGAAGGTGTAAAAGGAAAGCAGAGTAAAATAAATAACGGACCAAATCCCCGTTTCTCTACCCAAAGCATTAATTTCTTAATGGAAGGATGTCTGCTAATAAAGTTCAGCATTCTCATCTGTCCAAATTTTCTGATCAGTAAAAAGACAAGAATAGAACCTGCACTTGCACCGATCCAGGTTAATAAAAAGCCTTCCCAAAGGCCGAATGCATTTGCATTTGCCACCGCAAATGCCACGAGTGGTAAAAAAGGAAGAAATGCTTCAATCAGAGGAAGCAATATAGCGACAATTGGTCCAAAGGCCTTGTAGCTTTCAAAAAATGATGTGATATTTTCATGAGTAAATAGAGAAAGAAATGATGTCAACTTGTTTGACTCCTTCAAGGTTTGTCTACATTTCATTTTACATGGAAAACATAAAAATATACAAATAAATCCCACTCGCCCCCCCTTGAGATTGTTTGACTCATTCGATATAATAAACAAGAACACTTGTTCTATTTATAAAGAAAGCAGGCTTAGACATGACGAGACTATCAAGAGTACAGCTTCAAATGATGGAACAGGCCATCTTTCTTCCTATGGTCATCTCCATCCTCAATCGTGATCTGACACACTTAAAACAACATCAAACATTTAAATTAAATGAACCATACATTCAGCTTGTGACCTCTGTGTTAAAGGAAGCACAGAAAGCACTTTATGAACTGAAGCAGGATTTACGTAAAGAAAATATGAAAGTACAGCAAATTGAACACGATGAGGGATTTACAACGTACCTATTTATCATAAATGGCTATGAAGAAAAGCATAAATACTTTAATCCGCGTATACGTCACCGGGTAGAGGAACTGCTGACTCGATATTTTCTCCAACAAACAAATGAACTATAGGCTGAAATGTTGCGCGTTACACATGCAAAAAAAGCCTGCCGCGGCGGCAGGCTCCTACTTATTTATGATAATTCAAGCTGTTTTCTCAGCTCTGTTCTCACTTCGTTTAATCCTGATCCATCTAACTCAAAATAATACACATTCCCAGGCTGATAATCATGTCCCTTTAGCTGAATGGTATCTACTGATTTCAATGAGCTCAGTAATGGAAAAAGACCGATGAACTGTTTCATGGAAAGATTGGTTGAGACATTATCACCAAGCGTATCAATGATGTTGTCGTATGACGGGATCGAAGAAATCGATTTAGATTTTTCAAAGATGGCTTGAAGTGCTTCCATTTGGCGCTTTCCGCGCATGAGATCACTGTCTGCTTTTCTCGTTCTCACAAAGGCTAGAGCTTCTTCGCCATTCAGTCTATGAGTGCCTGTCTGCACTTGAACTTTTCCTTTTGAATCCTTTTCCATCTGTTTTACAATGCTTTCATCTTCAATCGTTACATCAATTCCGTTTAGCTCATCCACAATGTCTTGAAATGCCTTAAAGTTACCTGAAATCACATAGTCTACAGGAATGTTCAACAAATTTTCGACCGTTTTGACTGACAAATCTGCACTCCCAAACGCATGGGCGTGAGCAATTTTATCATATCCTCTTCCAGGTATATCCACATAAGAATCACGAGGAATACTGAGAAGCTTAATGGTTTTGTCTGTTCGGTTCACCGCCGCCAGTAAGACCGCATCACTTCTTGCTTCGTCTACCGTTTCACCTGGACGGCTGTCAATTCCAAGCAGCAGCACCGAAAAGCTGTCTTTTCCTGGATCAAACGCTTTTACACGCTTTTGCGAGGTGTCTCCTCTTTCTAATGATACTTGCGCCTTATTCGACGCTTTTGAAATTTTATAATATGCGTATCCAGTCACGGACACTGCCATCACCATGACAAATGCCATGATAAACAGCACGGCTTTGACCCAAGGCCTTAGTCTTCTTTTTGATCTTGTTTTTTCCTTCATCCTTTCCGAACCCTCACTCTATCTTAGTCTATCAATGTAGGTCCCACTATAACATATTTTGATGAAAGTTTCCTTCATACAACATATTTTTATGAATCCACAATCTTAAACATCAGACAGCTCACCTATTTACAAATCAAAATCAAAAAAACAGCCTGCGGCAGCGGCTGCTTTTTCCATCATGATTGAATATCAAATTGAAATTGTCCCTTCAGTTCTTCTTCTGCTTCTTGAAATAACTGACGCAAGCTCTCAGCATAATCGCCAAGAGCGTCTTTGCTCGTTTGAAAATTCACCCATGTCAGTTCTACTGGAAGAGGCACCTCTCCTGTTAAACAGTCCCAAAGGGCATCAAGGTTTTTCCCGTAATAATCAGGAAGGTGTAAAACTGTTTTTAGCTGATCATGAAGCTCTTTTTGCGACCTGCACACTGCGCCGTCCAGCTGCACTTTTTTCATGTTCATCTTCCCCTCTCCTCTCTATATTTTAAACGAATTGGAAGAGAAAGAGAAAGATAGGCACCTTACTTTTGTTTCTGTCTGACACCTGAGATGAATAGAATGAGGCAGGCAGCCAAAACGAGTAAGAAAAAGAGGATTAATACGATCTGAGTACCGTAAATATCAGCGAAGAGGCCAACAAACACACTTGGAATACCAAGACCTAAATAAGCAAACAAGTAATAGCCTGCAACGGCTCTAGCCGCCTCTTTTTTCCCCCGCTCAACAATGAGCTGAAGTCCACCTAAATAAGTAAATCCATAGCAGGCAGTACCCGCCAGCATCGTTCCGGCAAGCACAAGGAAGATAGATCCGCTGTTTGCACCGTATAGCAAGAGGCCATATCCGCATGGAAGACAGATAAACCCCAAAAGCAGCGCTGTGCTGCTATTCATCTTGCGCACAAAGGGCTGCATCAGGACACCTGCCATATTAATCAAAAAGAGCGCCGGTCCTACCCACAATTCATAACCATTTAATTTAAGCTGTGCTGGCAAAATTGAAATGACAAGGCCGCACACCGACCACGCGATAGCAATGGCTGCATTCGCCGGCATTGTTCCTTTTGGAAATCTTGGCATGTTCATCATCGGTTTACCTGAATCTCCTTGGACAGGCGGCACGAAAAAGAAGACACCCACAATAGTTAAGAACAAAAAGGCCAGCACAATCCAATAGCTAAGCGGCGTGAGCGACACATGCTGAAAAGAAAGAAGTGCCGTAAAAAGAGCACCGCCCCCAAATCCAGCCGAACTGCATAATGCAATAAAAGTTGGAATCCAGCTTGATTTCTCAGGATATAAAGCAATCAAATATGCGGTGCATGTTCCAACGCTAAGACCAAGACCGACACCTTGCAGCAGCCGGGCAGCAAAAAGCATCTGTATGGAAGGATGTACAATCATCAACAAAGTGGCACATAACGAAAAGCTAAGCGCAACCAATAAAATCGGTTTGCGTCCAGCCCGGTCAGAAATACCGCCAAGAAAAAGCAAAACTGGAATGAGTCCGAAGACATACGCAGCAAATACAAGTGCTGTTGCCGCCTTTCCGTACCCTGCTTGTTCTGCATACGCCGTATAAAGGGGCACTTGCAGATTCACAGCAATCGTAATCATAAAAAGACCAAGTAAAACGAAAATAAACGGGATCATGGATAAGTGTGCCGTTTCTTCTTTGGATGCTGGGATCATTTGACTCTCTCCTCTATATCATTACATATGAGAACAGTGTACACACCATTTGGCTTACTTCCTACATCCAAAAACGGCACTATTGACCAGTCCATAATTCCGTGTCATCATCATCTTATGATGTGAAAACGAAAGAAGGTGCGCGATGTATATTCATTTAGACCGTTCAAGCGCTACCCCGCTCTGGCAGCAAATCGTGAATGAGATCATTCAAAAAATTCATTCACAAAAACTGCATCCCGACGATCAGTTAACACCGACAAGAGTGCTCGCACAGGAGCTTAATGTATCAAGATCAACCGTCCAGCTTGCCTACGATGAACTGCTGGCAAGAGGCTACGTCAGCACATCTAGAAGAGGCGGTACAAAGGTCATTTCAAGTGATCAATATACAGCTTCCCCTCCCCATCAAAGTGAACCGCCTTTCTCACCTCCGATAAGACCTCACTTTGAAGAAGCTGAAAAACAAATGGATCATTGGCTGTCAGCCAATCAATTTCATGAGAAGCTCGATATTGATTTTCGTCATCAGGAACCGGCGATCGATGACCACTTTCAAAACATATGGAAACGCTCGCTCATGAAAGCATTACAGCGATTAGATATGAAGAATTGGGGCTATTCCTCCCCGCATGGATTATGGGAAGTGCGTTCAGAAATACGCCAATATTTATCTGTTGAGCGCGGGATTGAAGTAGAAGAAGATCAAATGGTGTTAACAGGTGGCACCCAGCAAGCCATTGATTTGATTTCACAGGTATTGCTTAAAAAAGGGGATACAGTAGCTGTTGAAGATCCAGGTTTTCCTGGGGCAAGGCTGTCGTTTATGCATCGCGAAATGAACATTCACCCCGCACCAGTTGATGAAGAAGGAATGATGGTGAATACATTGCCCCAGCAAACAAAACTGATTGCTGTGACGCCCTCCCATCAGCGTCCAACTGGAGTATGTATGAGTGTAAACAGAAGGCAGCAGCTGCTAAAGTTTGCTGTCAGCCATCAGTCTTATATATTAGAGGATGATTTTGATGGAGATTATCGTTACCATGGCGGGCCGCTCCCTTCCCTATTTTCAGAAGCACCCGAGCATGTGATTTACATCTTAAGCTTCTCAAAGGTGCTGGCACCTGGCATCCGGCTTGCTGCCATTATCGGCTCCAAAGCAGTCATAAAAGAAATTGCCGCACTGCAATCACTCATTCAAAGACAGCTGCCCATTATGGAACAAATCACACTCGCTTCTTTTTTCAAAGAAGGAGAATTCACGCGGTATGTCAGGCGAATGAGACAGCTGTATAAAAAAAGACAGGCAGCCATGATGGAAGCCCTTCTCGCACATCACTTTGACAAACACTTCCGTATCTATGGAACCGATACGGGCCTTCATGTCTTTTTAGAAGGAACACCAGACTTTGATGAAAAAGGAAGCATTGAAGCAGCAAAGGCAGCTGGCGTTGGCATTTATCCTTTAAGTCCTTATTGTTTTGAAAGCAATCGAAAGGGATTACTGCTAGGATTCGCCTGTACGGACGAAAGCATGATTCAAGAGGGCGTTCGCCGTTTAAAGAAAATACTTCACATCTAAAAAAGCCTGGAAGTAAACCTTCCAAGCTTTTTAGGATGATTGCTGAATCTGACCTACTTCTTCAATAAATGCGGCTGTCTGCTGCAAGCCATCCTGAAAATGATGGGTAGCGGATATAAACAGCTTTTCTTGATCGGGATGCTTCAAGAGCTTCTCCACCTTACTAACCCCTTTTTCAAATGAAGCCAGGCCCGTCTTTAATTGTTGATCGGCCTTTTGATAAGCGGCTGGAACTTCTTGATGATCAAGTCCTTTTTGAATCACACGATCAAATGCTTTCGTCGCTTCTGTCAATTTTTTATTTGTTTGAATTTTTCCATGTCCATCTGAGATAAACTGATCGGTCATCTTTTCATATGATTCATTTAACTCATCCATATAAGATTGAACCCATTGTTCATAAGCAGCTTCTTTTGCGTCTTGTTTTGAAGGCGATTGACCTGCTTGCTGACAGGCTGCTAGTAATGTCACTGTTAGGATAAATAGCAGCACCAAATGTGATTGTTTTTTCATACAGAGCCTCCATTTCTTCATCCCATTCGTTCATATCGGTCAAATATAAGCATCCTTTACTACATAAAAATACTTCGCAAGAAATGATTTCTTTTATTGTAACAGACAAGCTCGTGTCACTTCTGTGATTTATGAATAAATAGATGAAAATACGTCTAAGGATTCACATTTCCCTGTCATTTCCCAATACAACCAATAGACGACGAGACATACGTATTTGGTTTCAATGAATTCATCTTTATGATGGATGTCCCCCTTTTTACATTGCATGAAGTCCATATTAGATAAGAGGTCCAGCGGCTGCTCTGCCGCTGGCTTTTGATTAATATCTGTTACGAAGCTCCCTTAATATAAAATCGTATACGAGATTGAGCTGCTGTTCCTTTGGATACAGCATAAATTCTTGTTTCTTAGGAAGACCTCCATCAAGACGATCTTGAAATTTCGTTCGGAGATATGCTGTTCGGTGCACCTGACTCTCAAATGATTTATATGAGACATCAAGTTTGATGGTTTGCTCATTTGTAAAGGTGACCACCGTGTCTCCGAGGGATGATTCCTGGAAGGTATGAATGTATTTGTGGGAGATCCAGCCGCACTGAGGACGGTTGGATGAATAGGTTGGGAAGAAATACAGATGGTTGGATGAGTCAATCACAATTGGGGGTTTGTGAGAAATTCCTGTTACTTCGTATGTTCCCGCCTTTCTGCCTGCATAGCTTGAGCCGAAGAATCTGCAGCTGCGTTCAATAATTTGCAGGGGCTTTAATTCAACATAAAAGCTTGTCTCTCTTTCTATGACTTTTGAATATACTCTTTTTCCTTCTTCAACTGAAAGGACCGCCATTGTTGTTTGATTAATGACGTATGAATCTAAAGGTGTTTCACTAATTCCTGACACTTCATTTCCTCCTGTGTTAATATTTGGTTATTTAAGATACTATTAATCTATCACCAACATATAAGAAACGACAGGATTTTTTCAAAATTTATTAAAAATCATCTTTTTATCATATTTTTTAGTCCATTCGATCTATCGAAAAGCTTTTTTTAAAGATATATCACATTCTGTCGATTGGACAAGTGATGTCGATTCTGCTCAAAAATAAATTGTCTAAAAATTATAAATTCTTGTTGATTTTTTCTCCGCCAATCCATATACTATAAAAAAGGCATCGGGGGGATTCTTTATGAAAGAGAAAAAAACGTATGCTGAGCTCATGAAGTCCCGCAACACCCAAAAAACCGAAGAAAACGGCGTCACCATTTTAGACATCTATATTCAAATGGTTTTAGATGAAGCGCTTTATAAACAGCGCTTAACCTTCCTAAGAGAAGAGATTGATAAGGCTCTGGATCAGCGTGATGAAAAGCGATTCAATGACTTGTCAGCTCAATATGCAGAACACTGCTTACATCAATCATGATGATTTTACTTGCGGCAGAGAGACAGCAACTTGTCTCTTTACCGCAAGTTTTTTGTTTATCCATTTAAAATGGTTCCGCCATTCACATGGAGCATTTGTCCATTCATATAAGATGAGTCTTCACTTGCTAAAAATAAATAACTCGGTGCAAGCTCTACTGGCTCACCAGGACGCTCCATTGGGACATTTCCACCAAATTCAGAGACTTCTTTTTCCGTAAAGGTTGATGGAATCAGCGGTGTCCAAATGGGACCCGGTGCTACCCCATTCACTCTAATCCCTTGTTTAATGAGCGATAAGGATAATGATCTCGTAAATGTGACGACCGCCCCTTTTGTAGATGAATAATCGATCAATGTTTCATGCCCTTTATAGGCGGTGACAGATGCTGTATTAATAATACTGCTTCCTTTTTTTAAATGAGGAAGAACAGCCTTTGTTAAATAAAACATCGCAAAAATATTCGTTTGAAACGTCCGAAGAAGCTGATGCGAGGTAATTTGCTCAATGCTTTTTTTGCGGATGCTGTTCCCCGGCGTTATTCACCAAAATATCAATGGAACCAAACGCATCTTTTGTTTTTTTGACGACCTCATTTGAAAAAGCCTCATCCCCTAAATCACCTGCAATTAAGATGACACGGCCTCCCGCTTTCTCAATATAGTCCTTCGTCTCCTCGGCATCGCGATGTTCACTTAAGTAAACAATGGCGACATTGGCACCTTCCTTCGCAAATAAGACAGAGACTGCTCTTCCGATCCCGCTGTCTCCACCTGTCACAATGGCTGTTTTTCCTGCTAACTTTTTGTCCTGCACCTCACGATCAAAGACAGGTCTAGGGTTCATTTTATATTCAAGACCCGGCCGTTCATTTTGGTGCTGAGGCGGCAATGTTTTCTTCGGCTGCTTTGTTGACACGGTAGTCCACTCCTTCCTTTTATCTTGTTTATTTTTATGTGCTGGCTCCTTTTTTATGTATGACGCCCTTGTTTCCTTTCAGGTGTATGATTTTCATTATTGTGGAAAAATTATACACAACAAGTTAAGTGGAGGCGACAACATGGAACAAGAACATAAAGGAATGGAAGAGGCAAAATCGTTATGGCTGTTGGACAGCCGGAAGCATTCTTTTTCTTCTGTCAATGAAGATCTCACAGCAGATGTGATCATTGTCGGCGGCGGTATTACCGGTATCGCTGCGGCCTTTGAAATGAAAGAGCGAGGATTAGATGTGATCATCATTGATGCCGATCAATTGCTGCAAGGCACGACCGGACACACAACGGCTAAAATCACCTCACAGCATGATGTGTACTATTATGAGCTGATTCAACAAATTGGCATGCCAAAAGCACGTTTGTATGTAGAAGCAAACGAGAAAGCAAAAGACCTCATTCAAGCTCGTATCAAAGAGCACGACATCGATTGTCAGCTAGAGATTAAAGATGCGTACCTTTATACAAAGGAAGAAAGCGGTGTAAAAAAGTTAAAGAAGGAATTAGATGCCTACAAACAGCTTGGTATTGACCGAGAATGGAAAACAGAGCTTCCTTTTGACGCTGACATCAAAGCAGCCCTTGCGATGACGAATCAGGCACAGTTTCATCCCCTTCATTATCTCAATGCGCTAATTGACAAGCTCCTCGAGCGAGGTGTACGTATCTTTGAACAAACAACCGCTGTTGATGTAAAAGAAGGGAACCGGCCTGCTGTCGTCACAAAAAACGGACATCATCTGACAGGGCGCTACATCATTTCATGCTCACACTTTCCTTTTTATGATGGGAAAGGACTTTACTTCACCCGAATTCATCCAGAACAATCCTATGTCGTAGCAGCCAAAACGACGAAGCCTCTCCCAGACGGGATGTACCTCGGAATTGATCAGCCTGCTCACTCTTTAAGAACGTCAGAATGGCACGGCGAGGAAGTTGTCCTCATCGGAGGAGAAGGTCATAAAACAGGACAAGGCGGAGATGAATCCGCTCACTATGAAGGACTAGAAACGTTTGGAGACGCCACCCTTGGAATTGAAGAAGTGCTGTATCGCTGGTCGACACACGATATGGTCACAATGGATCAAATCCCTTACATTGGCCGCCTGACCAAACACCACCAGAATATCTTTGTAGCGACCGGCTTTAGAAAATGGGGCATGACCACAAGCCACGTGGCTGCTACTCTTATCGGTGATTTAATTGAAGGAAAATCGAATCCATACGAATCAATTTTTACGCCATCAAGACCTGTTACTGACTCTTTCGTCAAAGATTTCATAAAAGAAAATACCAATGTCGCTGCCAAGCTGATCAGTGGTAAATTCAAACGAACTGATCAAACAATCGATGATTTACAACCAGGCGAGGGCGGCATTATCTCGTATGAACATAAAAAGTGCGGCGCCTATAAATCAGAGGATGGAAATGTCTTTCTTGTCGATACCACGTGTACACACCTAGGCTGCGAAGTCGCTTGGAATAATAGTGACCGCACTTGGGATTGCCCGTGTCACGGTTCACGTTTTTCTATTACTGGAGAAGTAGTAGAAGGCCCTGCTAAAAAACCACTAAAAAGGTCGTATAAAGAACAGTAAAATTTCACTCTTCCCCTTTAAAAAATCCAATATTATCCGATAAAAAACATAAAGTCTGATATTTGTGATGATTATGGGGGGACAAACAAATTGTTATTTAAAAAAGAACCGAAAAGAAAAAACACTGCTTTTTTCACAGAGCAGGATGATGGGATAAAACGAATCAATTTCTCGAACAATACGGACATTGCTAAACAAATCAAAATGATCGACCTGACGCAGCATGACCTATTGATATTAAAGCAGCTCAATTCAATTGTTCAGGATGATATTGCACATATCGTTGATAAATTTTATAAAAATTTAGAAGTCGAGTCTTCCTTGATGCATATCATTCAAGACAATAGTTCTGTCGATCGTTTGAAAAAAACACTCCGCATTCATATTAGCGAAATGTTTGCAGGTGTGATTGACGAAAACTATGTGGCAAAACGCATTAAAATTGCGCAAGTTCATTTACGGATTGGCCTCCAGCCTAAATGGTACATGGCCGCATTCCAAGACCTTCTGCTATCAATTATGGATTTATTTGCAAACCATATCCAAGATTTCAAAGAATATCAGACAGCAGTCAAAGCGACAACGAAAATTTTAAATTTAGAGCAGCAGCTTGTCCTAGATACATTCCAAAATGAATATTCTAAAATTCGTGATGAAGCAGAAGAGCAGCAGCAGGAGCTTCATACAAAAATCACGGAAACGTCAAATTCGCTTGCTTCTCTCTTCTCAAACACAACAAGTGCAGTTGACAAGCTTGTCTCAAAATCGGATGAGATGGCGGACATGTCACAAGCTGGAACACAAATTTCAGCACAGGTTGAAGAAAAATCAATCGGCGGTAAAAAAGAATTAGAAATTCAGCAAACACAAATGAATCAAATTGACGGCAGCATGACAAAAATTGAAACAGAAATTAAGCGCCTTGAAGAAATCGCTAAACAAATTGAACAAATCTTTGGGATCGTTACAGGTATTGCAGAGCAGACGAACTTGTTATCTTTAAATGCCTCAATCGAATCTGCACGAGCAGGTGAACACGGAAAAGGCTTTGCTGTCGTTGCAAACGAGGTGCGCAAATTATCAGAGGACACAAAGAAAACGGTTTCAACTGTATCTGAACTCGTTAACAATACCAATTCACAAATCGCCATTGTGTCTCAGCATATTGCGGACGTGAATTTACTTGTGACAGACAGTAAAGAAAAAATGACACAAATCAATTCACTCTTTGATGATATCGTCAGCAGCATGAACTTAAGCAAAAACCAAAACGGAAAAATTGAAATTGACCTTCAGACCTTCCTTAACGAATTGAAGGAAGTCAAACAAACGGTGTCTCAAGTCGCAAGCTCCGTCGAATCCTTAACTAGCCTGACAAATCGCTAATACAGCCTTTTTTCTTCTGCTTTAGTATAATAGAAGAAAAGATAGAAAAGGCGGGATTTGATTGACAACAATTTGCCTAGTCAGACACGGGGAAACAGATTGGAATGCAGCGAAACGAATTCAAGGACGAACAGATATCCCTTTAAACGACAAAGGTAAATGGCAGGCTGAACAAACTGGACTTTACTTAAAGGATGTCCATTGGGATGTTGTCATTTCCAGTCCACTAACAAGGGCAAAAGAAACGGCACACTTGATTTTAAATCATGTCCATGCCCCACTTGTGATCATGGATGATTTCATTGAACGAGATTACGGTGACGCTGAAGGCATGTCGTTTGAGGAACGTCAAAAGCTGTTTCCAGATAAACAGTATCCAAATATGGAACCACTTGAGACGATTCAAAACCGAATGTTAGAAGGTATTGAGAAAGTCAGAGCCGCCTATCCAGATCAACATGTCTTGATCGTAGCTCACGGCGCTGCTATCCATGCTTTACTCACCACTTTGGCTGATGAACATATGGGTCTACAGAACACGAGACTTGTCAATGCTTGCTTAAATTATGTGGAATGGTCAGATGGTAAATGGAAGGTTCGTGATTACAATGTGGTCAGCCATTTAACTCAATCCACCCCTTCTTAAAGAGCCTGTTATCTTAGCAGGTTCTTTTTTATGACAAAAACAATGATAAAATAATATTTTTTTATATCGAAATTCGAAATAGATGCTAGACTATTCTACCTATTTTATGGCTTTTCGGGTATCGAATATTTAACCAGAAATGGATCATGAGAAAAAAAGCACACTCCCTTTTTAATAGATCATCGCTGAAATGATAGAATAAACATATTTTACCACCAGTTCCAAGTGACTTAATTCCCCAATTTTCGCTAGGACTTTCACAAAAATTCAGGTCTACTCTTATTTGCCTACTTCCCTTAAACTGAATATACAGAATAGTCAAACGGATCATTCTATTAGACTACGGATGATTATTCTGAAATAAGAAAAAAGGGATGTGGAATGTGCGTGAAAAAGAAAAATGTGATGACAAGTGTTTTATTGGCTGTCCCTCTTCTGTTTTCAGCAGGGTTTGGAGGCTCCATGGCAAATGCCGAGACGGTCTCCAAAACAGATAGTGAAAAAAGCTATATTGTTGGTTTTAAAGCCTCTGCCACCACAAACAGCTCTAAAAAACAAGCTGTCATTCAAAATGGTGGAAAACTAGAAAAACAATACCGCCTCATTAATGCTGCACAAGTGAAAATGTCCGAACAAGCCGCCAAAAAACTTGAACATGACCCTAGCATTGCTTACGTAGAAGAAGACCATAAAGCAGAAGCATATGCACAAACCGTCCCTTATGGAATCCCTCAAATCAAAGCTCCAGCTGTACACGCTCAAGGTTATAAAGGTGCTAATGTCAAAGTAGCTGTCCTTGATACTGGAATCCACGCTGCACACCCTGATTTAAATGTTGCAGGCGGTGCGAGCTTCGTCCCTTCAGAGCCAAATGCCACCCAAGACTTTCAATCACATGGAACTCACGTAGCTGGAACCATTGCTGCCCTTGATAACACAATTGGTGTACTCGGGGTCGCTCCAAGCGCTTCCCTATATGCTGTAAAAGTATTAGACCGCTATGGCGACGGACAATACAGCTGGATTATTAGCGGTATTGAATGGGCTGTAGCCAATAATATGGATGTCATCAATATGAGCTTAGGCGGACCAAGCGGTTCAACAGCGCTTAAAAATGCCGTTGATACAGCGAATAACCGTGGAGTCGTTGTTGTGGCGGCAGCAGGTAACTCTGGCTCTAGTGGCTCTAGAAGTACAGTTGGCTATCCAGCAAAATATGATTCTACAATTGCCGTTGCCAATGTAAACAGTAACAATGTCAGAAATTCATCTTCTAGCGCAGGTCCAGAATTAGATGTTTCTGCACCTGGTACTTCTATTTTAAGTACAGTACCAAGCAGCGGATACACATCTTATACTGGAACATCTATGGCGTCTCCTCATGTAGCAGGAGCAGCAGCGCTTATTCTTTCTAAAAACCCGAACCTAACAAATTCACAGGTTCGCCAGCGCTTAGAAAATACAGCGACACCGCTTGGTGACTCATTCTATTATGGAAAAGGGTTAATCAACGTTCAAGCGGCTTCTAACTAACCAAGTGTGATAAAAAAAATCCGGCTGATCCAGCCGGATTTTATTTATTACTGCTTTTTAGGCGGCTTCTCTTTTTCCGCCGCTTTTTCCATATCCATGATTCTCTCCATCATGGTTGGGTGTCCATAACGGAAAATCTTCACTAGAAACGGTGGATTCACCTGGGACAATCCTGATTTTGCAAGTTTTTGAAAAGACGTTACGCCCGCCTCCCAGTCTTTTGTCATGTTCACCGCATATTCATCGGCTGCCCGTTCTTGATGCCTTGACACTGCATTTGTAAAAGGTGAAGCTGCAAATGACAGCATCGATACGATGATTAAAAGAAGCGGAAGAGCAGCAAAGTCGTGTGACACCTTCAGACGAAATGTGGCTGCCCCTTTTTGATAAAGATAAAAATAAAGACGATCGATCGCAAATAATCCGGCCAATGACAGCACTAAATATCCGGCTAATCCAATATAAACATGTTTCATGACGTAATGTCCCATTTCATGCGCCATGATAAATAAAATTTCGCGGTCTTTCAGCTTTTGAAGTGTTGTGTCCCATAAGACAATACGCTTATTTTCACCAATTCCTGTGACATAAGCGTTCATCGTGTTCGTTTTCTCAGACATATTGACCTCATACACATGATCTGCCGGAATATGCGCTTTGTCTGCAAGCGTTAATATCTTTTTCTCAAGCGCTTGATCCTTTAGTGGATAAAAATTGTTATATAACGGATCAATGACGACCGGCTGTATAAAGAAGAGAAACAGCGTAACTGGGACTGTCAAACACCACGCATACAGCCACCAGCGTTTTCTTCTCTTTTGAATCAGCCAAAAAAACACAATTGCACAAAGGGCAAGGAGCGGATATTGAATCCAAAAATCCAGTGTTTGATCTTTCAACCAACTTGCCGTATTTTGTGCAGATACTCCGTAGTGCAAAGACAGCTGATAGCCAATCCACTTAATTGGGAATGAAATGAGCACTGTTAGAAGCGACAGCACAAACACGTACACAAGTTTGCTTAAAAACGTGAAACGAGCTGCTGCCAGGCTCCAGTCTGCTATTTTCCGTGAAAACCCTGAAATGAGCAAAAGGAAAAAGACATACCAATCTAATGGGATGTTTATGAAATACAGCAGGTTCCGAATGTTCGAGAAATTCTCGCTGATCGCAAGCTCATGACTTGTCATAAAAGTATGCGGATCTGCACTTGTCCCTTTTACACTTTCAGGTACCGATGAATCCCCCATTAGAAACAAATATGAATAAATAAAAAGACCGTACAATATGTATGCTACCGTTGCAAGAGCTACCCATTTACGTACTCGCACAGGTCAGCCTCCTTTCCATTCCTCTCTCTATTCTAATCACTCTTTTTTTCGTTTAGAACCTGTCTCATGTGGCTCCATCATAGCATGCCCCATCTGAAAAAGCTTTCGCGAAAAAAATGATTATGCGACTTAAAAATCGGAGAAGCTACATGTATAACAGTGAGTTGGAGGATCAAAATGAAGAAAATCCTTGCAGGAGTTGTGATTTTGGGACTTTTATTCATCACCTTCTTTTATGTGTTCAGCCGGACGAGCGAAATCTTTGATGAGAATAGAGCAGAAAAATTGCTGCTCTCGCCAGCGAATGAAGCCATCTCGTATGAAATAGATGATAAGGACACAGCAGAAGATCTAATTGAAGAATTAAATAAAGGCAGACAAACAAGCAATCATCTCAAGAAAAATTTAAAAAAGCCCGATTATATCGCCAAAGTGATGTTCGGACGAACAAACGGCACCACCTTTCAGCTTTGGACCGACCGATCACAAGTCGTTTTTTTAGTTGATGGAACATTTTATGAACTGAATCAAAAACAGTCGAAATCTTTTCAGAAACAGTTAAAAGAAGCCATTCAAAAGAGCTAAAATGATCTTTTTATCCCTTTGTCTTCTTTCGGCGTGAGATGCGAGGATTTGTCTACATGCTAAGGGAGCCTCCTCATCAGAGACTCCCTTTTTTTATTTACTTTCTTCTGCTTGATACTTTTCCTTTAGCGCTCTTCTTAAAATTTTACCTGTTGTGTTTTTAGGAATATCATCTATGAAATGGATCGTTTGGGGCTGCTTATATTTCGCTAAATAGCGTGAACAATGTGTAATGATGTCTTCTTGATTGATGTGAGCATGTTTCTTAGGGGAAATGTAACAGACGACTGCCTCTCCTGTGTTTGGATCTGGCACACCGATGACAACGGCTTCTGCTACAGCTTCATGTTGATAAAGTACCTCTTCTACTTCTCTTGGATACACATTATAACCGCCAACAAGAATCATATCCTTTTTCCGGTCGACAATATAAATATATCCTTCTTCATCTCTTCTTGCCAAATCGCCAGTATACAGCCAGCCGTCTCTTAGTGCAGCTTCCGTATCTTCTGGCATTTGATAATAACCTTTCATGATGTTTGGCCCTTTTGCTATCAGCTCTCCGACTTCATTTGGACCAACTTCTTCTCCTAGTTCATTCACTATTTTATTCTTCACATTCATAATGTCAGTCCCGACAGAACCTGGTTTTCTTTTTCCGTCAAGAGGATTAAATGCAGTCACTGGTGATGCCTCTGATAATCCATAACCCTCAAGGACCGTAACACCGAACTTTTTCTCAAAGCCATGAAGTAAGGCAACAGGCATCGAGGCACCGCCTGATATACAGATCCTCACAGATGCCATCGCTTTATCATGCCCCTCCTGGCGGTACAAATAGTTATACATGGTGGGCACACCAACAAATAGCGTTGGCTTCTCTTTTTCCATCATGCGCAAAAGCTCTGATGGGCTGAAATGCGGCAAGACATAAATCGTCGCACCATGAATCAACGGTGCATTCATGCAGACTGTTAAACAAAAAACATGGAACATTGGCAAAGCGGCAATGACCTTGTCCTTTTTATCAATCGATAAATACTCAGCGACATCTCTAGCATTTGAATAAAGGTTGAAATGAGTCAGCATTGCACCTTTTGGTTTTCCTGTCGTGCCAGATGTAAATAAAATAACAGCGGTATCATCTGGCTGAATGGAAGGATGTACATTCTCATTCGCAACACCTGACACAAGCTTTCCAAAGAAAACAAGTCGATCAGATACTTCCTTGAAGCTTGATCTGCACGCCGATTCATTTTCTGCACAAATGATGACTCTTTCAATGGACGGAAGCTGCTCATACACCTGCTCGTACACTGGCAGAAGCTGTTCAGGCGCCACAATACCTTTTACATCGCCTGTGATGAGCATATACCCAATTTCACTAGGTGTATATGTTGGGTTAATAGGTACTACGACAAGCCCTGCCTTTAATGCGCCAAAAAAAGAAATGACAAAATGCGGTGAATTTCCTAAAATAAGCGCGATATGATCCCCAGCTTGAAACCCTTCGTTGACTAATCCATCTGCAAAACGCTCGATACTTGTCATCAGCTCTCGATAGGTCCACTTCTTTCCTTCATAGATCAGTGCGATATTTTCTCCCTTCGTCATCGCCGTCTGCTGAAGATTTTTGATCAAATCCATTCTCCCACCCCTTACATGTCATCAATGAATGAATGACCATTCATTTTCTGGCCGAACATTCCTCCTTTCTATTATAATAGACAATCGAAAAAATCCACAAGATCAAATGTAAATCGCTTTCATTTCCTTCAATCAAAAAAGCACCGCTATCTCTAGCCGTGCTTTCACGCGATTAATAAATCAAATCAAGAAAATCCTCTTTTGATACATTGCCGAAATAGTGGCGCATATCCATATCTTCTAAGACGTCACTGATCGTTTTACGATCATATTGCTGCCCAATGAGCCGCTTCTCAATATCAGCAATATCCCCTACGCCAAAGAAATCACCAAAGATTTTGCAATCCTGGATCATCCCTTTTTTCACTTCTAATCGCAAATCAATGGAGCCTGCAGGGAATCTCTTAGAATGCTGTAAATTAAATTTCGGTGAACGGCCATAGTTCCATTCCCATTTTTGATAGCGATCTCGGGAAATCTCGTGAATCTTTTCCCAATCCTTTTCGGTCAGGCGATATTGAGGCACGTCCCCATTTGTATCAAAAATGTAGCTTAAAAGAATTTTTCTAAACTCTTCTGTTGTCATTTTTTGATCCATCAATTCACTGATATTGGCAACCCTGCTTCTAATCGATTTGATGCCTTTTGATTCAATCTTTTCTTTTTTCACATTTAAAGCCGAAACGACATGTTCAATTTCTGAATCAAATAGCAGCGTGCCATGGCTGAAAATACGTCCTCTTGTTGCAAACTGGGCATTTCCAGAAATTTTACGTCCATCTGCCATGATGTCATTTCTGCCGCTCAATTCAGCTTTAACACCTAGCTTTTCAAGCGCTTTGATGACTGGCTCTGTGAACTTCTTAAAGTTATGGAAGCTGTCCCCATCATCTTTTGTGATAAAGCTGAAGTTTAAGTTTCCTTTGTCATGGTAAACTGCACCACCGCCAGATAAGCGGCGCACGACTTTGATTCCGTTGTCTTCCACGTACTTCGTGTTGATTTCTTCTATTGTATTTTGGTTCTTTCCAATAATGATTGACGGCTGATTGATGTAAAACAGCAAATACGTTTCTTCTGGATCTAAATATTTTAAGCAATATTCTTCAATTGCCAAGTTAATCATTGGATCATAATGTTGTTCGTTATCGATAAACAGCATCTCTATCTTCCTTCCTTGTTCCATCTAAGCCCTGAATGGGCAAGCTGTATATTGCCAGTATATAACGCCTGTGCTTCATTGACTAGGTCTTTATGACGGCCAAAATGGGGCAGATGGGTGATGATGAGTTCCCCAACATTTGCTTCCTTTGCAATCTTCCCTACCTCTGTACTGTTCATATGTCCAGCACCTGATCCATCCTGTCCAGCGTAAAAATTGCTTTCGGCTATGAGCAGATCTGCTCCCTTGCTAAAAGGAATAAATGCCTCCTGATAGCTTGAGTCTGCTGTATACACGACCACAGCATCCTCTGCCTGAATTCTCATAGCATAGCATTCTGCCGGATGAACCGTTTTCAAAAAATCAATTTGAAATGGTCCAAGCTGAATCCCTTCTTCTGGCTGATAAGGCTTTGCCTTTGTATGTACATCATCAGAAAGCCGTCCAAACGCTTCTTGATCACCAGTATGTCCATAGATCGGAAGCGGGCCGCTGCTTTTTCCTAAATGATATCCCACTAGCTTCGCATATTGGAGTGGTCCGATATCTGCAATATGATCGTGGTGATAATGAGAAAGGAGAACAGCATCTAGTTCTTCTATATCAATGTATTGCTGAAGCTTTGAAAGAACACCGCTTCCGCAGTCTACAAGAAGCCTGAAGCCATTTGATTCAAAAAGGTAGCCTGATGTCGCTTCACCTGCTGCCGGAAACCCTCCATAGCATCCAATTACGGTTAATTTCATCGTCATTTTTCCCTCCTTTTCTAAAAATCCCCTTCTTACAATATACCCATTTTTCATGGAAAAAGCATTCTTCTTGCCTATTGTTACAAAACAGATTGACAATTATTAATCTGTTATAATACAATGATAGCAACAAAACGTATTGGAGGATGACAAATGCTAGGAAAAATCACAGAGTTTTTTAGAAATTTGCCTTCAAAGAAATGCACAAAATGTGGAAATGATTTAATGGAACAGCACGAGTGTTACGGTAATGAATGTGAGGAATGCTCACAAGTAAGTTATCTTAAATAAGGGAATAAATTGAATAAAAAAGCACTTTTTCCCTCCTCCGTCAGTTGGAGTCAAAAGTGCTTTTTATTTTTTCTGAAAAATAGGTAAAAAGGTAAAACCCTTGTCACAAAAGGGTTTTTTAGTATTTTTATATGATGAGTTTTAGTTCTGAAGACACTTTTTATTGACTAAAAACAATGAAGGAGGTTCTAAATGTCTATTTTTTCTAACAATTTTGTATTTTCTTAATATAATTTTATCGTGGACGAACCTCTTTAATTTTAGTTATACTTTAATTCATATATTAAAACTTAATATGATGGGAATATTCCTTTAATGAATATGTTAGGGAGGAAATCTATGAAAAAATTAAAATTTGGATTGGCTACTCAAATCCTAATCGGTCTTATTCTCGGTGTCGTTGTTGGGGCAATCTTTTTCGGTAACCCAGGAGTCGAGACATACTTAAAACCAATTGGAGACTTCTTCTTAAGACTCATTAAGATGATTGTCATACCAATTGTCGTATCCAGCTTAATTTTAGGTGTTGCAGGTGCGGGTGATGGTAAAAAAGTAGGGAAACTTGGTTTTAGAACCATTCTTTATTTTGAAATTATCACAACATTTGCGATTATCCTTGGCCTTGTCCTAGCAAACTTTGTACAGCCTGGTGCAGGCGTTGACTTTGGAAATACGGAAAAACAAGATATTAGCCAGTATGTTGAAACGGAAAAAGAGCAAAGCAGCAAATCAGTTGCTGATACGTTCCTTCATATCGTTCCAACGAACTTCTTCCAATCATTGGCGGAAGGTGATTTGCTTGCGATTATTTTCTTCACTGTGCTGTTTGCACTTGGCGTTTCAGCGATTGGGGAACGCGGTAAACCAGTGCTCGCCTTCTTCGAGGGTGTATCACATGCCATGTTCCATGTCGTTAATGTTGTGATGAAAGCTGCACCATTTGGTGTATTCGCACTCATTGGTGTGACCGTATCAAAATTTGGTCTTGAATCTCTTATTTCATTAGGTAAGCTTGTAGGTCTTGTTTATTTTGCGCTCGCTCTCTTCCTTATCGTTGTATTCGGAATTATCGGAAAGATGATTGGCGTCAATATTTTCAGATTTCTTGCTTACATGAAAGACGAAATGCTTCTTGCCTTTAGTACATCCAGCTCTGAAACAGTTTTACCAAGAGTCATGGATAAAATGGAACGCATCGGATGTCCAAAAGGAATTGTTTCGTTCGTTATCCCAATCGGTTATACGTTTAACCTGGATGGCTCCGTCTTGTATCAAGCCATTGCTGCGCTTTTCCTTGCACAGGTATATGGCATTGACCTCACGATCGTCCAGCAGCTTACACTTGTTCTTGTACTGATGGTAACATCTAAAGGAATGGCTGCCGTTCCTGGTACTTCATTTGTTGTATTACTCGCGACATTAGGAACGATCGGTGTACCTGCTGAAGGTCTTGCATTTATTGCAGGTGTGGACCGTATCATGGATATGGCACGGACTGTTGTGAACTTAACAGGAAATGCACTTGCAGCTGTTGTGATGTCTAAATGGGAAGGGCAGTATGACCCTGAAAAAGGACATCGCGTGATGACAGGACAAGAGGTACCCGAGCCAACACAGCTTTCAAGCTAATGAAAAAGAACCCCATCTATCGGGGTTCTTTTTTTATGCTGTGATTAATGGTGATTGAACATAGTGATAAAGAAGATCTGCAGTATGGACAAGTGAATCTTCATGTGTTCTTTCAAAGGCATGCGAGGAATCTATACCAGGACCAATCAGTCCATGAATGATATCATGCCCTGCTCTAATGGCTGCTGATGCATCAGAGCCGTAATAAGGGTAAATATCAAGGCGGTAATCAATGTTGTGCTCTTCTGCTAATGCAGCTAAATGCTTGCGTAATCCATAGTGATAAGGGCCGCTCGAATCCTTTACACAAATCGATACACTGTATTCATCTGTTGACTGACCGTCACCAATCGCGCCCATATCTACAGCTAGATATTCCACCGTTTCTTCTGGAATATTCGAGTTCCCGCCGTAGCCAATTTCTTCATTATTAGAAATTAAGAAGTGCGTCGTATGCGGCAATGTGATATTTTCCTTTTGAATTCTGTGGATGAGCCGCAAAAGTAGCGCCACACTTGCCTTATCATCCAGATGTCTTGATTTAATAAAACCTGAAGACGTCACTTCCACTCTCGGATCAAATGAGATAAAGTCCCCTACTTGAATGCCAAGTGCTTTGACATCGTCTGCATCTTTCACCTTTTCATCGAGACGAATCTCCATATTTTCTTGGTTTCGTTTCGCTTTTCCAGCATCCGCATAGACGTGCACGGATGTTTGATGCATAAGAATGGTCCCTGTGTATGTATGGCCTGATGCTGTTTCAATTTCACAATATTCGCCTTCAATTGAGTTATACTGAAAGCCTCCAATAAGTGCTAGACGAAGCCGTCCATTTGATTTAATTTCCTTAACCATCGCACCGAGCGTATCGACATGCGCTGTCAGCATGCGATGTTCTTTGTCATCTGTTCCTTTAATGGTGGCAATTAATCCGCCTTTTCGATTTCGTTTTGTCTCAATGTTCAAATCTTGTAAAAAACGTTCAACAAAGCCGATCACTTTTTCTGTATTTCCTGATGGACTTGGGATTGATACAAGCTTTTGAATCAGCTGAACGGTTTCATTTACTTCAGTAGTCATTCGGCATTTCCTCCTTTGTCTGAAAGCAATTCCTTCCATGTATGCCTTTTTCAGCATCTCTTCTTAAAATATATCGCTTCAGGTTCGAGATGTCTAATTTCAAATGAAAAATCCTTCCTCTATTAAAGAGAAAGGATTCATGGATTAAACTTCGTCCTGTTTCATTTTTCTTACGTTCCAAGCAAAGTATGCTGTTGTTGCCGCCATCATGATGATCGCAACTGTACCAAGGATCGCTGCTTGGTGCCATAAATAGCTGTCATCACCGCTTGCAATGATCGTTCTAAATCCGTTGATTGTATACGTCATTGGAAGCAGACTGTGAATGACTTGGAAGAATTTCGGCACAAGCTCAAGCGGGAATGTACCAGCACTTGCTGCGAGCTGAAGAACCAAGATGATAACAGCAATGAAGCGTCCTGGGTTCCCCATTGTTGTCGCCAGCAGCTGAATGATCGCTAAGAATGTCAGACTGACGATAATCGCAAAGAGATAGAAGCGCCAGAGGCTTTCCACCTCAAGACCGAGCCCAAAGATGAGCAAGGAGCTTGCAATAACTGCTTGCAGGATACCGACAAAAAAGAGCACACTATATTTGCTGAAAAACCATTCAAACGCATTTCTAGGGCGTCCAGCAGGGTCTTTCATTGGGAAGACAACGGTGAGCATGAGAGCCCCTACAAAGAGTCCCATCGATAAAATATAAGGTGTGAGTCCTGTACCATAATTATCAATCTTTTTCGCTGTATCATTTTCTGTTTTCACGGGACTCGCAATCATATTGTAATTGTCTTGACCCGCATCAATTTCTCCTGTTTCATCAGCGGCGCTTTTTAATTTATCGGACAGCTTACCTGTTCCGCTCTTTAAATCTCCCAATCCTTTATCGAGTGATTTTGAGCCTTCAGCAAGCTTAGATGTGTTGCTTTGGATATTCGTTGAACCACTTTCCAGCTTATTTAACGCTGCGCTTAGCTGGCTTGAACCATTTGCAAGCTTATCTGCACCACTTTTCGCTGTATCAAGCTTTCCATTTGCTGTTTGCAGACCATCTTGTAATTGGCCTTGACCTGTTTGAAGCTTCAGTGCACCTTGATACAATTTATTCGTACCAGATGTCATTTGATCAATCGCATTTTGTATCGCGACTGTAGATGTGTACAGCTGTTCTGTTTTCTGTGGCAGCTGTTTGACTTGCTGCAGCTGAGCTTTTGCAGAAGCAACCGCAGATTGAACCTCACTTGCATCAGGCAGTTCCTGCAAGGCCGCTAAGCTTTGTTCAAGTCCAGACAGATCAGGGAGTTCGATTTTAGGCAGACTGTCAAGCTGATCCATTGCCGCCTTTTTCTCTTCATCTGTCATTGAGCTGTTTTGGATAATGCTTTTTACTTTAGCATCTCGATTCGATAACGCTTCTTTTAATGAAGCAAGTTTTGTACTAAACGTCTTTGCGTCTTTTTTCACCTGATCGAGTTTAGGCGCCATCTTTTCAAGATTCGCTAATTCTGGTGATGACAAGACTTTTTCTACTGCTTCAATTTTTTCTGAAAAGGATTGTGCTTTGTTGTTTAGCTGCTCAATGCCTGCTGTGAATTGCGGCATTTTAGAAGCGAGCTGCTGATGGCCTTCTCGGCTTGTGTTTAACCCTTCAGTCAATGTATCAATTCCTGTACCAAGCTCTCCAAATTTCTGATCGATGGTTTGATAGCCTGTTAAGAGCTGGCCAAGTCCGCTGTCAAGAGATTGTATTCCTGTGTTCAGTTCACCCATTTTACCAGCAAACTGATGAACACCTTCGCTATAGGTTAACGTTCCTTCAGCCAATTTTGCTAAATTGTCTTTTAACTTGTTACTGCCATCTTTTGCACTTTTTGTTCCGTCATCAATTTTCTTCGCACCATCGCTTGCTTGATCTAAGCCTTTTGCAATCGTTTTGAAGTTATCAAAAATGACCTCTGCGTAATTTTTTGTGACTTCCTTTGAAACCGAATCTTTTAATTTGATAATGGCATTATTCGCAATTTGTGACGCCGCATAGTTGGCGCCTGGATTCGTATAATATTTCAGATTCGATTTTTTTGGATGTTTATCAAGGACTGTACTTGCATTTTTCGAGAAATCCTTTGGTATTTCCACGACGAGATAATAATCCTCGTTATTTAATCCCTTCACTGCCTTTTCTTCACTGTCGACAAAATTCCATTTGAAATTATCGTTTTTCTTTAATTCCTTCACTAAATCATCGCCGACATGCAGTGTTTTCCCGTCATAATGACTGCCTTCGTCCAAGTTGACCACTGCTACAGGCAATTGATCGACTGTACCATATGGATCCCAGTACGCTTTTAAAAATACGCCACTGTAAATCAGCGGAATAAATAACACAGCGAAAATCGGGATCAGTAGTTTTTTGCTCGTCACAATGTCTTTCCATTGATTCCGAATTAAATTCATTGCTGTTTTCCTCCCATAGATGAATGACTAAATTTAGAATTTGGTCATTTGAACTTAAAAAAAATTATGTTGCGGCTAAAAGTCCTTTGAGTACATAAAGCTCCAGCGACTCGGCCACCTCTTCTTTTGTTAAAGGCTCGTATCGCTTTTCCCAATCAAAAATAAGTGCAATATATAGTTTCACCATCACAAATGCAGTCAATTCAGGATCACATGGCTTAATATCGCCTTTATCAATCGCTTCTTTTACTTTCGTTTTAACATAGCGAATGATCATTTGCTCCATCTTCTCAATCATTTCCTTGACCGCTGATGTGCCAAGCTCCGCATTTTCCTGAAAGATTTTGATTGTGAGCTGGTGGTTTTTTCGAAATTCCAATATTGCAAAGAGTGCTAAATGAAGGTTTTCAGAGAAACTTTTCTCCTCATCCATTGCTTCATCTGCAATTTTCCTCATCTCTATTAAAAGGGATGTGAAAATTTCATCGAACAGCTCTTCTTTGTTTTTGAAAAAGGTATAAATGGTTCCTTTTCCGACGTTGGCCAGCTTCGCCACAAGGTCCATTGTGGTGGCTTTATACCCAAATTGAGTAAATGCCTTCGTAGCCCCGTCTAAAATCATTTGTCTCCTATCAACACTCATGATCTCACTCCCAAAATGACTATTTGAACGTTTTGGTCATTAAGTACAGAAAGTAATATACCACATCCTTTTCTCCGGATGCAACAACTTTGTTCACTTTTATGATTCACAACTCTTTTTGAATTATTCGAACACGAAAAACTCCCTTTCCTTGGTAGAAAAGGGAGTTTATTTTATGAAAATAGATAAGATACAGCCTCTGAAATGGCCGCTTTTCCTTGATCAATACAATCAGGGATTCCGACACCTTCAAAAGCAGCACCTGTGATATAAACACCAGGATATGATTGCTTAAACGTTTCTCGCATGTTCGAAATGGCTTTCTGATGACCGACGTGATACTGCGGCATGCTCGTCTTCCAACGAGTCACTGTCGTCAGTTCTGGATCTGCTTTAATATCCATAATTTTCTTCAAATCCTCCAGCACAATGCTGACGATTTGATGGTCTGACTGTTCGACAATTGATTCGTCGCCAGCCTTCCCTACATAAGCACGCAATAGCGTTTTTCCTTTAGGAGCTGTATGCGGCCATTTTTTGTTCGTCCACGTACAGGCTGTAATAGAGAAATCACTGTTTCTTGAGATGACAAAACCAGTGCCGTCATATTCATTATGAACATCCTCTTCTTTAAAACCGAGTGCAACTGTTGCAACAGAAGTAGATGTCATATCATGCAAGTACTCAAGTCCCGCTTCTTTTGGAAACATGGAATAGATCGATTGATGCGGAGTTGTCACAATGGCTGAATCGGCAAAAAGCGTTTGACCGCTGTCTAATTGCACTCCATAGCCCCCATCAGTTTTTTCAATCTGCTTCACTTTTGTCCCTTTATAAACCGTTGTCAGCTTGAGCTTGCTTTCTACTGCTTCAACAAGCGCTTGCAGTCCTTGATTGATCGTTTGGAACTGCCCTTGTTTTTTCGCTGTCACTTGCTGCGCTTTCGCATGCTGCTGTGATTTTTTCATCCCAAGAATCAAACTGCGATACTTTTGTTCTGTTTGATAAAACTGCGGGAAGGTGGACATTAAGCTGAGGCGGTCAATGTCACCTGCATAAATGCCTGATAGAAGAGGTTCGATTAAATTCTCAACTACTTCATCACCGACACGTCTTCTAAAAAATTCACCGAGCGACTGATCTTCTGTCTGCTTGCTTTTTGGCAGTACGAAATCCATTGCGGCTCTCGCTTTTCCTGCAACTGAAAAAAGACCGGTTGTGATGAATGGGCTGATTTGAGTTGGAATACCCATGACAGCGCCTTTTGGCATCGGGTGAAGGGTTTCATTGACTAGTACATATGCTTGCCCTGTTTCATTATTGACGAGCTGATCCGCGAGACCAACATCCTTCGCCAGCTGCGGTCCACTGACCTTTCTTTCTAAAAATGAATCAGGTCCACGTTCAATGATGTACCCGTCTTTATATAATGTTTGTATTTTTCCACCTAGCCTAGGGCTCGCTTCAATAAGAGATATTTGAATGGGAAGACCTTTTTCTTCGACTTCCTTTTCCAAATAGAAGGCGGCGGCTAAACCAGTGATGCCACCGCCAATGATGACAAGGTGTTTTTGATTGTCATGCATAGGATCGCCTTCTTTTATATAATTACTTGCTTTCGTCAAGCTTCTTTAATACGACAGTTGCGAGAGCATCAATAAATGCTGGTTTCGCATTTGGCATTTCTGGACGATAGTAGGCTGCACCGATTTCATCTGTCACGACTTTACATTCATAATCGTTGTCGTATAACACTTCAAGATGGTCAGCGACAAACCCAACAGGCACATATACGAACGTTTTATAGCCTTTTTGTTCGAATAGATCCCGTGTTAAGTCTTGAACATCTGGTCCAAGCCATGGATCAGGCGTGTTGCCTTCACTTTGCCAGCCAATTTCATAATGTTCAATTCCTGCACCTTCTGCAATCATTTTGGCAGATTGTGCGAGCTGATCAGGATATGGATCTCCTGCTGCAATAATTTTTTCAGGAAGACTGTGTGCAGACACAATGAGTACGGCTGATTCTCTTTCCTCTTCACTCATCGATGCATACGTATCCTTCACTTGTTTCACCCAATAGTCCACAAACTTCGGCTCATCGTACCAGCTTTCCACAGACGTAATCTTCAGATTGCCAAGCTTGTCTGCCTCATCTTGTGCACGCTTGTTATACGATTTCACGCTAAAGGTTGAAAAATGCGGGGCAAGAACAATACTCACTGCTTCTGTGATGCCGTCTTTGTGCATCTCTGCAACTGCATCCTCAATGAATGGTTCAATATGCTTTAAGCCAATGTAGACATGAAATTCAATGTCGTCTTGGATGTCGTTCAAATGATCACACAAACCATTTGCCTGCTGTTCTGTAATTTTTGATAAAGGAGATATACCGCCGATTGCCTTGTAGCGATCCTTCAAATCTTGCAGCATCTCTGGCTCCGGTTTTCTGCCTCTGCGGATATGTGTATAATAACGTTCAATATCTTCTTCTTTATATGGGGTGCCATATGCCATGACAAGAAGTCCCATTTTCTTTTTCTCCACAACCAACACTCCTTCAGATCATTTGAAATAGTTTAGATGGATGATTTTTTATATTTCGCTGAATAATCGTGAATAAAATCTGTCAGCTTCTTTAACGTATCTGGTGAAACATCAGGAAATACCCCATGACCTAAGTTAAAGATAAAGTGATCTGATTTCATTCCTTGATCTAAAATATCTTTTGCTCTTTCTTCAATGACTTCCCAAGGAGCAAGTAAGATGGTTGGATCAAGGTTCCCCTGTAACGTTTTTGTGAGCCCTTCTTTTCTCGCTTCATCTACACTCATACGCCAATCCAGTCCAACCACATCAAGCGGCAGATCGTGCCAGTCTTTCGCTAGATGGCTTGCACCAACTCCATACATGATCATTGGGACATTTTCAGACTTCAGCTCTGTGAAAATTCGCTGCATGACAGGCTTAATGAATGTCCGGTAATCTGCTGCATTTAAAGCGCCAACCCATGAGTCGAAAATTTGAAATGCACTGACCCCGGCTTTTACCTGCGCGCGTATGTACGTGATCGTCATATCAGCTAACTTGTTCATGAGCAGCATCCACGCCTCAGGATCACTGTACATCAGCGCCTTTGTTTTATGATAATTTTTAGATGGACCGCCTTCAATCATATAGCTTGCCATCGTAAATGGTGCGCCAGCAAAACCGATAAGTGGAACATTCAGCTGCTCCTTCGTTAAAAGCTGAATGGTATCAAGCACATATGGCAAGTCTTCTTCAGGATGAAGTTCCCCAAGACGTTCGATATCTGCTTTAGATCGAATCGGTGCATCAATCACAGGTCCAATTCCATTTTTAATTTCTACGTCCACTCCAATAGCCGGAAGCGGGGTCATAATATCTTTATATAAAATAGCAGCATCTACACCATATTGTTCTACAGGAAGTCTTGTTACATAAGCACATAACTCTGGCTGATGCGTAATTTCAAATAGCCCGTATTTTTCTTTAAGGGCACGATATTCAGGCTGTGAGCGTCCTGCCTGTCTCATATACCAAACTGGTACATGGTCTGTTTTTTCCCCTTTACACGCCTTTAAGAACGTGTCATTAAAAACCTTCGTTTTTCCCATTACCTTTCATTCCACCTTTCGCCTTACACTCTCTTTGCATAAGGCTCAAACACTGCTTTTACTATACCGCGTTTTCAAGGCACGGTATACTAAAGCGGCTCAATGTTCAAAAAATCGCCGAATATTAACGTCCAAAAGACTCTGGCTTGACATACGCACTGCCTTCGCCTTCTTCTTGTGTTTGGGTATTATATGGAACAACTTTATACTCTGCGTTTGAAAATACATTGGCATACGGCATTGTATAACTGCCCACGCCTGTCACTGTGTCGATCAGCGTCTCGCCTCCATTTCTCTTTTCATAGATGCGGTATTCAACGCGTTTATCCTCCTGCTTGTCCCAAGACAGCTCTAATGTAAATAATCCTTTGATTTTAAACGCATAGCGGGCTTCAAATCCTGATACTCCCTCTAAATGGATAGGAGATTGAAGCTCTTTTATTCCCTCTGGTTTTTCAAACGTTTCATTGGTGATTTGAGCTGCTGTTAAAATATCTTTAAACAGCTGCACTGGGTATTGACTGCCCCCAGTTAAATAGTGGCTGTTATCGGTTTTGTCATACCCCATCCAAATCGCACCCGTTGTACTAGGCGTATAACCGGCAAACCAAGCATCCTTTGTTGCACCTTTCACACCCGAATATGTGGTCGTCCCTGTTTTACCAGCTAAATCTCCAGCGTATGAACCGCTCTGGGCTGTCCCGCCTTTGACAACTTGCTGAAGCATTCTTGTCATGTTCCATGCATTCTGCACGCTAAACACTCGTTCTTGCTTACCACGATTCTTTTCTACAGTTTCTCCTTCATCATTGGTGATCTTTTGAATAAAGAAAGGCTTTTTATATACGCCTTCATTGGCAAATGTATGGAAGGCTCCAGCGATCTGTAATGGAGAAACTCCTTTTTCTAAACCGCCAAGCGCAATAGCTAAGCCTTTATCCGAGATATCTATCCCCATCTTCTCGAGATATGATTTCGACGTATCAATGCCCAGCTGGCTTAACGTCCACACAGCAGCGGTATTTTTACTTTTCATGAGGGCTTCCATCATTGTGACCCTGCCTTCATACTGCCCATCGTAATTCTTAGGTGAGTAGCCGTCATAGTTTTTTTCTTTATCTTCAAGCAGTGAATAAGGTCTGAATTTTTTCTCCTGCATTGCCGGACCGTAGACCGCGATCGGCTTAAAAACAGATCCCGGCTGCCTAACAGCCGTCACCCTGTTATAGCCTCTCGCCTGATATTCTCGTCCTCCAATGGCTGCTTTCACTCCACCAGACTCGTTATCAATAAATACGGCGCTGCCTTCCGGAGAACCGCTTTTTCCCGGGAAATAACGGTTGTTCTTCATCGCATCATATGCAGTTTTTTGCAGATTCATATCAATCGGTACTTTAATGGTATAGCCGCCTTGAAGCAATTGTTCATGTGAAATGGCATACTCTGATTCTGCTTCTTTAATGATGAGATCAACATAGCTGTCCACCCAAGGTGTTTCTGATTTCTTTTTTAAATGAATGCCTAGTGTTCTCCCTTTTGCTTCTACCGTTTCTGTTGAAGACAAATATCCTTGTTCGTTCATTAAATTCAGGATGGTGTCCCGCCTTTGTTTATTTTTATCAGGGTGTAGAACAGGCGAATAAGTAGATGGTGCCTTTGGCATCGCAGCGAGAGTAGCACCTTCGCTGACCGTTAAATCTTTGACATCCTTACTAAAGTAATAATTGGCTGCTGCCTGAATACCATAAACACCATGGCCGAAGTAAAGCTGATTCAAATACATCTCAAGCAGCTTATCCTTGGAATAATCTCTTTCTAAATTAATGGCAATAATGACTTCTTTCGTTTTTCGAAGAAAGGTTTTGTCATTTGTGAGAAAAATATTTTTTGCGAGCTGCTGAGTAATTGTACTGCCGCCCTCTACCTTTCCTCCTGCTAATATATCTCGATAAACCGCCCTTGAAATAGACTGTGCATCAATTCCGTGATGCTCATAAAAACGCTTGTCCTCGACAGCCACAAAGGCTTTTGCTACTTTATCGGGCACCTCTTTTAACGACACAGGGTCCCGATTTTCTGAATACATGCTTGTGAGTTCTTTTCCATTCTGGTCAATGATTTTGGAGGAAGCGTGAAAAACAAGCTTCTTTTCATCTATGACATAATGTCCTAAAAATAAAATCGTCAGATAGCCAATAAATGAGAGTACGATTGTACTTCCTGCAATGACTAATGGAATGATTATCTTCTTTTTCTTCAAATTAGGTCACCTCATTCCTTTATACGGATAGTATGGGATGTATTGCTTCATAATATGTTTTATGGATTGACTGCCAAAGAATTATATATCATTCTTTTGTTATACTATCAAGCAGGAGGCGGTTTAGATGAATTTCTATATTACATATGGGACAGCAGATTTTTTGCATAAAATCGCAAAAAAACACCATCTGGAAAATCTGCTTTATATGGTCGGGAAAGAACAAGCAGCTCTTTTTCATGAAACGGAGGGTGAGACTGTATTTAAAGCCCCTCATGCCTATGATGTGATTTATGCGAAAGGCGAGCTTGTCCAATCTGGTTTCGTCACCTTGAATCATATCCCTGTTAAGCTTGAAAGCAGAGCACTCTTTGAATCCACCTTTCAGAAAAAGACGAACATCTCAGAACATCAGCGCGGCTTCCAGGCTATTCGCGTTTTAAGACCTCAAAAAGATGAAGAAGTTTATTTGATTTTGACACTTTGGGAATCAGAGGACTTATTTCAAGACTTTCAAGAATCAGAAGCATTCTTTCAGCCACACGAGGATACAGGCTCCATTTTCTCTCGTCCGGCTTACCTCACATCCTACCATGCCGTCACAGACAATTAAGGAAGTGCTGCTCTCAGCACTTCTTTTTTTCATGAAAAAAAGCCCAGTCGCTGGGCTCTTCATTTTATGAGCTTGATTTCAGCTCGTACCGATGAATGATCGGCTGAAGCACATAGAAATTCAGCAATATCCAACCTAATAAGATCGGCCATTTCAACATAGGTGAAGCACCTTTCAATTGAACGAGCAGCACCAATAGCGGAATCAAACAGATCATGAAAAAACTCATTTTTGAGACAAACGTTTCTTTGATTTGATGCCGGCAGCTTGGACACATCATCATTTTCGTATGTGATAAATGGAATTTTTCGACGAAAGAAAATGTTTTTGAACAATTTGGACAGCTTCCCAACGCTACTCCTCCCTTTCCCTGCTTCATATCAACTTCGACTTTTATGTAAAATGACCTTTTGATACTGACCACGAAATCCTCTTCTGTTGAAAGATTCTAACAATTACCATACAATCAGTAAAAGAGCATGAAGGAGGTTTTCGATTCAATGACAATATCCACTTTACAGAAAAGCATCAATGAACGTCTTGATGAACATTATGAGGAAATGGTTGAAATTAGACGCCATCTCCATATGAATCCAGAACTTTCTTTTCAGGAAGAAGAAACAGCCGCTTTCATCGCCAGCTACTATGATACATTACAAATCCCTACGCGTACTCAGGTGGGCGGTCATGGCGTACTCGCTTTTATCGAAGGAGCTTCTCCGGGGCCAACCATTGCCCTCAGAGCTGATTTTGATGCACTTCCCATCCACGATGAAAAAGATGTACCTTACAAATCAACAAAGCCTGGAGTGATGCATGCGTGCGGTCACGATGGACATACTGCGACACTTCTTGTATTAGCAAAAGTTTTGCATACACATCGTGACCAATTAAAAGGAAAGATCGTCCTCATTCATCAGCATGCGGAAGAATATGCTCCCGGCGGTGCAAAACCAATGATTGAAGACGGCTGTTTAGACGGTGTCGATGTGATATTTGGTACGCACCTTTGGTCTTCAGAGCCTTGTGGCACGATTCTTTATAAAAGCGGGAACTTTATGGCAGCTGCCGATCGTTTCTCAATACAAGTCCAAGGGAAAGGCGGACACGGTGCCCAGCCTCATTTAACAAAAGATGCCGTACTCATCGGTTCACAAATCGTCGCAAACCTGCAGCAAGTCGTTGCCCGTAAAGTCAATCCGATTGATTCTGCTGTAGTGTCTGTTGGAGGTTTTGTCGCAGAGAATGCCTTTAACGTCATTGCAGATTCAGCTGTTTTAACTGGTACAGCACGTTCCTTTGAAGAAAGTGCACGCCATATCATCGAACGAGAAATTGAACAGGTGGTAAAAGGGGTCTGCCAGATGCATGATGCTTCCTACACATATGAATATGTGAGAGGATATCCAGCTGTCAAAAACCACCCGAAGCCTACTGAATATATTGCGGACGTCGCAGAACAGACGGAAGGTGTAACAGAAGTAAAAGAAGCGGAAACCCAAATGGGCGGAGAAGACTTTGCTTACTACCTTCAGCATGTCCCTGGCACCTTCTTCTACACAGGCGCCATGCCGGAAAACAGCCAGGATGTGTATCCACATCATCATCCAAAGTTCGATATCAACGAAAAAGCAATGCCTGTCGCAGCAAAGGTACTCGCTAACGCCGTTCTTTCCTACAATGAATAAAAAAAAGCCGCTGTCCTCAGCGGTTTCAGCGTGTAGACAAACCCTCGCATTCGGTTTCAGGTCTGCGCTCCGGTGCTCGTCCTTCCTAGACTGAAAAGGTTTTTTCTATCACGCTGTGCTGAAAAGAAGACAAAGGGCTAAAATAAAAATTATTTTAGCCCTTTGTCAACAATCTGAAGCCCCTGTCCTCAGCGGCTTTTCTATTTCATATCTTTCAATATCCGTAAATGAAACACATGGCGTGCGACCTCTCCGAGCTGTCCTGTCAGCTGATGATTTGCCACGCCGCCAACAGCGGCTCCGACGACCGGCATTAATTGAAACAGCTTCACAAGATCAATGTAATCTCGATACTCCTGCTGAAAGCTGTACCAATCCATTTCCTCTCGGCTCGTTTCCCAATCATCTATGATCTTCATCATTTTTTGACGATGTGCACTGCTGGAAAAAGCGAGTTGAAATATACAGAGCAAAAAGAGTCTTTCTTCCTTTTGAGATAAATCAAAGCCGTAAATACACGCCAGCTCATAAAGGCATTTCATCTTTATGCTCAGCAGCAGCGGAAAGTCTGCCATTCCAAGGAATAAACCGCCTGCACCTGTTCCAATCCCTTCGACGGCAGCCGCCATCTGGTAATACTTCACTTTATCCTTTGCCAGTTCATTTCGTTCTACAAGAGATAATTGTTCATCAATCACTGAAAATGAAGTGAAGTGTGATCCTGATACGGTGGATTCAACCATTGTTTTGACTGCACTTGTGATGACTTGATGAAACCTGGCAGGAATTCGGCGGTTCACCTGCTGCTGAACTCCTTTTGAAAACCGTTCGATCTTTGAAGGTTTTCTTAAAAACCGTGTTTGAAAAAGAATGGCTTCTTCATACAACTCCCGTTCAGCTGCATTCATCCGGTCCCCTCCTAGATGTCATCATACGCGCGTTGTAAATCCACTTATCTCATCTTTTTTAACCTGCTCTGTACGTAAGGCTTAAAGAGGACAAGCACAAATGCTAAAGAAATGAGAAAGGCAAGTCCGCTTCCCTGCCAGCCTCCTGCTGGAAGTACTGCACAGCTCAGCAATATCGATTGGATGATGAGCACATTACGGACGAGAACAAAAAAGCTTCGATCCTTTTCTTTTTGAGAAACTGGATAAAGTGCCTGTAATGAAAGATGAGCAAAGTGCTTCGTTAAAGGCACAAGCTGTACACCTGTGATAAATACTGTGAACAAGACAAGCAACGCACCCACCCAGTCTGCTGCACCTGTATACAAAATAATCAGGACAAACACGGCCGTTAATCTAAACACCAGACCAAAATAGTCATTTGAGCGTACAAACGCCCTCACATACATATAAGAAAAAGTTTTACGCTGATCGTAAGGAACAAACTTCAACATCCAGTCCATGTATGCTCTTCTTTTCACCTGTTTCTTTAAGTGAGGCACATCGGTGAATAAGTTTGCCAAACGATAAAAGCGCTGCTTCCGTTTTAATTCATCAGAAATATGCAGTTCCCATTGAAAAGGCTGTTTTTTCACTGCATTTGTTAAGTAGACGAGATAGACACCGTAGATAAGATAAAAAACGATTGCAATCACATAGGCTGCCTGTAAGACGGTGTAGATCAACATCATATTTAATAGAAAACGAAGGGCTGCATCGAGCCATCTCACATGTTTTCCTTGAAAATAAGTCATTCTCCATTGAATGGCTGTATTCAAACCCTTTATCAAAATCATTTGCGCCAGTATCAGCACATACCTCGTGATGCCTCCTGAAGACACTGCCGAATAAAGCGGAAGTGCGACAATGGATACAGCAATGAGAGGAAATAGCTGAGAAATGAAGCTAAAGTTAAAAGCTTGTTTTAAGTAAGGCTCCATCTTCCCTTCTAAAGGAAGTAAAAACACGAGATCGGCTTCTTTAATTAACGTACGTACGTATGAGCTTGTAAGTACTAACGAGAAAACAACTGCCATCACCCAGTAGGATGGGAAGTGAGCCGGAATCTGTTTGAGCCAGCTGCTGTACCAGCTTGCTCCGCCTGCAAGGAAAAAAATGAGCACAATGACAAGATGATCGTTGAACATGTATTTTAAGTATTTTCTTGTTTCTTGTATGTGTTCCTCTAATCTTGATTTCCAAATAGTAAGCGTTGTTTTACTCATAGTTTTCTTCCTTTGTTAATTCCAAATAAAGATCATCGAGTGTCGCATCTCTCATATTGAACTGTTCTCTCAGCTCTGCCAGTGTTCCTTTCGCTCTGATTTCCCCTTCGTGCAAAATAATAAAGGAATCACAATAGCGCTCAGCTGTCGCTAAAATATGCGTTGACATCAGGACACTAGCGCCGCTTTTCTTCGCAGCATTCATCCGTTCAAGCAGTGCATTGATCGCAAGAGGATCAAGCCCTAAAAACGGTTCATCGATGATATACAGCTCTGGTTCCACAAGGAATGCACACATAATCATGACCTTCTGCTTCATTCCTTTTGAAAAATGAGCAGGGAACCATTTCAGCCGTTTCTCCATCCGAAATTCTTTCAGCAACGACGGCAGCCGTTCGTCTAATTGTTCCTTCGATAGACCGTAAGCCATCGCTGTCAGCTCTAAATGCTCTTTTAACGTTAATTCTTCATATAAAACAGGTGTCTCAGGAATAAATGTAAATTGTGAACGATACGCCTCTTGGTCGTCTTGAAGGGTTCGTCCATTCAATTCAATGACACCTTTATGCGGTTTCATAAGCCCGATAATATGGCGGATGGTTGTACTTTTTCCCGCCCCGTTTAAGCCAATGAGACCGACGATTTGATTTCTTTCTAATTCAAATGAAATATTTTTTAGAACGGGATTCTTCGTATATCCACCCGTTACATCTTTTACAGTGAGAAGGGACATGAATTCGTTCCTTTCTTTCTTTTTCCTTTATAGTAACAAAAACGAATGATAATTTGAAATGTTTACCTATAGACGAGTCATGAATAAAAAATAGGCGCTATGGTCATCATAATGTATGTAGAAGAAATGAACTTGATGACCAATAAGTAAATGAGGTGTTTGTTAAAGGCAAAGAACCGCATGACAAGTTGGTTTTTCATCTAAAAACCTTAGCTTCTGTTTTGCTTCACTGATTCTTGATTTTTGTGTCCTATACAATATGTATACGACAAACCAAAACGTCAAATGAGGTGTTTACGGCAGAAATAGCAGGCATATGAATTCTTTATTTCAGTAAATAGAGAATTCAAAAGGCATATCGAATGAAAGCATCAGCATTTCTTCTGCAGGAGCAGGATGAGCGACCAAAGGAGTTCGCTTGTCCTGTTTTCTTTTTTGCTTCTTTTTGTGATACGATAAAGGAAAAATAATGAGGAGTGACATGGCGTGAGCGACTGCATTTTTTGCAAGATCATTGATGGAGACATTCCATGTGCAAAAGTATATGAAGACGAGCATGTATTGGCTTTTCTTGATATCAGCCAAGTAACAAAAGGACATACCCTTGTAATCCCGAAAATACATAAAGAAAATATCTATGAGATGACACCAGAAGTGTCTAACCACTACTTCCAAGCGATTCCGAAAATTGCAAGGGCGATCAAACAGGAATTTGAACCAATCGGGTTAAACCTCCTGAACAACAACGGTGAAAAAGCTGGTCAATCGGTGTTCCATTACCATATGCATATCATTCCGCGCTACGGCAAAGGTGATGGCTTTGGTGCCGTATGGAAATCACATCAAGATCAATACACGTCAGAGGATTTAAAAGACATTTCTTCTGCCATCCACACGCGGCTTACCTCATCTTAACAGATGAGGTTTTTCTTATTTTTGCCCCTTTTCATCGCTTTCACCTCTTAATAGTAAGATATTTTGAACGATTCAAATTTTTTGTCCAAATGCTTCAAATTTGTGATAGGATGGTTTTATCTTTTGATCCATTAACGCGAGAAATAGGGAGAGATTGTGATGAAGCGAACGACAAATTTTAATGCTGGTCCGGCGGCACTGCCGCTAGAAGTGCTTCAAAAAGCACAGGAAGAACTTGTTGATTTTAAACAAACTGGGATGTCTGTGATGGAGCTTTCTCATCGCAGCGGTGAATATGAAGAAGTCCACAATAAAGCAAAAGCGCTTTTGGTGGAACTGATGGACATTCCAGAAGATTATGAAGTCCTCTTTTTACAAGGCGGAGCTAGTCTTCAATTTGCGATGATTCCTATGAACTTCTTACATGAAGGCGAAACAGCTCATTTCATTCAAACAGGCGCATGGTCAGAAAAAGCATTGTCAGAAGCAAAAGGGTTTGGTCAGACATCTGTCTTTGCTTCAAGTGAAGATGACAACTACTCATATATTCCAGAAGTAGATGCTTCCGGTTTAACAGATGGTGCTTACTTACACATCACATCGAACAATACGATCTTCGGCACTCAGTGGAAAACGTTCCCGAACACGTCACTCCCGCTCATTGCGGATATGTCCAGTGATATTCTCAGTAAAAAAATAGACGTTTCTTCATTTGATTTCATCTATGCCGGGGCACAAAAAAACCTAGGTCCATCAGGTATCACGATTGTGATTGCGCGCAAACGTTTATTAGAGAAAGAGAAAAGCAGCACGCCAAAAATATTAAAATATTCAACACACGCAAAAGCTAACTCTCTTTATCACACACCACCGACTTTTGCGATTTATATGCTGTCGCTTGTCCTTGAGCATGTTAAACAAGCTGGCGGTGTAGAAGCAGCGGAAAAACGCAATGAACAAAAAGCAGGCATTCTCTACGATACAATTGATCAAAGCGGCGGTTTTTATCAAGGACATGCGCGTGCTGACAGCCGTTCGCATATGAATGTCACCTTTACTCTTCGTGATGATGCACTTACTTCTTCCTTTGTGGAAAAAGCAAAGCAAGAGCAGATGGTTGGACTTGCCGGCCACCGTTCTGTCGGTGGATGCAGAGCATCTATTTACAATGCGGTCTCAATTGAAGACTGCCAAAAGCTTGCGGACTTTATGAAAAAGTTCCAGCAAGAAAATGAATAAAAAGGCTTTTCTATAGGGAAATAAATTTGTTATAATAACGAGAAATATAAAGTCATGACTCTTGCAATAAATGATGAGCCATATTATTGGAGAGTCCTATAAGAGCTTAGCAGAGGAGAGCATAGAAATGAAAACAAAAGAATTAGTGATTATGTCATTGCTTGCAGCAATGGGAGCTGTTTTGCATACGATTTTCCCGCCCATCTTTTTCGGAATGAAACCTGATATGATGCTGGTCATGATGTTTTTAAGCATCATCCTTTTCCCAAAGGTTCAGCATGTCGTCGTGATTGCGCTAGTGACTGGTGTCATTTCTGCATTAACAACGGGATTCCCAGGCGGACAAATTCCGAATATGATTGATAAGCCAGTGACAGCCTTTATCTTCCTAGCCCTTTTCTTATCTTGCTCGAAGATAAAGAACAAAGTCGTGCTGACCGCTGTGTTAACTGCGATTGGAACCATCGTATCCGGCGTGATTTTCTTATCTGCCGCTTTACTGATCACTGGACTGCCAGCTGCATTACCGGCACTTCTTGTGGGCGTCGTCCTGCCAGCAGCCGTGATTAATACCATCGCTATGGTATTTGTCTTCCCAATTGCTCAGTCAATTCTGAGACGTGCAAGAATGATAGAAGTTGCTTAACGAATAACCGAACCTCTTCATGATAGATGAAGAGGTTTTTTCATGCTTTTATAAAAGAAAAAGGGTCAGCAGCAAAATGAGGAGCGAAATCCCTGCACCTGCCGCACACACAAGTGCTTTTTGCTTTAAGACATGTTTTGGCGGATAAGACCCTGCATACCCAAGCTGTCTTGCATAATGAATAGAACCACCTGTAAAAACGATGACGATACACATAAAAACGAACAGAAAGACAGACAACCTTCTCCCCTCCCTTTTCTTCAAAAGTATGCTAAAATAAAGCAAGCTATGTATGGAAGTTCAATGAAGCTGATCGTCAGCTCAGAGAGAACATGCGAATGTGTAAAATTTGACTAGAGGTGATTTGAATGGCTAGTGGACGTTCTTTATTAACAGGATTATTTGTAGGCAGTCTCCTCGGAGGTGCGGCAGTGCTCCTGACGACTCCCTCTTCTGGCAGAGATGTGCGCGGAAAAGTGAAAGACGGCTATGACAAATTCGAAGATACGCTGACAAAATTAAAAAGAGATGGACAAGCTTTAAAAGAGCAAATTGTGGAAACAGCAAAAGAAAGCGCAGAGGTGATTAAAGAAGTCGGATCTGAATTGCAAACATCGATTCAGCAATGGCGCGAAGAAATCAAACCTCATCAGCAGGACTTACAAAAGGAAATTCAGGAAATTGAGGAAAAGCTCAAACAACTGGAGAAAACCTTACAAAACTAATATACTCACAAAAAAATATTCGTTTACAAAAGTGTGCGGGGTGCGTATCCCGCACTTTTTTTGTTGAAAAAAGGTTATTTTGTCAATGTTTTTCATGACTTTTAAAAATTCTTGAATTTTCAGCTTTATTAATCTTTATTTTATTGGCATAATAGAATTACAAGAAAAAGAGAAGTAGGTGAAATGGATGAATCATTCGGAACAGCCTTTCGATGTAAAAGAAGCACTTTTATTCAGTCAAAGAATGGCCCAATTGAGCAAAGCTCTTTGGAAATCCATTGAAAAGGACTGGCAGCAGTGGATCAAACCGTATAACCTAAATATCAATGAACATCATATTTTGTGGATTGCGTATCAATTAAAAGGAGCTTCAATATCAGAAATTGCAAAGTTTGGCGTCATGCATGTATCAACGGCGTTTAACTTCTCCAAGAAACTGGAGGAACGAGGATTTTTAAAATTTTCTAAAAAGTTAAACGATAAACGCAATACGTATATTGAACTAACGCCAAAAGGCGAAGAGACATTCCATAAACTACTCGAAGATTATGACCCGGCTCGAACTGGTATTGTCAAAGGCGCACAGCCGCTTCATGACATTTACGGAAAGTTCCCTGAGATTTTAGAAATGATGTGTATCATCCGAAACATTTATGGTGAGGATTTCATGGAGATTTTTGAGAAATCGTTTTCAAACATTGAGAAGGACTTTTTGAATGAGCGAGGAAGAGTCAAGAAAAAGACTGAGGAACTTGAAAACTCAGCGGAGGCAGCAGAAAAAGCGGCTAACACAAATCAAATTGTTTAATGATCTTTATAAATTCATTCATTAGCGGCTGAAAGAGCCCTTGATCATGCAAAGCAAATATCGTCTCATGAACATCCAGCTTTTCAATTAACTGTCCCGCAAAGAGCGCAAGGAGATCGTCAAACATGACGTAGCCTTGTGCTTTTTGCTTATCCATTTCCTCTGAAAGCTCAGCACAAATACGCTCAATTTCCTCTGCCTCTTCTTTCGATACACGTTGCCTGATCAATAACGCGTAATATGGATAACGGCTCATATCGGTTGCCGTCAATAAAAGTTCCATATAATATTCAAGCTGGCTCATTCGTTCCTCAATACTCATGTACGTTCCCTCTTTCTCTTAGTCCTTCTATTTTAGCCGAAATTACTCATTGACGAAAGAGACGAACCTCCCCCTTCTGTTCTTTTTTCTTGAAAAATCCAAAGTTTCCTCTCTTTATTCCATTTGAAGGCAGCATTTTATTTTTTTTCATCAAAACCATTGATTTTTATCCTCAGGAAGAGTAAATTATCTTGAGATATTCAATTCGATTTTTAGATTGGAAGGATGAAAAATGAATTGTTGGAAGACCATTAATCTTGAAAAGGATTATGGTTATACGAGAATGATGATTTCTGCCATAAGTCTTGCTATCCTTTTTTTCATTATGGCATTTTTATGTTTTCAACTGACTCATCCTGAAACGAGGCTAAGCAGCCATAACGCACCGCTTTTTGCCGTGCTCTTACTTGTGACATTGCTTGTCCACCGTGTGGTTCACTTGATCCCAGTGATGAAAAATAAGAAAAAAATGACGCTATTTATGAAACGAAATTGCTGGCAGCGCGTGCCTAAGAAAGTGATGCTTTTTTCACTTCTCAGCCCGTTTTGTGTCATCTCACCGGTTTACTTTGTATTAGGCGTGGCGTTTCCCATGTACGCACACTATTTTATCATCATCGCAAGTATACATGCAGGCTATTGTTTGCCTGACTTTTTATTTGCATGGAAGCTGCTCAAAGCACCTAAATCCTGCATCATCGATCAAGCTCAAGACGAGTTTGATATTTTAGTTGACCAAACTTCCTCATCATGAGGTTTTTAAAGCCAACTTCTATCTTTTTCATAAAAAATTTGGTAATGTAGTATGGGAATAGCATAGAGAGGGGGGATCTCCGATAGTTTTATTTTACTTCATCGTCTTTGCCGCGTTTATTGTGTATTCAATAAACAGGCTTACTAATACATTATGCCTTGTCAGAGAGATTCCTGAAGAACGGCAAGATAAGGTGTTTCGCTTTATCAATGTATCAATACTGATCTTACTTATCTCATCATTTGTTGAAATTACCATTTCCATTTAAGATCAAAGCAAAAGCTGCCAGTTTGAGGGCAGCTTTTTGTGTATATTTTAATTAGCAAATCCAAGATGCACCGATGATGATCAATAAGATGAATAATACGACGACTAGTGCAAAACCGCCAGCAAAGACTTCTCCTCCCATGTAAAAACACCTCCTGCCAGTTCTTCCTCTGTTCTAAGCTCAGTGTATGCAGAAAAATAAAAAGCGTTTAGGCACCTGTCATCGTTTGAAAAAAGAACCGCCCTCACGCACGGCAGGACGGCTCCCTTCTGTCACAGCGATTTAATTAGTAAAGATATGCTGCACCAACGATGATCAGCAAAATGAATAGCACGACCAATAAAGCAAACCCATTAGAATATCCTGCTCCCATATAATTCAGCCTCCTTTTTGTGATCACTATATGTGTATGTCGCGCGCAATTTTTTGACTAGACGAATGCCCTTCCATTTGCATTTCTTTTTACAGCATGTCACAATATGTTATGATACAAGCAATGATAAATAAATTGGAAAGATTAGGAGTGTTTTTTGAATGAAAAAAATGGCTTTAGCAGCTGTAACAGCAGTAAGTGTTTTAACTCTTGGCGCATGCAGTAGCGGTGATAAAGATGTAATCGCAACAACAAAATCAGGAGATGTCACAAAAGGTGAACTTTATACAACTCTTAAGAAACAAGCAGGTGGAGATGCTCTAAACCTACTTGTTCAACAAAAGGTTCTTGCTGACAAATACAAAGTATCCGATAAAGAAATCGATAAGAAATTGGAAGAATATAAAAAGACACTTGGTGAAGATCGTTTAAAACAGCTTCAAGATGAATTCGGTAAAGATTACATCAAAGATCAAGTGAAATATGAGCTGCTGACTCAAAAGGCTGCCAAAGCTAACATCAAAATCACTGATAAAGAAGTCAAAGCGTATTACGATGACCTTAAAGGGAAAATCCGTGCAAGCCATATTTTAGTAGCTGATAAGAAAACAGCTGACGAAGTGGAAAAGAAATTAGATAAAGGTGAAAAATGGGATGCCCTTGTCTCTGAATATTCAACTGATACTGCTTCAGCTGCACAAGGCGGCGATGTAGGCTGGTTCGCAAAAGAAGGCCAAATGGACGAGAACTTCAGTAAGGCTGCTTTCAAACTAAAAGTAAATGAAATCAGTAAGCCAGTAAAATCCCAATTCGGCTACCATATCATTAAAAAGACTGAAGAACGCGGTAAATATGATGACATGAAAGCGGACTTGAAAAAAGAACTGCTTGACCAAAAACAAGCAGACACAAATGAAATCCAAAACATCTTAAACAAATTAGTAAAAGATGCTGATGTGAAAGTAAAAGATAAAGAGCTTGAAAAAACGTTCAAAGAAAAATCTGAACAGCCTGCACAAAATCAGCAGACTCAACAGTAATCACAAAAAACCCCTCTGCCATCATCGTGCAGAGGGGTTTTTGTATGACTAGATTAAGCAATCGAATGATCTTCTTGTGCCGCAGTATCCTGTGATCTTTTCACCTGCTGATCCTGACGTCTGCGCTCTCTTTCCTGTTCCATTCGCTCGATAAAAATTTCTCCTTCCTTTTCAATAAAGGATTGATCAATTTCTTGCTCCTCTTTGGCTGTTGTCATTAATTTATACGCACAGAAAATAATGCCGATGATACAGGCATACACCCACCACGGAAAAAACAACATTTTTTCATCGCCTCCTTTTCTTAAGGACATTCCTCTCTTCCTTTGTGTTACATGCTTATGCGAAAAGAAGACAAGTTATGAAAAAAACGCCCGCATAAACGGACGTTTTGACATGATTATTCGTGATGGAAGGTTGGTTTATAAAACGAACGATTCTCAAGTGCAAAAATACGTTCTGTATATTCTCCTGGTTTCACATGCTCAAGCGCACGATCCATCATGTTCATTTTCGCATCTAAATTATCAATATAGTGGAGAATTTCAGCCTCTTTCACCATTGGTGGTTTCGGACTGCCCCACTCTCCTTTTCCATGATGACTTAGGACTAAGTGCTGTAAAATGAGAATTTCTTCTGAATCAATACTAAGCTCTTCCGCCGCTTTCGCAATTTCTGTCACCATGATGGAAATGTGACCAATTAAATTCCCTTCCACTGTATATGTGGTAGAGACTGGACCTGAAAGCTCTTTTACTTTCCCTAAGTCATGAAGAATGATGCCTGAATATAATAGATCTCGATCTAGTGATGGATATAGATCGACAATGGATTTTGCTAAATGCAGCATGGACACGACATGGTAGGCGAGTCCAGAGACAAATTCGTGATGATTTTTTGTCGCTGCTGGATAATCAGCAAATTCCTGTCCATATTTCTTCAGCAAATGCCTTGTAACACGCTGAATATTAGGGTTTTTCATATCAAAGATATATTGCATAATCGTATCCATCATATCGTGTTTTGGAATAGGAGCTGTTTCGAGAAAATCATCAATTCGAATTTGCTCGTTTTCAGCAACAGGGCGTATATTCCTAAGCTTCAGCTGATTCCTCCCGCGATAATGATGAATGTCACCTACTACCTTCACGATGGTTTGCGGGCCATAGGTGATTTCATCATTCTGCTTTGCATCCCATAGTTTCGCCTCAATATCTCCACTTTGATCTTGAAGAATGAGCGTTAAAAATGGTTTGCCATTACTTGCAATCCCTTTAGTAGATGATTTAATTAATAAATGCAGGTCAACTTGTTCGCCGACATCATAGGTCATGATCCCTTTAGCCATTCAATAAAAGCTCCTTCCATGTTTCTGCTCATATAAGTATAACATAAGTCATTATTTGTCAATCATTCAACTGCTAAACTCGTAATCTGTCCATCTTCTGCAGCCTGCGTCATATGCTGATGACAAGTAAAATAAAACAGCTGTGTTTCAAAACGCGTGAGTTCATTCATCAATTCCAGCACTCTTCCTAGACGTACATGATCAAAATGAACGAAGCTGTCATCCATCATAAACGGAAGCTGACATTCCTGCTGATGAGACAAGGCGAGTGCAAAACGAATCGCCAGATAGACTTGTTCACATGTTGCCTGTGAGAGCTCTTCTGGGCGGAATATTCGTCCATCCACCCTTTTCACAATCAGCCGGTCATCCTCGGGTGAAAATAAAATGGCTTCATATCGATCATTCGTTAACGGCTGAATAAAGCTTGAAGCTGTTTGCAGCAATGCTGGCAGCCTTGTTTCTTTATGCTCATTCAATTTTTCTCGAATGACGGAGCGGACAAGCTGAATCGCCGCCCATTTTTTCGCAAGGTGCTTTGCATGCTCCTGCTCAGCTGCAAGCTGATGAGTCAAATCAGAAACCGTACCAGAAGCTTCTATTTGCCGGATTTCCACTGCTCGTTCTGCTAAGCGTTTTTCCATATTAGCCGCATTCGATTGTACGTTATTCAGGTGCTGCTTCGCTTCCGCACACTCTTCTTCAAGAAGACGCAATCCTTTGCGAACAATCGATTCTTCCTCATCAAAGCAGCCGCTTCTATGCAGCTCTTGATTCAGCTGCTGCAAATGAGAAAGCCGTTCCCGATATTCTTTTGATAAATGAGAAAGGATTTGGTAATCTTTTTTGGACTCTGCCTCTACTTGACGAAAAAGCGCGTCCATTTGTTTTTCGTAATAGTCAATTTCCCCTTCTAGCGTCGTGATCTGCTGTTTCACATGTTGAATCGATACATCCAATGTCTGACGTTCTTTTTCTCTTTTCGCCTCATCTTTCAATATCTCTTGAAAGGCCAAGATATTCTCTTGAATGGTGCCTTCCTTTCGTTGAAGAAGACTGCTTAACGCTTCCACTCTATGCTCATAATTGGATTGCTGGCCTAAAAGCTCGTCTATTTCCCGGCTAAGCTCCTCATATTCCGCTGTATCCGTTTTTAATTGCTTCAGAATAAGGAAGGCTTCTACAAGGAAAGAAAGCTCTGAGGACAAGCCCAGCTGTCTTTTCTTTTCCTCTACTTGCTGCTGGACAGGTTCCAGCTCCTTCTCCCAGTCTTCATATTGCCGGATAATCCTTTCGTACAAAAGCTCCTTCTGCCTCACAAGCGTTTCAGCTGAAGCTGCCTGCACTTGGAAGGAATCGAATGTTCCCACGCCGCTTCCCTGTTTCACCTGTGCCGATTTCAAAAATGGGTAAATAGCAAAGAAGACAAAAACAGAAAAACCTGCAAATAAGAAAGTAACCCACCACTCTGTTAAAAAGAAAAGGACAAGCAGAAATGCAGCATCAAACATCACCATCACAGGGAATAACCACGCCCGGGAATGAGCCTGTTTCTCTTTTGTTCTTGTTTCCCCAGTTTCCACTGTACTGTGCGATTTGGCCTGCTGTTCCTTTAATCCTTTTAAAGCGGTTTCCGCTTCTTCCAGCTCATGTCTTGCATGATCAAACCTGTCATCCAGCTGTGCCTTTCTGTCCATTAAACGAACATATTGGCTGACAGCCTCCTTTAATTCCCACTCAAATTCAAGGGAGTCGTCGATCTGGTCGAGCTTGACTGAACGCTGCCACTTCAGCTTCACTGCGGCTTCGTCCATTTTTTGTTTCAATGAATCACGTTCTGCTTTACATTCAGCTAAGCGATTTTTGACACGTTCAGCATGAGGAGATTCATCAACGACACGCTTCATCTCCAGTAACGTATCCTTGTCATGAAGCGGTTGAACTTGTGCCAACGTGGTTTGCAAATGATCTAATTTTTGCTTTAGTGCAGTCATTTGAGCCTTTTTCGGGTGAAGGTGTGATTCTAACTTATCCAATTCATGCTCTGTTTCTGATCTAAAGCGTTTGACTCGTTCTGGATAACGGGCTAATTCTTTTTTTAACTCCAGCTTCTTCTCTATCATGGGATAAAGTTGAATGTGTTCAGTTAGCTGCTGTATCTGTTCTTCTGGCTGCTTCATTTCCTTTTGAAGCGCTGCGATCGTCTCTATGAATTCAGAATGCTCCCGTTTCTTTTCTGTATAACGGCCTTCTGCCAATCTAGCTTGTTTCAGCTGGCCAGTCAGCTCTTTTAAACGATCAAGCTGCTGGTTTAATTCTGGCTTGCGTCCATTTGGTTTAAACAGCTGCTCCTGCTGCTTAAGCAGCCTGCTCTCCATCTTGGAGGCCGCATCTGAGCCAAATAAACTTGAGAAAAGAAGAAATTCACCGATTTGATCTTCGTTTAAGGCTTGGACATTTTGCAGTCCAAACACATCAAATGAGTAGATTGATTGGAATAATCTGCGATCCGTTCCCTTTAAAAGAGTCCGCAGAAATGCTTCGTCTTTCACTTCACCATTCGGTAAAAACACCTGTGCTTGACCGCCTCGATCGGACGATCTCTCAATGTGAATGACACCTAACTCCTCATCTAAGCAAGTGAGGGAGCCGCCATAGAAAGAACCTTGTTTCGACTTGTACATCTTGTTTTTTGAAAAACCAAATAACATCGACTCAATAAACGCCTTCAATGTCGTTTTCCCCGATTCATTCAGGCCGTAAACTAGCTGAAAACCGTCATCAGAAAAGTGAAAGGTTCGATTTGAGAATTTCCCGAAATTCGCTATATGGAGTGAACGTATTTTCATCATACCTCTCCTTTTCTCATAATTGCTTCAGCTGTTCCGTCAGCAGCCTTTGTGCTTCTTCTTTTATATCCACTTCATCCTCTTTTGTGAGCGCTTTTCCTGACTTTCTGTAGGTTGGGTGACGCTTGATAGGTGTAAGCAGCTCTTCATATGACTCAAACTGTGCAATTTCTGTAGTGAGTTCCTTCAAAAAAGAATCCTCTGGATAGATCACATCCTCATTTGTTCGGCAGTCAATTGACATCACCCAAACGAACACGTCTTCATCTTCCTCCTGCTCATGAAAAACAGTCATCAGCTCTTCGATGACCTCAAGCTGTGTATGCTCAAAGTAAGAAGGCGCATCACCTATCAATTCAATTCTCACAAAATGAGGAATGCCTTCCTCTTTCAGCTTATTGATTTTGCCTTCCACAAGTGTGACAAGGTCCGTCATATGAGCCGTTTCTGTGATGTCTATTGCCAGTGTCTCAAAGATGATATCTGCACAGCTGATAAAATCCGCTGTGTGAGAATCTTCGGAGAGGTGAATCAAGTAACAGCCTTTTTCTCCCGTTTCTTTTATATGTCTGCCCTGCACATTACCAGGATAAATAATATATGGATCTTCATGCAGAAGGGCTCTTTTATGTATATGTCCGAGCGCCCAATAATCAAAATCTTGTGAAAGGAGCTGCTGAAGCTGAAATGGGGCGTAGGCATCATGGCCTTCTTGCCCGGCTAATGTGCCGTGAAGCATCGCAATGTGATAGGCAGCATCTGTCGTTTTGACATAATGAGATGTCATATTTTCATAGACAGCCCGCTCTTTATAGCTAAACCCATAAATGCTCGCGACAAGCTGATCCCCTCGATAATAGGAGTGATCACTTGGTGTACTGCTCGAAAAGACATGTACATTCTCAGGCCACTCAATCGGTGTCCATTCACCGCCTAAATGATCATGATTCCCATAAATAATAAAGACTTCAATCCCATGTGTTTGCAGTCTTAAAAACTGGTTTCTTAAAAAGAGCTGTGCTTTCAGGCTGCGATTTGATTCATCAAATAAATCTCCGCTCAGCAGCACAAAGTCTACTTCTCGCGCAACGGCAAGATCAAACATGTTCTTAGCACTTTGAAATGTACTTTCTTTGAGCCGCTTAAATATAGAATTAGGTATAGTCGACATTCCTGCAAATGGACTGTCTAAATGTAAATCTGCGGCATGAATAAAGGTGAGCTTAGTCAAACGTCTATCTCCTTGTCCGATACTGTCATTGTCCATATTTTATCATGCCATTTTTACGAATGCACGTTCTATCACTCTCATTCTACAAAACACATTTTTAAGGGCTAAAAAAGAGGTTTTGTCTTATTCCATGTTTAATTACATTAAAAACAGAGGAAAGGAAGATGAGGAATGGAGAAGACATACTTTTTAACCGTATTTGATCGGTCGGGTGAGACTTTATTAAATGAAAAAATCACAGCGGATAGTGACGAGAAAGCAAAGGAATTAGGACGTCATCGCTTAATGGAACAGCAATACACAAAGCATTCCCATCGACTCGTTAATCAAGCAGGCAAGCTGCTTTTATTTGAACGTTAAAAAGCCGGCTTTCGCCGGCCCAGATTGTTGACAAAGGGCTAAAATGATCTTTATTTTAGTCCTTTGTCTTCTTTTCAGCGTGATAGAAAACCTTTGCAGCCCTAGGAAGGACGAGTACCGGAGCGGAGCGAATTTGACATTCGTGAGCACCGGAGCGCAGACCTGACACCGAATGCGAGGGTTTGTCTACACGCTGAGCCGGCTTTCGCCGGCCTTATGTTCATCTATGCTTTTTGAAAGACAGGTCGTCTTTTTTCTAAAAAGGCCTGTATACCTTCCTTGTGATCATGACTTTTTCTCAGTCTTGCCTGTGCTGCTCTCTCTTTTTGAAGAACTGCTAAGAGCTTTGATTCTGACTGCTGGAAATAGATCATCTTTGTTTCGATAAAGGCTTGAAGCGGCATGTTCATAAACGGCTTCACACACACTTTTTGGTACGTATCGACCTCTTCTTGGAACAGCCCGTCTGCAAGGTTCAGCTTTAACGCTTCTTCAGCCGGCAGCTTTTGTCCGCTCCAAATCAATTGTTTGGCGGTTTGCTCACTGACTCTTTTTGTGAGGAAAAAATGCCCCCCACCATCTGGAATTAATCCTACCCCATTAAAATTCATGGCAAGTTTAGCATCGTGATGCATAAACAAGTAGTCACAGCTTAGGGCAAAGCTAAAAGCGAGGCCTGCTGCTGACCCGTGGACAAGCGCAATCGTCACTTTTTTCATACTAGCTAGTGAAAGTGTAATTCCCTCGATCAAATCCATCACACGATGGAAATCTTCTTCACTTTCCTGCTTAAGCATCATCCCAATATCTCCGCCTGCTGAAAACCCTTTTCCCTCTCCCTTGATGACAACGACTTTAGCACTGCTTTCCTCCGCTGCATCACATGCTTCTTTGAATTCAGCAAACATGTCCACATGAAACGAATTATAAGCTTCAGGCCTATTGAAAACGATTTCAAAAACATCCCCGTCTAACTGACAATTGATATATGTCATCATCCATCCCCCTTTTTGTTTAAAAGCTCATAACTTACTTCCATTTCCATCAAGTAAAACCTTTTTCTCTAAACAAAAAATTTCAAGATCAATTGATACTAAAATAAGCATAATCATTGAAACAAGAAATATATTTTTATATAGTAAAATAAGAAAGAAAATAAATTTGAAAGGAGGAGGATGATTGATCAGATGTTCCATCATGATATTGGTTAGCTTCATCGTCATGTTTTCTCCTTTTTCAAATGTCGTTTTTGCGTCACAAGCAGAAGCGAGCACACCTAGCCTGATTTCTCCATCCATCTATGATGAAGAAATCAATGCTGTGAAGACACCTTCATTTTCAAAAAAACATGCTTCATCTCTTTTGTTGAAGGACAGATTATCAATGGCGGATGCCAAAACTTTTCTGTCAAAGCTTGCCCCATCATCTGCATTATCCATTGATCTATGTTTTTTGGAAATGAAGTGTGCGATCCCCGTTATGTATCAATCTAATTACCTCTACTGATTCATTTTATTTCATCCGTATTTACTATACGAAAAACACAGCCTATCAAATTCGGAGGGATAAAATGAACATTAAAGAAAATGATCTTCCTGGGATCGGAAAGAAATTTGAAATTGAAACGAGAAATAGAGAAAAGATGACGATTGTGATTCATGATGATGGCAGACGGGAAATTTATCGTTTTGACGATGATGATCCAGATGAAGTGCTGTCTACCATTTCACTCGATGATGCTGAATCCCGGCAAATCGCTGCTATTATCGGCGGTATGGTGTATAAACCGCAGGCACTAGAAACCATTGAAATGGCCTTCAATGACTTGATCATTGAATGGTTTAAGGTGGAAAAAGGTGCAAAAGCGGTGGGACATACACTCGGTAATTTAGATGTGAGACAAAATTATGAAGTCACCGTGATTGCGATCATTAAACATACAAATGAAAAATTACTCAACCCTGGTGCCGATTCGATTATTCAAGCAAATGATACGATGGTCATTTCGGGCGAAAGAAAACACTTGAAGCGATTGATACGTGATTTTCTTTCTAGAGGGGGAGAGTGATGAATGGATCATTTAGTCTTTGAAGTTGGGACGGCGCTTATTCTTATCGCCATCGCCAGCTTAATCGCCAATAAAATTAAATTTTCTATCATCCCTTTTCTCATTGTCCTCGGAATGATTGTTGGGCCGCATGCTCCAACTATCGGGATCATTGATTTAAAATTTATCGAAAGCACCGAGATTATTTCGTTTTTTGGCAGAATGGGCGTCCTGTTCCTGCTTTTCTATCTTGGACTTGAGTTCTCTGTCGGAAAACTCATTAAATCTGGTAAATCCATTGCAGTCGGCGGATCTATTTATATTTTGATCAACTTCAGCTTAGGACTGCTCTACGGTTTTATCACAGGGTTTGGATTCCTTGAGGTTCTCATTATGGCAGGAGTGATTACCATTTCATCCAGCGCCATTGTGGCCAAAGTCCTTGTCGATTTGAAACGGACGGCAAATCCTGAAACAGAGTTAATTCTAGGGATTATTATGTTTGAGGATATTTTCCTTGCCGTTTATTTATCCGTCGTATCAGGTCTTGTCCTAGGAGATGCCACTACTGTTGGCGGTGCCTTATTATCTATTTTAATCGCTTTTGGTTATATGATGCTTTTCTTTATCATTGCGCGAAAGCTGCCAAAACTATTAAACAAGTTGTTTGATATCCGTTCGAACGAAGTGTTCATCATTGTGATATTTGCGGCTTTGTTCTTTGTCGCTGGTTTCTCAGAAACGATTCATGTAGCAGAGGCTATTGGGGCTCTCTTACTTGGTCTTGTTTTCTCAGAAACAGAGCACTCTGACCGCATCGAGCACCTCGTGGTTCCGTTTAGAGATTTCTTTGGAGCAATGTTCTTTTTCAGCTTTGGTCTCAGTATTGATCCATTTACATTGGGTGATGCCTTCTGGCTTGCGATCGGCGCTGTGATGCTTACCCTAATTGGAAACTTCACTGCCGGAATGTTTGCTGGACGGAGAGCTGGATTTTCTCATAAAGCCTCTTCTAATATTGGATTAACCATCGTATCGAGAGGAGAGTTTTCAATCATTGTTGCCGAGCTTGGCATTGCGGGCGGACTTGCCGCTACTTTGAAGCCCTTCGCTGCATTGTATGTCTTAATTCTTGCGATTTTAGGACCGCTCGTAACGAAAGAATCTAAGAAAATCTATCAAATCCTCAACAAAATCTTCAAATGGAAACCTGAAAAACCAAAAGTAAAAAAAGAAACGACGATCTAATAAAAATGGGGCCCTATGCTTGGGCCCTTTTTTATGTCTTATTCAAATTGCTGAAATGCAGTTTCTTGCTTGACTGGCGCTTCCTCGCCCCCGCGAATGGTTTGAATCACTTTCTGGTTGCGGTAAATCGATAGTTTTAAATTGGTCGCCGCTGTTCCATGAGAATGATCAAGATTCGTGAATGTAAAGAAATGATTTGAGCGCTTGTCTTTGAACACAAGCCTGAAGTCGTCTGTCACTTTAAAATGCGCATCACTTTCCCATTCAATCAAAGGTTCATATGCGTCAAACCATTCAGGGATATTCGGTGTGTACCCTGTAGCTAATACGGCATGATCTGCTGTTATGCTTTTTTCTTTCTTCAGCTGCCACTGTCTGAGGTGCAGCTCTAAGGGCTGCTGCTTTCCTATTTGAATCGCTTCAAGCTCGGTCATTGGCTGAATGATCACAGATGGCTCTTCACCTGAAACAGAGCGATGATACAATTCCTGATAAATGCGCGAAAGCGTCGATGCATCGATGCCATTTCTTAATCCTGTCAGCCTAGGCAATGTGTTCATACGTTCTTCATAAGGAAGCGAATGAAAATACTCGACATACTTTGGTGTAAAAAGCTCTTGGCCAAGCTCAGCCGTCTCCAGCTCTCTAAATTCACTAGAACGCGTAAACCACGAAAGCTGCTGGCCTTTCTTTTGATGCTGAAGCAGGTCTAAGAAAATTTCGGCTGCACTCTGCCCTGAACCGATCACCGCCACCGACTCAGCTTCGTGAAGTGATTTCTGCTGTTCTAAATAACGGCTGCTATGGGTCACATATGGGTATGCTGCTTCAGGCACATCGACCGGAATCATCGGTTTACTTCCTGTTCCAAGCACGACATGCTTTGCACGATACTCAGATAGTGAACCATCTTTCAATCGTCTGACTTTCACAAGGTAGCCTTCTTGGCAGTCCGTCACTTCTTCTACCTTCATCCCAAACTGACAGCTATCTAACTCTCCTGCAACCCATGATAAATACTCATTGAATTCTCTCCGCGGGATATCAAACTGTTCAAATGTATAGAAGCGGTGAAGTCTATTTGATTCATGTAAATAATTTAAAAAGGTATACCTGCTCCTTGGATTCGCCATTGTGACAAGGTCTGCTAAAAAGGAAACTTGTAAATCCGTTCCTTTGATCAGCATACCGGGATGCCAAGCAAACTCAGACTCCTGTTCAAAAAAACAGCATGAGACATCCTCATACTCCTCTAACAAAGCGGCCAATCCTAAATTGGCAGGCCCAACCCCAATTCCGATCACATCTATCATATGTACACCTGCTTTAACTTTTTATCACTTATATACCCTTTTACAAATGAAAAAAACACTGCGTCATCGCAGTGTTTAAACGTGAGAAACAAATAATGATTCAAGGAATTGAATTTTCTCTTCTGTATAGTGTTCATAGCGGTCATTATACGATTTTGGATCTTTTGGATTGGCATACTGCGTAATTTTCCCTGACCGTGGATCAATGAATTTACTTGCTGCACCGCACCCAATGCCAATGATTGTCTGTACTTCTTCCATGATGATGATATTATACAAGCTTTCCTGTCCATCTAATGAATACCCGACATTTTCGAGATTTCCCAAAATATTTTTTTGTCTATATAAATAATATGGGTAATAATGATGCGCTTTCGTCCAAGTGACGGCTTCATCCATCATACGTGTGATTTCTTCTCGGTCTGCTACTTGGTATTTCTCCTTATTGCGCGTCATTTCAGATGCTCTTTTAAAGGAAAGTGTATGCACAGTTAAAGATTCAGGCTTGAGTTCCTCAGTCTGCTGCAAGGAGTGCTGGAATTCTTTGAGCCCTTCTCCCGGCAATCCAATGATTAAGTCCATATTGATATTATTCATGCCGTACTGTCTTGATAAGTGATACTTTTCAATCGTTTCTTCCACACTATGATGCCGGCCAATAGCTTTTAGTGTTTCATTCTCATACGATTGCGGGTTAATGCTAATTCGGTCAATATTGTAGCGGTTTAGCACCTCTAGCTTATCAGGAGAAATCGTATCAGGACGCCCTGCTTCGACAGTTACTTCCCGTATATGCTTCACATCAGGGAAGGAGCGATACATTTCTTCATACAGCAAATCCATTTCTTCCGCTGTGATGCTCGTTGGCGTGCCTCCGCCAAAGTAAACGGTCGTCACTTTGATCCCATGTTCTTTTAGCCATTCGCCCATTTTTTGCATTTCAAAATGCAGACCAAACAAAAACGTTCCCACTCTACCAGCTTGTCCTTTAATGGCGTAAGCAGGGAACGTACAATAAGCACATTTTGTGGGGCAGAAAGGAATGCCGATATAAATACTCACTTCCTGCTGAAGGTCATACAGATCTGGGATGGCTTTAAGCTGACGGTCGACAATCTCCTGCATCAAATTGATTTTTTCATCATGAATCAAGTAATCACGCTTTAATGCCGCATGTGCATCTTCCTTTGACATGCCCTCTCTCAGCATCTTATGGAGCAATTTCGTAGGACGTATTCCTGTGAGAATCCCCCACTTTTGTGTCATTCCTGTGTGCTCCTGAAGCAAGTGTAAATAAACAGACAGCACTGTGTTTTTGATTTGCTTCCAGCGCTCCTTATCGTTCAAGTTCTTTGGGAGATCCCGTGAAAAACGACTGGTGATATCTGATCCATCGATATAGCCAGACGCTTTCACCATGCCATTTTCTTCCTTCCAACTAAATTCCATGACCAAACCATCATCAAATTCACTTGGTTCAAAAATCACTTCACTATCTTCTTCAAATAAATTGGCTATATTGACAAGCGGGCGATGAAATCGTTCATCTGACAGCCCTTTAATTAAAATTCGCATCATATCACCTTTATCTTCAAACTTGTTTCATTTTACAAAATTCATGTAGGAAAAGCAATGAAGGGAACAGACGAAGGCCCTGTCATTTCTTGATTGACAGGGCCTTCACTGTATTATCTTTTAATATCAAATTGATGTAAAAATCCTTCTCTTTGCTGCATTCTAAAGTATTCCTTGATCATGTAAGCCACACCCTGTTCATCGTGCGAGCGCGTCACCCAATCTGCTTTGCGCTTGACATCATTGGAAGCATTCCCCATAGCAACCCCTAAACCAGCCAATTCAAGCATTGGAATGTCATCTGTTCCATGTCCAATAACGACCGTATCTTCTAAAGTAAAACCGAGTGCAGAGGTTAAGAGAGAAAGTCCCGCTTCTTTCGAAACCCCTTTGCAGACAATATTCATTTTCTCATCACTGATCCTAATAAGATCAACAGATGGGAATGCTTGTTGAATGGTCCTGTGAATCTCAGGCTGAAGCTCCGCTGTCGAATATACTTCAATCACTGGTGTACTGACCGGTTCATCCATCAGCATATCACTTAACGATTCAACAAACTGAACGGGATAGAAAATTGGATCAGACGGATGAATGAGCGTCTTTCCCATCAGCTGAGACTGCGTTTTTTTCCGGTTGCCGATCGAGAATTTTTCATGCAGCAAGCGGACATTACAATCGAAGCTTTCAAGGATTTGCACAATATTAAATGTCTTTTCTTCCGTTAATTTTTTCACATGAAGCGGCTCATCGAGTTTATCCGCGATAAATGCACCACTATGCGTCACAAGGGTTGATGTTGGAATCTTCAACGCCTTGGCAATTTTTTGAGCGGAACGAAAATGCCGGTTGGTGACAATCGTCACGTAAACCCCTTTTTTCTTTACATATTCCACAGCTTCTTTTGTAGCGGAATGGATTTTACCATTGGAACGAAGTAACGTCCCATCTATATTGAGTGCAAGTAGTTTTTTTGACACTGAGGCATCCCCCTTCTTGATGACTGTACTTACGATGAGGATATGCCCTAGCTTGGTGCTTTAGAACATGCAGTTGAAAGAGCCACAGGTTATGAATGATTGATAAATAAAAAAAGCCTACCCCTAGGCTTTTTTTTATGTATGGTTTGGATGCGTTACAATGGAGTGATGAAGCTCCCCATGATCCCCTTATCTTTCACACACCAAAGCATTGCTTATATCAGATCCCCTTATGCTTTGCGTTTCTCCCAGAAGCGCTTCTCTCTCGTTTGGCTCACTGCCTTAAATCCCAAGTGAAACGCACCCAATTGTCCCTTGAGAGCGCCTTTTTGAAAGCACTTTCAATATAAGTATTATCGCAGAATTTATGTGCTTCGACAACCTTTTTTTAAAAGATATTGAGGAGAAAAGTTAAAACAAAAAAGGGCGAATGACATCGCCCTTTCCATTAGTTTTCTTCTGGATTCCCATAAAGCTCTTCAAGTGGCTTCATGATAATTTTATTTAATTCACCGATAAGAACACTCACACGTTGTTCTGCTTCCATCAACTGAGAGATTTTGTCGTGCTGCTGAACAAGCGCAACTGTTTTTTGAGCTTGCTCCACTTCTTCTTGTGTGATCTCTTGACCAGTCATTTGTTTTTGTTGAAGGTTTACTTGAATGTCACGGAAGTTCTCAAACATTCTTTTAGAGGACTCATCCGCGTTTACCTCATCATAAAGATTTCTTAAAGTTGAATATTCTTCGCTATGACGCAATGCTTTTTCAAGGTCATATGCAACATCGTAAAGATTTACAGACATGTTATGTCTCCTTTCTATCCGTTATCACCGATATGATCGGCGGACACCACTCCACTATAACAAACTATGGCTTTCGTTTCACATATATACAATGAATTCATTAAAATTTCTCTAGCTTGTCTTAAAATAGTGCCACAAAAACAGCCTGGATAGCACCAATCAGCCCGCCTAAAAGACCGCCTAGAAATGTAATCATTTTCAGCTCCTTATTGGAAATGCTGACTACTAGCTCTTCCATTTTTTCAAGCGGGAAAAGTTCAATTTGTTCACGAATGATATCTTCAAATTGCAGCTTAGCAAGCAGACCCTCTAAAGCATTTGAAGCCGCTCCGATCCCCTTATCAATCAACACTGGCGCAAAGTGTGTTTTAAGATCATCCGCGACAGCACTGACGTATATCCCAACAGGTTTGTCTAATATCAGCTTTGTAGAGAAATGAGAAAGCAATTGATTTTTCACACTAAAAATAAGTTCCTTCACATTCCATTTTTCATCAAGCTCATGAAGAGAAAATTGCTTCACCTTGTCCCATTCTTGAACAAGCAAATCTGATAAAAATCTTTTTGTTTCTGCGTTTCTTAAAAACTTGATGATTTCGGGATGTACACGATCAATTAAGCTTGAATTCCCTAGAAACATTTGGACCATACTGCCAAGCATTCCCCGTTCTTTTAAGAAATCATCAATCATATTGCCAAGCCTTGCTTTGCCTTCATCACTTTCAAAATAATGAATGCCTCTCTTTAAAATATAATCTGCTGCATCTGGAATTTTCGATGATATTTTGTTTTCCACTTCTACAGGGAGCAATTCAGATAAAGTTTGCTGGTTATATGTTTCAAGCAGTGATTTGAGCTTCTGATCAGACCACTGATGGAGCCATTTATCTGCTTTGACATCAGCCTCTGTCACGCCGAATCTTTCTAGCAGGGAGAATACGGTTATCTCCATATTTGCGCCTTTGTCAATATATCGATGGACTGTACGCAGGATCTCCTGCTTTGCCTCGGATGATTCAAATCGCTTTTGAATACCTTCTGGCGTGAGCAAATGCTCCATAACCATGACACCAACCTGCTTGGCTACTTCGTCTCTTCTTTTAGGGATAAGCCCTGGTGTAAATGGAAGCTGTTTTCCGAATAAGTAATATGGCTTATAAGGCCGAAAAAGCATTTTAATTGCAAGATGGTTTGTCGCTGCACCTATGACTGCGCCGATAACAATCATAAAGATAAACGTTGTGAATATATTCAAAGTCGTCATCTACCTTTCAAACAACACCCGATGTTTATTGTTTTGATCTATACGTATTATAGTTGTTGTCAAGTTCCCAAGCAAATGAAGTATGCAGCGAGACATATGATCAAGCGATCTGTCGTAATGATAAAGGAGCGCAAGCTTTAAGTAAAATCATAAAAAAACGTTTTTGTGATGGTAAAAAAAGAAGTTGAAAAGAAGGTGTTTTTTAATGACAACATTAGGTATTGTAACCCTTTCTCCGCAGTATGAAGAGGCATTTACACGTCAGCTCGCCAAAGCTGCCTCTTCTTATCATTTAAAGGTTGTTCGTTTTACACCACTTGATTTAAAGCCGGCTTCAAATTTGATACAAGGTCAAACATATATGAATGACCAAGGGTTTGCCGACGCACAGTTTCCGATTCCCGATTTGATTTACGATCGATGTCTTTACCGGCATGACGCACAATCTAAAAAAGCAAAACCCATCATGGAATGGCTAAAAAAGTATCCAAAAACAGATTTTTTGAATACCGGCATTTCAAATAAAATGGTGCTATTTGAACAGCTCCGCCTCCTCTCTGCTTTACAGCCATATTTACCTGGCTGCTCTTTATTAAAAGAGCCCTCAGATCTGATCAATATGGTAAGGGAGTGCGGGGCTGGCGGTTATTATAGAATGCAGCCTCTCTCCCAGCAGCATGCAGCATCTACTTACTTCATTTCCTTTGATGGCAAGTCAACATTCACCGTTCAGCTAAGTTCCAATCAAACCATTACATTTTCTCGGGCGTCAGAGATGGAGCGCTGGTGCAAAAAATATGCAGGCCGGTATTTCCTTCAATTTTTCAACACGAGTGATCAAAAAGAACCTTTATTTAATGAAATCAGGATTTTTCTTATGAAAGATTCACAAAATCAATGGAAACGCATGGGGATTCACACAAAATCACCTGCAGAAAATAGTCTTTTAAGTTATACACAAAAATCGGATCCTGTGATAGGCTTTGAACACTATCTACATACATTGCAGCCACACATCAAGGAGCTCCTTTTAGATGATATTGCATCCATTCAGGCATCAATTCCAGCTTATATAGATAAAACGTACTCTCCTTGCTTTGAATTCGCAGTAGACTTACTTCATACAAGTGAAGGCAGGCTGTTCATATCAAATGTCAGATCAAAGCCAGGACGGTCCGCTTTTTTAAAAGTTTACCCTGAAAAGGAACATCAATTGATTCGTACCATTCTTGAACATGCGCAATCGATGATGTCTCAACCGAAGGAGGTTTCTTATGAACAAAAATCGCTGCATCATCGCCCCACACCTCACAAGTGAAAAAACAATTCATCTTCCAGACCATTATAAACAGAAAGAGGCCATCTATTCTCTTGCTCTAGGGTCTCGTTTAGTTGATGGCTTCAACATTTCCTATCATCAGCATCCAAAGAAAATATTATTATCTGAAGATCTATACAGAGATTTACTGATTCCTTACCAATCAAAAGCTGATGTGATCATCATTGACCATACACTTTTTATAGGGCCGTTGATGGGCATTTTCACTGCAGGTTTTGAGCAAAGCACGCAGCCATTAGGAACAAGATCACAATTCTTTATCAAACTGCTGAATTCTTTCAGACAGCATGCTGGTTTTGCCTATCTTTTTGGGTCACATTCTATTGATTGGGAAAAAGGAATTGTAGAAGGATTGTTGTACCAGCAAGGTTCATGGGTTAAAAAACAGCTTCCCCTGCCGTCAGTCATTTATGACCGTCTTCCAAATAGAAAAGCTGCTCAGTCAGCACTCATTCAAGAAACGAAGCGAAAACTCACCCAAGACTATAATATCCCTTGGTTCAACCCTTACTTTTTTAATAAATGGGAGATTCATGAACAGCTATTAACAGATGAAAAAACATGGTCCTTTCTCCCACATTCTGTACAATTAGATCCCATGGACGCTCTAAGTAAAATTGAAACACTTCTCCACCTGCATCAAGTTATATACTTAAAACCGACGAATGGAAGTCATGGAGACGGTATTTATCGGTTAAAAAAGGAAAATCACGGAATCACTGTATGCTCAAATTTTGGAAGGGCTATTCCATATGATTCAATAGATCAGTTTGTTCAAAGGCTGCGAAAAGATCATGCAATTCATGATTTTATTGCACAACAAGGCATTGAGCTTCTTCAAATAGACAATCAGCAGATGGATTTCAGAGTTCATACGAATAAAAATAAAGACGGTGATTGGACAGTCACAGCAGCAGCAGCAAAAATTTCTGGAGATCACACCATCACAACTCACCAGTTACACGGCGGAACGGTGAAAACACTTTATGCTGTCTTTCCAGAAGAAAAGAAACGTTTGCAGATTTTACATCAGCTTTCTCATACTGCCATCACGCTTAGCCAAGTAATAGATAAAAAAATGACCGGGCATATTGGTGAAATCGGTTTTGACTTAGGCATTGATCAAACAGGCGCCATTTGGATGTTTGAGGCCAATTCTCGCCCTGGCCGAGAGATTTTCCAGCATGTCTCTTTGAAAAAATCAGAATGGCTGATCGGGAAAAGAATCATGGATTTCGCATCTTACCTTTCAGAAACGGCACTCACCACTTCAGATCACGCGAACGTCTACTGACTACATTTTTGCCACATGTCGTGCTCTTAAATTTATGCTTTTTCTATGCTCTTTTCATGAGATGAGATACAATAAAATCAAGTTCAAGGTTGTTTCCGTGTTGTCGTGTTTGTTTATTGTTTCATCAATAAAAGCAAGGAGGCAATGATGATATGATTTCTCATTTTCAATGGAAACCTCTTTTTAAAAAAGCACAATTGCCAGGCTGGAAAATATCCTTTTTCCACAATGGTGCGCATTATGAAGGCATCTACCACAAAACAGGTGACATTGAATGGGGCTCTCAGCTTCCGCCCCATGAAGTTGAACCAACCTTAAAAGAAGAAATCCACGAATTAATGCTATTCCATGTCTATGATTAAACTGTTTAAGGAGCCCCGCCATGTTAGAAAAATTAAAACTTGTTTACGGAGACCATATCATCAGTACACCTACTCATGACAAACAAATTCTTTGGTATCAAACAGACGAAGGCGAAATATTTGGAGTAGACAAATCGGAGATTACAGCAAGAGAAACACTACTTCTCAACTCTTTTCTTACACCGATTGATCTATTTCAAAAAGCGCATACCGAGGGTGAACAAAGATGGTTCAGCTATCTTTTTGAAAACAAACCACTAACTGTCCAACATCCCGTCCGTGTTTATTATTTTCAAATGATCCATCAAGAGGAACAAAGACAGCAAATAAAAGAGGCTGTGAATAACAGCCTCGAACATACTCATTTCATATGGACAGGCCCTGAAACAGCTATGCTGATTCAACCAAATGCTACATCAGAAAATAGTCAATTAGATCAATTAAATGATTTGTCTCTGGCCATTACAAGTGATTTTTTAACAGACTCAGTCTTTATACAAGGGCAGCTGCATTTGCCAAATGACCATTTACAGATGAGATTATTAAATGAACAACAGCTCTTTGTATGCCACATGCAGCGAGAAAAGCTTAGATCAGGGGTTGCCACATTTTATCAATGCCTACCATCGTTCATTTGTTATGATGCATCTGTCCTCTCTCATGCTATATCAGATGCTTTTAAAGAAGCGATTGTTGACCGAGATGTTTACCGCACTCTCATGACCTATATGCAATGTAATTTAAACGCATCCAAAGCAGCAAAAGCATTATATGTTCACAGAAACAGTCTTCAATATCGAATTGATAAATTTATTGAGCGCACTGGGCTAGATATACGACATTTTTCAGAAGCATCGGCTGCTTATTTAATGATGACTCTACTCGATCTTTCATAAAAAACGAAGGTATGAGCATCCTGCCCAAAAATGAAAATAGGATGTTGTGCACGTTGTCCATTTACAGACTCTTCCCCATTTTATACACTTTATTCAACAATAAAGCGCTTTCAAAAAGAGAAACTGGGGAGGCTGACATCAAATGGCTGAAATAATGCTGAATCAAATTTATAAAGTGTACGATAACAAGGTAACAGCAGTAGACAACTTTAATCTACATATAGAAGATAAAGAATTTATTGTGTTTGTTGGTCCATCAGGCTGCGGAAAATCAACAACCCTTCGCATGATTGCAGGTCTAGAAGAAATTTCACAAGGAGACTTTCTGTTAGATGGAAAACGGATGAATGATGTAGCACCGAAAGACCGGGATATCGCAATGGTTTTCCAAAACTATGCATTATACCCTCATATGAATGTGTACGATAATATGGCTTTTGGGTTAAAACTTCGGAAGTTTCCGAAAGCAGAGATTGATGAGCGGGTTCGAAATGCCGCTAAAATATTGGGGCTTGAGCAATATTTAGACAGAAAACCAAAAGCACTGTCTGGCGGTCAAAGACAACGTGTTGCCCTTGGCAGAGCGATTGTACGTGATGCAAAGGTTTTCCTTTTGGATGAGCCGCTTTCTAATTTAGATGCAAAACTCCGTGTTCAGATGCGTGCTGAAATTTCTAAACTTCATCAGCGTCTGCAAACGACATTTATCTATGTGACACATGATCAGACTGAAGCCATGACAATGGCAACCCGCCTTGTTGTGATGAAAGATGGTTTTATTCAGCAGGTCGGAGCACCGAAAGATGTATATGAAAACCCAGAGAATGTGTTTGTAGGTGGATTTATCGGCTCACCTGCAATGAACTTTTTTACAGGAAAGCTCTCTGACGGCGCCATCGCGGTTGGAAAAACTCACATTCGTGTACCAGAGGGAAAAATGAAAGTATTACGCAGCCAAGGCTATATTGGAAAGGATATCATACTAGGCATCAGACCAGAAGATTTTCACGATGAACCAGTATTTATAGAGGCGTCTGAAGGCACAAAAATTAATGCTAACGTAGAGGTAGCTGAATTAATGGGAGCAGAAACGATGCTTTACTCTTCTATCGATGATCAATCGTTTATTGCACGTGTTGATTCTCGTACCGATGTACAGGCGGGACAGTCTATCCCTCTTGCGATTAATATGAACAAAGCCCATTTCTTTGATTCAGATACAGAATTGCGCATACGCTCAGCTGAATAAAAAGATATATAAGCAGCTCCATCACTCATTATTGGGTGATGGTTTTTTGTATGTTGACACAACAACATTTACCATGTTCTTTTCTCGTATGTTTTTTTCGGAAATAACCATAATACTTAGTACAAAGCAGTTACTGCATTGGGTTTCGCCAAGTGGCAAATGACTTGATCATTTCGCTGGTGCGATTCCAGCAAACCCAACCAAAAAAATAAATCATATACAAAAAGGAGAATCACATCATGGCAAATTCTAATAGTTCAAACCAATTACTAGTTCCTGGAGCAGAGCAAGCAATCGATCAAATGAAATACGAAATTGCTTCTGAATTTGGTGTAAACCTTGGAGCAGAAACTACAGCTCGTGCTAACGGTTCAGTTGGTGGAGAAATCACAAAACGTCTTGTGTCTTACGCTCAACAAAACCTTGGCGGAACAAAAGCTTAATTTCATACCTGGATCATAGAAGGCACCTCTTATGGTGTCTTCTTTTTTTGTTTTTATCCCTCACCAAACTCCTTTCAGCTCATATCATGTAGTAGAAAGGAGCGGATCTTCATGGACATTATTTCTGGTATGAACTTTGAACTTTTACAATTTGTAGGGATCTCTCTATTATGTGAATATGGTCATAGTATTCGGTCCTTTCACCTTTATAAAAAAAGCATCACATAAAAGTTGTACCATTTTGGGTTCTTTTCACTTATAGTATGTAGTGGAGGGATCGAACAGATGAAAATAGCTCTTTTCGGTGCTCATGGACGTGTAGGACAAGCATTTCTTCGTTTCGTTCAAGTAGATGATCGTTACATGGTTCGTTCATTGATTCGGACAAACCGAGAAGAAATGCTTGCGGGTATGTTTCAAGTCACCGGCAATTCAAGAAATCGAGAAGATGTGCTTGAGACAATGAAAGGAGCAGATATTGTTGTGAGCTGTCTATCAACAGATGGTGATGATACATTATCTGTTTCAATGGAGCATATCGTACAAGCCATGAAGCAAACAAATACATCTAGAATTATTACAATTGGTACAGCAGGTATTTTAAAAGCAAGGCAGCAGCCGGAGCTCTACCGTTTTGAAACAAATGAATCAAAGCGGACTACTTCCCGAGCAGCTAAAGAGCATGCGAAAGCGTTTGAAATCCTTCAATCGACTGATCTAGATTGGACCATTATTTGTCCAACCTATTTACCAGATGGAGAAGTGACACGGTCATATCGCTATGAGAAAGATTTTCTCCCTATAGATGGAAAGAAAATTTCAGTTGAAGATACCGCACACTTTTTATATCAGCAGTTAAATTCGAAGGAATTTGTGCATCAACGCGTCGGCATCGCTTATTGATGTTGCAGCCTGTCCAAACGATATAACCTGTGTAAAAGTCGTCGACTTTTTCATGCAAAGGAAAAGAGCCTCATTCAATTTGAAGAGGCTCTTTTTTCTACTATTCATCAACTGTTTGCAACAGCGCCTTTTTGCAGTTCATACATTTGCGCATACAGCCCTTCTTGCTGCATGAGTTGTTCATGACTGCCACGCTCGACGATTTCACCTTTTTCTAACACCAAGATCATATCGGCTTTCTTAATCGTGGATAATCGGTGAGCAATCACAAAAGTCGTTCGTCCTTCTTTGACTACATCAAGCGCCCGCTGAATGATCGCTTCTGTTTCTGTATCAATGTTGGCGGTGGCTTCATCTAAAATTAAAATCGCTGGATCGTACGCCAATGCGCGCGCAAATGAAATCAACTGACGTTCCCCTGAGGAAAGGGTGCTTCCCTTTTCAACGACTGGTTCATCAAAGCCTTGCGGCAGGTGCTTCAATAACTCTGCTGCGCCTACTTGCTTTAATGAGGATTCAATGGTTTCTCTTTTGATGTCTTCATTTCCTAAGCTGACATTGGAGGCAATCGTTCCCGAAAATAAATACGGGTCTTGCAGCACAATGCCCATTTGTTTACGCAGCGTTTGACGCGACTGATCATATATGCTTTCGCCATCTATGAGAATGTCTCCTTGCTGAATGTCATAAAAACGCAGCAGCAAGTTCATGATCGAGCTTTTCCCAGAACCAGTATGCCCCACAAGTGCAACCGTTTGACCTTTCTTTGCTTCAAACGTAATGTTCTTTAAGACATTTTTCCCTTCATTATAAGCAAAGGTGACATCTTTGAACTGAACGTGTCCCTCCAGCTTCTTCTGAACAGGTTCTTCTACTTCTGTTCCTGGTTCATCTAATAATCGGAAAACCCTTTCCGATGAAACCCTTGCTAATTCCAACCTGGAGAATTGATTCACAATGCCTGTGATCGGCTGGAACAATCGATTTAAATAATCGACAAACGCATAGAGCACTCCAATGGACACAATGCCTGTCGCACTTAACGATGCACCGCCAAAATACCAAATAAGCGCCACATATGCTAAATTTCGCAGCAGGTTAACCAAGTTATGTGAAAGAAGTGAATTTAAATGGAGCATCTTTCGCTGATACCGAAAGTGATTGTTGTTCAGCTCATCAAATTCCTCTTTCGTCGCTTTCTCATGACGAAACGCTTGAATAATGGTCATCCCCTGAATGGCTTCATTTAACTTGGCATTGATTTCACTGATGATCGAACGAATTCGGTGATTGTACACGGATGCAAACTTTCTGTAAGTCATCGACCATAGGAAAATAATCGGTACTGCTACCAAACAAATAAGTGCCAGCTTCACATTTAATAAAAACATGGCAATGTAAATCCCAATCATGTAAATGGCACTCGTCACAAAATTAGCAAGGACTGTGACATATAGGTCACGAATGGTTTCCGTGTCATTGGTGATTCTCGCGACAACCTTTCCAGCCGGTAAATTATCAAAATATCGGATCGGCAGCGTTTGGATGTGCTCAAAGACGTCTACCCTCATTTTTTGAATAATTCGATTTGCAATCCTCTGGAGCAAGTAATGCTGCCCATACTGAAAGAAAATCGCAACGATGAGCAGCCCTAGATAAAATAGAACAAGCTGCACCAAACCACTGATTTCTGGCTGATAAAAAGCAAAAATCTCTTCTTTTGATAAGCGCTGTACCTCATAAGTCTCACGCTCGTTCCCATTATCAATGGTGAGCTGATCTCCCGATATCTTTCTGTTTCCATCAAAACGAATCGGCTCATTCACAAAATAGTAACCGAACCCGACTTGCACCACATTGATTTGCTTTCCAGATTCCATTCCATTGTTTAATCGATCGCTTCGTATATAGTTATTTCCCTGGTAATAAACGGTTTTGTCTGTCTTTTCATTGACCTCGACATACGGTTTTTCTACACCTAAAATATGATCATCAATCATTTTCTTCCCAATAAACGGTCCTGTCAGCTCAGCACCAACTGCAATCATTAGAAAGATTAAGGCAACAGACAGTACTTTCTTATATAGGAGTGCGTAGGCAAGGAGTCTTCTTCCTGTTGTCATGCCTCATCCCCTCCTTCCAGCTGATTTGTCAGCTGCTGACGCAAAAATTGTTCTTTATACCACCCATCCTGCTGGATGAGCTCGTTGTGAGTGCCCTTTTGGACAATGCGTCCTTCTTCCATGACAAGAATGAGATCCGCATGTTCAACAGCTGATAGGCGATGAGTCGTAATAAACGTCGTTTTGCCATGACGGTTTTGTCTTAGATTTTCTAGGATAGCGGTTTCTGTTTTTGCATCTACCGCAGACAATGAGTCATCCAGAATTAAAATGTCTGGATCAATTAATAAAGCACGTGCAATGGATATTCGCTGTTTTTGTCCGCCTGACAGCGCAACACCTTTTTCCCCAACCATGGTCTCCAGACCCTCCGGCAAAAGGCGTAGATCCTTTTCAAAGTAAGCATCTTTGATTGCTTGTGCTAACTCATCTTGTTTCGCGTCCCGATGACCAAAGCGCATATTCTGTTCGACACTTTTTGAGAAAAGAATATGATCCTGAGGTACGTATCCGATCCATTGAAATAACTGATCTAATTCAATGTCTTGGATTGGAACACCTGATAGCAATATTTGCCCATCACCTGCCGGGTACTGGCGCAGAAGCTGTTTGACAATGGTCGTTTTGCCGCTTCCCGTTTTGCCTGTAATCCCAATCGTCTGCCCTTTTCGAACGGTAAAGGACACATCAATGAGATTATCTTTAGGTGAAGTTGGATACCTGAATGTCACGTGATCAAACTCAATATCTCCAGGCTCTTGTAACGTTTTCGGCTGAGCAGCGTTTGTTACGTCCGGCTTGTAGCTGAGTGTATGATTCAACCGGTCTAACGACGCATTTCCTCTTTGCATAATATTAATCAATTCGCCGATCGCAAACATTGGCCAGATCATCATGCCAAGATAGACGTTAAATGCAACAAGCTCCCCAATGGTTAAATCACTTTGGAATACGAGATAGGCTCCGTAGCCGATTCCGATTAAGTAGCTGATCCCCACAAGTAATTTCACTGTCGGTTCAAACAAGGAATCAATGATCGCCACTCGCATGTTTTTTTGGAATACATCATCTGTCATTTCGCGAAAGCGTTCGACATCTTGTTTCTCCTGTACAAAAGACCGAATGACTCGAACGCCTGCCACTGATTCAAGAACACGATCGTTCATATCACCAAATGCATCCTGAGCGACAGTAAAGCGCTCATGGATTTTGCTGCCATAAAACGCAATCAAGAGCGCCATCAGCGGCATAGGGATAATCGCCATTAAGGTTAATTTCCAGCTAATTGTCAGACCCATCGTAAAGAAAATCATCAGCATATAAGCAGTCGAATCAACCAAGGTCAGAACGCCAAAACCTGTCGTTAAGGCCACAGCATTCAAATCGTTTGTTCCTAATGCCATTAAGTTACCGGTTTTTTTCTTTTCATAAAAGGTCGGTGTCATCTTCAGCAAGTGGCGCATCAGTTTCCCGCGCATCACACGCTCCATGACATTTGCGCCGCCAAATAACTGATACATCCAAAAATATGTAAGTGTATAGACGACGACACCTAGTAAGCAAAAAATGGTCACATAAAACAAAATACTTGATGTTGTAAATTGACCAGAACGAATGTCATCCACTGCCTGGCCAAGGTATCTTGGCGGCAGCATTTCAAGCACATTCACAATGAGCAGAAGCGTAATAGCGATTGTATAACGCCTCCACTCTTGTTTAAAGAACCAGCCTAATTTCGCAAATACTGAAAACATGTTTGTCTCTCCTTTTCAAGCTAGCCGCTTTCTAAATTTTCCTGCAAGTCACCTTGTTTCGTTTTTTGAGTTTTTGTCATTTGCCTTGATTTTGGCATGTTCACATGCTTTCACTCCTCTTCATTTACTTGTTGTTTTCCATTCCTTTATTTCGGAATGCGAAATGAATACAACAAAAAAAGAGGCCACCAGCTAGCTGGTACGCCTCTTTTCGTCATGTAAAAAGGCGCATGTTGACAAATACGCAACATACGCCTTGATTCATCCGATCAATTGGAACATACGAGTTCCTTTTCAATGACCAATGAAGGTGTAATTGTCACGTGAATCAACCCATTCATGCAGTTTGATTTCATTCTTCCAATGTTGCACATGACATTTCCTCCTTTTGGCTCTTGAATCTTTTTTTATATTATAGTGGCTGTCACCATTTTGTCAATAAATATTTTTCAATAAATGAAATTTTCTAACAAAAATCAATCTCTCTTATGTGTATCTTTTTCTATTAACGGGTATACCATGAGTGTAAAGACTCCTTTTGAAAGGAATGAGGACATTGTTTCAAGCTGATCGGATGGTCGTTGCGTTTGATGGACATGAAGACAGTAAGAAAGCATTAAAAAAGGCAATCGCTTTAGCCAAAACCTTGCATGCCAAGCTGACCGTTGCCTATGCCCATGATGGCAAAACAGGCAGACAGGTGTTTGATGCACCGCGCCCAATGACTGGCGGAGCTTATATCGGCGGCGGCATGGCAGATCTTCAAACACCCCCTGTGTATGTGCCTCATGATGAACAGCAAAGTCCCTTGATTTTTGAAGACCATACAGAAGAGGTCGTCGCAGAAGCACGAATGCTTTTAAATGAGGAGCAGTTTGAGGCTGCCATTGAAATCGTGGAGGGAGAACCAGCAGAAGCGATTATCGAATATGCTGAGGAAATATCAGCAGACCTCATCGTCATGGGAGCACGTGACCAAAGCAGATTGAAAAAAATGCTATTTGGCAGTGTGAGTGAAAAGTTATCAGCAAAATCAGATATACCTGTGCTTATTGTGAAATAAATACATCACAAAAGGCTGTAAACGAATGTTTACAGCCTTTTTTATTTATGAAGAGATCGATGCTTCACTTTCATGTTTAATTTTTTGCTGGAAGCCTTCCTGTACGCGCTTTGTCAGCTCGCCTGGAACGCCTTTCCCTACTGGTTCGCCATCTATTTCAACAATCGGAATGACTTCAGCCGTCGTCGAGCTGATGAAGATTTCCTGAGCGCGCAGCAGTTCTTCTTTGCTTATTCGATTTTCTTCAACAGTACATCCTTCTGCCTCACATACCTCCAGCAGCTTTCTACGGGTAATGCCGTTTAAAATGAGATTGTTTGCAGGGTGAGTGCGAATCACGCCATCAATCACGGCATATACATTCGAGGAGGTTCCCTCGGTCACAAAACCGTCTCTTATCAGGATTGCTTCAAACGCACCAGCTTCAGATGCTTTCTGCTTTTCCATGATGTTATATAAAAGGTTTAAGCTTTTGATATCACATCTTAACCAGCGAAGATCCTCAGATAATATGGCCTTTGCACCAGCTGTCTGCTCTTGAACAGGCTTTTTCACCTGGAACGTATATGCCGTGATTTGAGGAGTGAGAGAATCGCTATATTGATGTTTACGAGGTGCGACACCCCGCGTGACTTGAATGTACACACCGCCATCTGTTAATTGATTGTGAGCGACGAGCTGTTGTAACTTTTCTTCCATATCAGATACTGTACCTTGCAGATGAATACCAATTTCCTTTGCACTTTTGAACAGACGCTCTGTATGCTCCTTTAACGTAAACAAAGTACCATTGTATACTCGGATGACCTCATAGACTCCGTCACCAAATTGATAGCCTCTGTCCTCAATATCAACATGTGCATCCTTTTTTTCAATGAAATCTCCATTGTACAATACTTTCATATGGAATCTCCCCTTCGCTTTGCATTAATGGTTGAATCTGATGCTATCTTAGCGGATAAATGGGTTCGTTTCAATGATTATTCAGAATTATTTCACATCATATGAATTGGATAACCTTTCATTGTAACAAATATAGATTGATAACCAAAAAGATTCCAATTTTTTAGCATCTTCTATATTCATAGGCTCTTTTTTCCTGTATACTGACACCATATAAACATGACAAAAAACAGCGAAAAAAGACAGAATTCACTACATGATTCGACACAAATTTTTGATTTATTGGAGCGATTGTAATGCAACGGGTTAAAAAAAAACAGACACCTTCAAACACAATGCTGCTCTCAAAGGCGATTGGTTTTGTCATTCTGACACTGATCCTCTTTTTTATTTGGGATATGTCCAAAACCAATATGCAGGCAGCAGATCAGCCGGCGAAATTGTCTGCGAGCAGTCAATTTAGGGACACAAGCACTAGTATGAAAGCAAAAGATGCTTCTAGGAAAACATTAGATGCACATTTTAAGATCGATTCTAATAAACATGTAACGGATCAAACAATCTTTTTAACCTTTGATGATGGTCCATCAGCGACTTCAAATCAGCTGTTAGATGTGCTAAAAGCGCAAAAAGTGAAGGCTACATTCTTTATGCTCGGGCCGCAGATTAAAGAACACCCGGCAGCTGTGAAAAGACTTCATCAAGAAGGTCATCAATTAGGGCTTCATGGTATCACCCATGATGTGAAACGCTTTTATCAAAAAAATGATTCTCCTGTTAACGAGATGAAAGAAGATCAGCGCATTTTGGCTTCTGTCACAGGTGAGTATACCCATCTTGTAAGAACACCTTATGGCAGCGCCCCAAATTTAACTGATCAGCAAAAAGCACGTTTAAAACAACAAGGCTTTGTCTACTGGGATTGGACCATTGACAGTCTTGACTGGAAATATAAAAGCTCAAAATATGTACCAGAGGTATTAAATCAGCTGCAAGTGCTGGAGACAAAATATCCAAAAGAACCAAAAATCATCTTAATGCACGATCAGCCAGCGACGGCAAAATACTTAAACAGCTTAATCACGCAGCTAAAGGCAAAGGGCTATACATTTGAAGTCCTTGATGAAACAATGAAGCCGCTGCAGCAATAAGTGGTTTTCCCATGATTAATGTGACCAATAAAACCAATGTTAACAGTTGGTTTAGTAAGTCTAGTTACTTTTCTGTCACTGTGTTAACCTACTAAATTGAATTGATGAAACAAGAAGATCAAAAGAAAAGCCTCCTATTTTCAAAGGTGGCTTTTTTGCTGCATGAATTATCACACAGGTTGATGCAATACGGCATCTGTGGTGTCCGTCCACGAGTCGATTTAATCTGTTAGTTGTTTTCGCTATCATACCTTGCTTCACTACAAATTGTAGGGGAAATAAACCACATCTTTAAGGTTGATCACCTGTCAACCTGTCTTCTTCAATAAATAAAAAGAAAGTTTATATATAAATCTACAAATCTGTTTAGATGCATAACGTATTCCCCTAACCCCCTCCAATTTAATCCTTCATAGTCATTCCTATCTTATACAATTGAAGAAGTTGCTGAGCCATAAAAGCAGGTGAATCTTTAAACTGATTTTCTCTCCAATAATGAATAACTCCTAGTTGGGCTGATGTCATATAGCTTAAGTAAATATCTTGAGAAACAGATGAATCAATGTCATCTGCTTTAACAACCTCCAAACCTTTTCGAGTATGTTTTCTAATAATCCCTTCTAACTTCTTAGCAAATACAGAAGGACCATATTCTCCGAGCATGATGTTATAAAATTTACTATGGGTATAGATGTTTTCAAACATTCGTTCAAAGATATTTTGAAGCATTGTTAAGCTAAATTCTGTTGTTTTCTCTCCCGAAGGCTTATTTGCAATGGCTTTTTCCAAGTCATCTAATATTTCTTTGATACTCTGTTCTTGTAAGTGCTGTTTATCTTTATAATGAGCATAAAATGTAGAGCGGTTTATATCTGCTCTTTCTGTAATATCATTAACAGATATAGCGTGCATATTCTTTTCTTCTAGTAAAGAAAGGTATGCAGAAATAATGGCTCTTCTCGTTTTCAAAACACGTCGATCTAACTTTTTCATTTCTCATTGAACTCCTACTTTTGAATTATTTTTAAAATTTAAACGACAATAATTGTAAAAAACGTTGTTTAAACCACATTTTATGGAAAATTAATGGTTGTTGGATAGCAGCTTAATTAGATAATATAAACTAACACTTTGAATTTTAACATACAAAGTGTTGTTTTAATATTGTTTAGGAGGAATATGTAATGTCAGATTTACACGTATTAATTGCAGGCGGCGGCATTGGAGGGTTGTGTCTAGGGCAGCACTTAAAGAAAGCAGGCATTAGCTTTTCCATATATGAGCGCGAAGATGAAGTATCTAAAAATGGATATCGCTTGCATATGAATATGGATGGTGGCGAATCGCTTCGTGCTGCTCTTCCAGAAAACTTGTATGAGTTGTATGTACAGACGTCTAGAAAAAATCCACGTCGTGAAATGGCTGTATTAATAGATGAACAAATGAATGAAATAGGTGTTCGTCCACATATTGGAGCTCCAAACGATGAAAAATTCCCCCATACAGCTGTAAATCGAAAAACATTATGCCAAATTTTACTGAGTGGCATTGAAAAACATGTTCATTTCAACTCAGTTGTTACAGGATTTGAACAGAATAAACAAGGAGTAACATTATTTTTAGCTGACGGTACGGTTGCCAAAGGGGACATATTAGTAGCAGCAGATGGCATCAATTCAGCTGTTCGCTATCAGCTTATGCCTCACGTCCAACCAATAGATACAAATGCTAGAGCAATTTATTCTAAATCTCCTCTTACCAAAGAGATCAGACAGACATTACCAGACATCTTATTTGATGGTTTCATCATGGCGGCAGATTCAAATGACACACTTATGGCAATTGGACCGTTTGAGCCAAGACGTACAGTAGACGAAGCTGCTAAGGAACTAGCACCTAAATCTACTATTGAGTCTGTTGATGATTATGTCATGATTACACTGGGAATTCCACAATACTTAAGTGCATCAGACAGAGAATCTCCTCTGAAACTTCATCAGATGATGGTTGATTTAACAAAAGATTGGCATCCTATTTTACGAGGTCTCGTTGAACGCATTGACCCTCATACTGTAGCAGCGCTTTCCGTTCGTGCAATAGAACCAATAGATCCTTGGGAGACTAGTCGTGTTACATTGATTGGTGATGCCATCCATGCTATGCCACCAAGCTTCGGCGCTGGTGCAAATTTAGCTTTGCGAGATGCTCGTATTTTAGCAGAGCAAATTGTAACTGTTCATAAACAGAAAGCTGATGTATATAATGCGATTTCTCAATATGAAAAAGCTATGAGAGCTTATGACTACCCAATTTTCGAGATGTCAGCAAACCAAAATGAAGCTCGAAAATTTAATAAAACACACTAGTAGTTTAGATAAATCCTGTACTTTATTGTTTCTAAAATTTCACTATAATAAAGGATATCTAGGGTTATACAATAGCGTTTACTATTAGACAAGCAGTTTCTTCTATCGTAATCTCAGATACGAATGAAATAATAAATGAATAATTAATTGAACTACTGAAAATTCTTAAATGGCAAATACATTAGAATGAATGTACACACCAAAAAGAAAAACTCCCTATCTTACATAAGGAGTTTTTTTTTGGTTCTTGTATTTTTATTTAATTAATGTCTACACGTTTTATAAAGAATGCATAGATTAATGCGAGAACTACAATAAATAATACAAATATAAAGCCGTTCTGAATTCCTGCCGTGATGGCTTCAGGGATGTGTATTGGATTTGTAGGGTCTTTGGTAGCTGCTAAGTATGCTTGCTGCCCCGAAGACATAATACTTACTGAAACGGCTGTTCCAATCGCACCAGCTATTTGTTGAAGGGTATTCATGATAGCTGTTCCACTAGGATAATATTTCTTAGGCAGCTGATTCAATCCGTTTGTTTGAGCTGGCATCATAATCAAGGCAATCCCAATCATCAAGGAGATATGAAGTAGAACCATCACTGTTAACGTAGTTGTTGTCGTAACATTGGATAAAAACCATACTACAATAATAGTTATTAAAAACCCAGGAATGACAAGCCATTTGGGGCCAAAGCGATCAAATAATTTACCAATAACAGGAGACATCAAGCCGTTGATGATTCCACCTGGAAGTAGAGTAAGACCGGCCACAAATGCGGAAAGCGTCAAACCTGCTTGTAAGTACATTGGTAAAAGTAACATCGACGACATAATAAGCATAAAACAAACGAATACAAGTACAACACCTAGGGTAAACATTGGATATTGGAAAGCACGTAAATTTATCATAGGCTGTTCCATTTTTAGTTGGCGCCAGCAGAATAAGATTAATGCGATCACTCCAATAATTAGCAATCCTATTACTTTTGGGCTTCCCCATCCTTCTGGTCCTTCTCCAGCACTACTAAATCCAAATACCGTACTACCAAAACCGATTGTTGATAATACAATGGATAAAATATCAATCTTCGGTTTTGTTAATTCGGAAACGTTCTCCATATAAAAAATACCTGCTAGTAATCCTATAATTAAAAAGGGTAAACAAATCCAAAAAATCCAGTGCCAGGTTAAATCTTCGAGAATTAATCCGGATAACGTAGGGCCAACAGCTGGCGCGAACATAATCACTAGCCCAATCATCCCCATTGCCCCACCACGTTTTTTTGGAGGAATAATAATCAAAATCGTATTAAACATTAAAGGTAATATTAATGCAGTACCTATCGCTTGGAAAATACGAGCCACCATTAGCACTTCAAAACTAGGAGCCATTGCAGCAATAACGGTGCCAATAATAGAAAAAACTAAAGAAGTAATAAATAATTGTCTTGTGGTAAACCATTGTTGTAAAAGTCCTGAAACAGGAACCAAAATACCTAATGTTAATAGATATCCAGTTGTTAACCATTGAATCGTAGTCGCATTAGTATGGAAAACATCAATTAATGTATTTAATGCAATATTTAAAGCTGTTTCACTAAATAGTCCAATAAAAGCACTGATTAAAAATGCAGCAAAAATTGGAATAACTTTATACTCTTTACCTGTAACTTCAGGCGCCGAGACATTTGTGTTTGTACTCAAATAAAATCTCCCTTTCTTCTTCCCTCTCATCTTTCATTAGTGTGTATAAATGAAAAAATAGAGAAGTCTCCTATAATCATTTTCGAAACTCATGAGTTCCGAAAATGATTATAACACAAATACGGTACTTTAAGGTACCGTATTTACTAAAAATTTTTTTTGTGTTCAAATAGATGTAGTGCATAATAAAGAAAAAGGAGTTTTCAGAATGGATAGAGAATGTATGAAAGCCAAAGAGCGAGGCCGGCCGATAGATCCGGATAAGAATGATCTCATATTGGAAACGACACTGAACATATTAACTGACATTGGCTTCTTAAATTTGACCATGGATAAAATAGCGAAAGAAGCTAAAGTAAGTAAAGCTGCTATTTATCGAAGATGGAGTTCAAAAGAAGAACTTGTCTTGGAGGCAGTAAAACGAATTGATCCCTTTAAAAACGGTTCTATTTCTTTGCCGATAGAAGGGGCTGAATTATCCCTTAGAGAACAATTAGTTAATTTGCTATGCCATAGCTTTGTAAGGGGTAATAAACGACATGAGTATTTTACGACGATCCTTTTTGCAGCCCTCCCTCATGCAAGTATAAAGAATAAGGATTTATATAGAGAATTTATTTTGAACTTACAAAAAGCAATTGAAACGATAGTGCAACCTTTTTTAGGCACTGAGACATTAGAGGAAAATGGAAGCATATTAGTTGATACGATTCTTGGATTATTTTCACATCGCATCATATTAATTGATCAACCAATAAGTAAGAGTTACATTGAGAAAATTGTTGATAAGATTATATTACCTTCAATAGTAGTTATATAAGTAAGGTATGATAGCTACTGATCATTCTAGAAAACAACTAGCAGAATAAATCGACTCGTGGACGCATGACCAAAGATACCGCATTGCATCAACCTATGAATTCATGCAGTAAAAAGCCCCCTACGAAAATAGGGAGCTTTTCTATTTGTCGTGTATTCGATATGAAAAGTCAAAAATCGGCACCTGTTGGATGCGGGTTTTTTTAATGATTTATAAAGCTTTCACGAGATCGCCAATCCGCTCATGAAAGACAAGATCAAAAAGCGGATCGAATTCTGTTTCACTCAAGTTCATCATCACCATGAAGATGGAAGGATCATGGGCTGCATCTTCTGGAATATATCTCGCTGGCGCTACCTCTAGGGAAGTCCCCATGACGAGCAGCATGTCCGTTTTCTGAAGTGATGTCTCCACTTGATCAAGATGTTTGACCATATCTCCAAAAAGAACAACATCTGTTTTGAGCACACGTCCACACGTTTGACAGACCGGCACCTCTTCTTTTAACAAATAAGGCAGATCATAGACCGCTTGGCAAGATGGACAAGTAGCCGTTTGAATGGAGCCATGGAGTTCATATACATGCTGGCTTCCCGCCTTTTTATGAAGACCGTCAATATTTTGGGTGTAAATATCCACATGCTTCCCTTGTTGCTCAAGGCTGGCTAAAAAGGTGTGCCCGCTATTCGGCTCGTATTCCCCGCTCATTTTCATCTGAAACAATTCCTTAAATTTCGGCCAGAATTGATGAGGATTTGATAAAAAGTAGGATCGGCTCATCGCCTCCATGCGGGAAGTATCTTCTGTCCACAGACCACCCGTTGATCTAAAATCCGGAATACCCGATTCTGTACTCATACCCGCACCTGAGAGTACTGTGATATGTGAAGCCTGCGATATTCTCTCTCTTAGCGCTTCCACCTTTTTTTGATCCACGTACCATTCCTCCTTTATTCACCCAGCTGCTTCTCACCTTTTTGTTTCATATAAATGGCCTGTCCAGGGAAAGCAAATTCTACACCTTCTTCGTGGAAAATATCTATGATGCGATAGTTAATATCCTGCTTTATATCAAGGTTTTCAGACCAAGCTGTCGTGTTTGTGTAAAAGTTGAAAAACAAGTTCAAATAGCTGTCTGCCAATACATCGAGATTCACCATAATCGTCTCCTTATGCACACCATCATGCTCGTGAAGCATCTGTTTGAGACGCTTAATACACTGATCAATGTTTTCCTTTGGTGTATTGTAGGAAACGCGAACAGAAAACGTAATCTGACGTTTATTCATTCTCGTCCAGTTTGTGATCGGCTCCTTAGAAAGCGTAGAATTCGGAACGGTCACAACGGCTTCAGCAGGTGTTCGAAACTTTGTGCTTCGAAATGTAATATCTTCAACAGTCCCAAGAACACTTGGTGTCTCCACAAAGTCGCCCATCGTAAAAGGCTTCTCTGTAATGATGACAATCCCTCCAAAAAAGTTAGCCACTGTATCCTGCGCAGCCAGCGCAAAGGCTAGACCACCTAAACCAAGACCTGCCACAAGTCCATTGACATCATAATTAAATTCTTGTGCAATGATACTAATACTTAGTGCGATAATAATGAAACGAAGTACCTTTGATAAAAACGGTGCTAAAATATCATCCATTTCTAGTTCAAATTTCGAATTGACCTTTTGAAATAAGAAGGAAGATGCTGCGGTTAAATTACAAAGTCCCCACGTCAGCATCAAAATAATGGAGGATCTATACAATTTAATGATGACATCCATATGATGCTCAAAGTATGGTGCCTGTCTTAACGCAAAATATAAACCAAGTGCCACGAAAAACAGCCTGGCTGGTTTTTCAAATGCCACAACAATTTGGTTAATGACCTCCGTCTTCGACCGATTTGTCAGCCTAAACAGAAGTTGAAATAAATACTTCGTAAATACTTTCCGAAGCAATAAAAAAAGCAATAAAATACAAAGGCTAATACCGATTTGGATCGCAATATCTACTGTAAAATATGTATCCATCCATTTTTGTGTAAACATGTCTGTCTCTCTCCTTTAAAACAATCCTCTCTAGTTTATAATATAACCTTCGTTCATGTCCTCTCTTAAATGTCTGACCTCTACATAAAAAGCCTCGGGAATAATCCCGAGGCATGATGTTCAAATATGCAATTTTGGCTAGAGACATATCGACGGGCAGCAAACTACTTTTTCTTCTGAGCCTGATCAAGGAGAGTCGCTTTAAACATTTCAGCATCCGTTTCGACCTTAATACGTTCTTCCACTCTAATTCTCCCTTTACCCAATCATCTCGCCTCCTTTTCATCATTATAAAACATCAGAATTTTCAGTCAACATGACGAAAGCACTAATATTTTGACGAACGCTGACGATTTGGACAAAATTGATCGAAGAAAAAATGATGTAGTTCAGATTTACTCAATAAGAGCTTGGGATATTCCTGCAACTTTTCACCTTTTATACACGATGCTTTCTCACCACAAGCCATGTTCCATTACATACAGCTCTCCCTCGTTCCATATAGTAAAGAAGGAAAAACAGCAAAAATTTGATATGATAAGACCAGAACTTATGTCAGGAGCTGGAGCATGTGTATATTATCGCACATAGAGGGTCATCAAGCGCTGCCCCAGAAAATACAATCGCCGCATTTGATTTAGCTGTTCAGCAGGGTGCGGATTATATTGAGTTAGACGTCCAGCTGACAATGGATCAGCACGTAGCCGTTATCCATGATGATACCGTTGATCGAACGAGTAACGGAAGCGGATTAGTGAAAAGTTATACACTTGATCGGCTGAAGAAACTGGATGCAGGAAGCTGGTTTGATTCTCAGTACGCCAACGAACGAATTCCCACCTTACAGGAAATCCTTCAAAGGTACAGTCAGCGTGTCGGGATACTGATTGAGATCAAGCATCCAAAACGGCAGATTGGGATTGAAAAAGCAGTTGTCGACATCATCAACCGGTTTGCCTATTCCCGTCACATCATGGTTCAATCTTTTGATGCCAATGCCCTTCAAAGAGTCAAAGCTTACGCCCCTTCTCTTCGAACGGCTTTTATTATAAAACCCTCTGCCTTCAAACTGACGAAAAGGAAATTAGCGGAGTACAGCTCCTTTGCGGATTGCCTTAATATGAAGAAAACGCTGATCAACAGATGGTGGATTGATCGCATCCACTCATTTGGAATGGATGTCTTTGTATGGACAGTGAATGACCAAAAAACAGCCGACAGGATCAAAACATATCCCATTGATGGAGTGGTGACGGATCACCCGCCATTTTTTCTAAAGGAGAAATGATGTAAATGAAAGCATATCTCGCCGTATTTATCGGTGGACTGGTTGGTACCCTTTGTAGATATGAACTTAGCCAGTCCGTTGTCAGCCACACATTCCCCTATGCAACGCTGATTGAAAACATTATAGGCAGTCTGCTTCTTGGCTTTTCAACAGGGTATTTTATGTTTCGGAAGGGAAAAAAATATCTTGCTGCTTTAATCGGAACAGGATTTTGTGGTGGTTTTACGACAATGTCCACTTTTTCTAAAGAAACAGTTCTCTTATTACAGGATGGACTGTTCACATCAAGTGTCATGTACATTCTACTCTCAGTGATTGCTGGAGTGGGCGCTGCCTTATGTGGACTGATCACCGCTCAGCACCTCTTTCAACAAAATGAGCAGCCGAAAGGAAGCAGATAAATGATTGTATTGTATACAGCTGTTGCTGGCGGGATAGGCAGTGCCCTTCGTTTTTTCCTCAGTCAATCGATTCAGAAAACCAAGTTTCATACTCGTTTTCCGTTTAGTATTATTCTCATCAACTTACTCGGCGCAGCCGGTTTAGGTTTACTGACAGGTGCAGTGACTAACAATGATCCGCTGCTTATGATCATTGGGACTGGTTTTTTCGGTGGTTTTACAACATTCTCTACATTTAGTGTAGAGGCTGCGTCCATGCTGCATGAGCGGCAAATTGGACAGCTTGCTGTCTACTTATTGGTCACCATCATCGGGTCTTTATGTCTGTTTGCTGCGTTTTATCAAATAGGACAGCATCTTTTTTAAATATTGGTGATGGCGGCTAAGCTGATGAGCAACTGATCCATGAGCTGGCGCTTCATCAAAAAGAGTGTTTTTTCACTATAGCCGATTTCCATTGCACATTTTGCCATCCGCCAATCTCGAAAATATTTATAATCGATGAGCTGCTGCTCTATTTCATCCAACTCTTTTAATGCCGTTTCAATACAAGCAACGATGAGTTCATACTGACTTTTTTGCTCTTCTAACTTTTTCCGTGTCATGTGATCGAGATGATGCGGGCTTCTTTTTTCAAGCTGCCTTTCGATATTTAAGATCGCTGCTTGATAATTTTTGAAATTCTTTAAATGAAACTCAATTCGTTTCATTGAGGTTTTTTTCTCCGTGATACTTGCTGTTTCGTACCAAAGCATGTCCATCCCCCTTTATCGAACGTTTGTTCTTATTATATACCGAACATATATTCGTTTAAAAGAGACTAAATACCTAAAAAAACCTTGAGCTTATTTTTCGCTCAAGGTCATTTCGTTTACTAGCAGCGGCTCCTTTATATCAAGCCCAGTGCGTGCACTGCCTTTTTCTGCCGATGTGACACCTTTTTTTAAATCAATCTTTTTAACGTAACGTCCATCCATTTCCAGCACTTTCATTCGAATATCATCAAGATAGATGGATTGTCCTTCTCTAATATCAATATTCTCTTTTAAGATGAGCCCGCCGATTGTATCAATTTCCTCATCATGATATGAAATCTCGATCAAATCTTGAACTTCATCCAATCTCACTTTGCCATCTAAAACATAATGATGATCGGCTCTTTTTTGAATAACTGGCTGCTCATCTTCATCGAATTCATCTCGAATATCTCCGACAATCTCTTCTAAAATATCTTCCGTTGTGACAAGCCCAGACGTTCCGCCATATTCGTCAGTTAAGATCGCCATATGCATTCGATCACGCTGCATCTTGACGAGAAGCTCTTGAATAGGAATCGTGTCGATGACCTCAATCACTGGATATATATAATCTTGAATTTTCAGTTGATCTTTTTCTCCTTGATACACAAGATCTGCAAAGAGCTGCTTTTTGTTCAGCATGCCGATAACATGGTCTTTATCTCCTGAAAACACAGGGAAACGTGTATACTTTTCCTGCGTCATAATGGCGAGGATATCATCTAACGGCATATCTTCTGGAATCGCACAAATTTCTCTGCGCGGTATCATGATCTCTCTGGCAATTCGATTATCGAAATCGAAAATCTTGTTCATATAATTATATTCTGATGGGTTGATTTCCCCATTTTTTAAGCTCTCAGATAATAAAATCTTCAGTTCCTCTTCAGAATGGGAATGTTCTTTTTCAGACCCCATATCGATGCCCATCATTTTAGTTAACAAACGGGCTGACCCGTTTAACACATAAATGAAAGGGAACATAAGGATATAAAATGCATGCAGCGGGCCTGACAGCCATAGCGTCATTTTTTCCGCCTTTTGAATGGCAAGCGTTTTTGGTGCAAGCTCACCTACAACTACATGCAAAAAGGTAATAATAGAGAACGCAAGTGTTGCTGAGATCAGGCTGATTGCTGAATCAGGAATGTTTGTCAAACCAAAACCTCGAACCAAAAGTTCTTTCACAGCCGGCTTACCAATCCACCCTAAACCAAGGGATGTCACTGTAATACCGAGCTGACAGGCTGACAAATATTCATCTAGCCTTGATGTCACCTTTTTCGCCATGATGGCCTTTTTGGACCCTTCGGCAACAAGCTGATTAATTCTTGAACTTCTCACCTTTACTATGGCAAATTCAGATGCAACAAAGAAAGCTGTTAAAGCAATCAAAACACCGACTATACTCAGATTAACAATATCGTCCATTTAACCTTGCTCTTTCTTTGAAGAACAAGGAGTCACCTCCTGATTGATGATGTTATGTTTTGCAAAACGGTTAACTGATTAAATAAGACGACTTTGAGGGCCCCACTTAACCACCTCCGGTTCACGTAAAATTCCGCCTCTCTACATATATATGAAACGGTATTCATTTTATCTTACCATAAATAATCTGAAAATTCCTGTATCATCATGCTGTTTTTGACATGACTGACTAAATTGAGGGAAATCCTCCTCTGTTTCTTCTTATTGGCAGGAAATATGAACAATTAACTTGTGTTTCAGACTAGAATTATATTAAACTATTTTCATAAACTATAACGTGACGGTTAGGAGGAGATGTTCAGATGGGGCTGAGAAAAAGTATCGTATTGGTGAACTAGCACAGATTGCACAGGTAACGAAACGAACTGTAGATTATTATACAAATCTAGGTTTGCTTGCGCCTGTTAGATCTTGCTCAAATTATCGTTATTACGATGAATATGCTTTAAAACGATTACAATTAATCGTTCTTTGCAAACAGCAGAGATTGGCTCTTTCTGACATCAAATCCAGATTAGATGAACAATTTCCTTCTCAAAAGGAAGATCAAGATGAACTTGTCCATTTAACCTCTGATATCGATCGGATGAATGAGCATATGGACCGCATTTTGGCACGTTGTAAGCAGCTTCAGCCAGAACAACGTGAAAAACTAAAAGAACAGCTTACTCCTGAAAAAATGACGGCTGTCCAATCATTTTTACTGCTGTTAAGTTAAAATTTTTACTAAACAGGAGGTGTTACCTTCGTTCTCAAAGTCAGAACGAAGGCCTTAATTGGACATAGTTAATTTACTCATAGTTGCTTTACTTATAGCTTTAACCGCGTTTTTCGTTGCATCAGAGTTTGCGATCATTCGCTTAAGAAGCTCAAGAATTGATCAGTTAATCGCAGAAGGTAATAAAACAGCAGTTGCTGTCAAGCATGTAACGACTCACCTTGATGAGTACCTATCAGCCTGTCAGCTTGGTATTACCATTACCGCCCTTGGTATTGGTTGGTTAGGGGAAGAAACAATTGCACATATGCTTGCTCCACTATTTGTAGAGCTGTCCATTCCTCAATCAGCTAGTTCTATTGTCACTTTTATTATTGCGTTTAGTATCATGACGTTTTTACACGTTGTCGTTGGAGAGCTTGCACCAAAAACGCTTGCCATTCAAAAGGCGGAGCAAGTATCCCTTCTATTTGCTAGACCACTGATGATCTTTTACAAAGTGATGTTCCCGTTCATTTGGGTATTAAATGGTTCTGCTCGTTTGTTAACAAAAGCGTTTGGTCTTCAGCAAGTATCTGAGCATGACATGGCGCACTCTGAAGAAGAATTGCGGATTATTTTATCAGAGAGCTATAAGAGCGGCGAGATTAACCAGTCTGAATTCAAATATGTAAATAAAATTTTCGAATTTGATGACCGTCTGGCGAAAGAAATTATGATTCCTCGTACCGAAGTTGTCAGCTTCCCTCATGATATTACCATTGAGGAAATGTTGAAGGTAACAAAGGTAGAAAAATATACACGTTATCCAATTGAAGATGGCGACAAAGACAATATTATTGGTGTTCTAAATATTAAAGAGGTTCTCACTGCCTGCATTAGCGGTGAGTGTTCTACAAGTGATACGATCGAAAAGTTTGTGAATCCGATTATTCATGTGATTGAAACGGTTCCTGTTCATGATTTATTGCTCAAAATGCAGCGTGAACGTGTACACATGGCCATTTTATCTGATGAATATGGCGGTACAGCAGGTCTTGTGACCGTTGAAGACATTCTTGAAGAAATCGTTGGTGAAATTCGTGATGAGTTCGACATTGATGAAATCAACGAAGTGCGTAAACTTGGAGAAGACCATTACATCTTTGATGGGAAGGTCCTTGTTGATCAAGTCAACCTGCTATTAGGTATACAGCTTGATAATGAAGAGGTCGACACAATTGGCGGCTGGTTCCTTACTCAGAAATATGAAGTAGAGAAAAATGACGCCATTCGTGAACAAGGCTATGAATTTATCATTAATGAAGTCGATGGACACCATGTGGCATACATCGAAGTAAAAAAGTTAAATGAACAATTATTAGAAGCAGCTGAAGAAGGCGCTTCTTAATAAAAAAACGACCCTTGCCTAAGCAAGCGGTCGTTTTTCTTATGACTTTTCGATTAATTGAGCTTCTAACTCTTTAATTCTCGTGTTTAATACTTCCGTCATGGCACCTAATCTTTCTTTTGGCGGGAGATGGTCAAATTCAGACAGTTCAATCGGTTCACCGATAATTAAGCGCATTTTCCCTTTTTTGAAAAGGCTTTTCGCATTTGAAGGCCCTTTGTATGCGGCTGGAACAATTGGCGCTTTACCGAGCTGCGCAATGGTCACTGCCCCTCTTTTTAAAGGAACATCCTCTGTTGTACGCGTTCCGCTTGGAAAAATCCCAACGATCTTTCCCTCTTTTAATAATTTAATGGGCGTTTTAATACTGCTTGGCCCAGGGTTCTCTCGATCAACTGGAAAGGCATGAATCTTTTTTAAAAATCCACCGATCCATTTATTCGCAAACAATTCTTTTTTCGCCATGTAATGGATCTCAAACGGAAGAATTCCTGCGCCTAATGCAAGAACATCCACAAAACCCTCATGTGTACAAGCAATGACAAAACCCCGATCAGTTGGCAGATTCTCTTTTTGATATACTTTGATTCCACCTCGGAGACCAAATATTAATTTGACGGTATAGCCTGAAAATTTATACATAGTGCACTTCCTTTGTTTGAAGAATGAAGGATTTGTCTCTATTATAACAAATTTTTTATTACCTGGTACTAAAAATTTATGAGCAGCCCAATCCTCCCTATCTTTTTCGTTTAAAATGAACGTTCTTACTGTATTCAAGCACATGGTTTTAGGGGAGAATAGAATAGGAATTGTGTCCAATTTTGTCGTTTTTCGATGTTTTTTCCTGATTTGTTCTATTGAAAATACTTTATAAATGATGCAAATTTCGCTATGATAAGGAGAAATGATTTTGATTCGGCGAAAGAAATGAGTAATGTACGGTAATGAGAAGTTTCGTGCAACTTTATGCCTTTCTTATGCGTGTATAACATAGAGGGGAGAAAAATCAGTGACGATCGATGAAATTTATCAAATGTATATGAACGATGTTTACAGGTTTCTGCTCTCCATGACAAAAGACAAACATTTGGCAGAGGACTTATTGCAGGAAACCTTTATGCGTGCTTATATACATATTCATTCCTACGACCATAGCAAAGTGAAACCTTGGTTATTTCAGGTGGCACGAAATGCTTTTATTGATTATGTCAGGAAACATAAAAAAGAAGTGACCATATCGGATGACCTTATTGGCGGTCTTTTACAAACGTCTGTACAAAGCCCTGCTGAACAGGTTGAAATAAAGGAAGTACTCACCATGTATTTGGAGCAGCTTCCAGATAACTACAAGGAAGCGTTGACATTGTATTATTTAAAAGAACTAAATTACAAGGAAGCATCCAAGGTCATGAATATTACTGAAGCAAATTTTAAAAGTGTTTTATTTCGTGCAAGGCAGCGCCTAAAAGCACTTTACAACAGAGGTGTTAATGATGAATGAAGAATTTAACAAGCGATGGGAAAAATATAATAATGGTGAGATGAATGAGGAAGAAATGATAGCGTTTGAGGAAGAGCTTGAAGAAAACGAAAAACGCTTAAGCCAGGAACTGAACGACTCGGATTGGACAGATTTTTCCATCAGTCCTGAGAAGCAAAAAGCCATTTTACAATACGGAAAAAGAAAGTCATATTTACGTATTTCCGTACTTGCTGTCATATCGACACTCATTATTTTACCGCTTTGTACATTAGGAAGTTATCTATACTACGGCGTTGGCGGAGCCGAGAGCAAAGGCAATCACTTCATGGAAACAGCCGCTGTCACCGTCGCTTTGACCAAACCAAACGTGGCCATAGATATGAAGGATTTAAAAGGTCAGGTCAAACTTTTTGGGATGAACACCGAATTGAAGCTGCAAAAACAAATTGGCAATAAAACAGAAGCCATTGGCAGTGAACAAATCGAAATGTTTTTCGATAAATTAAAGCAGCCTACCATCTCTTATTATGGTGACAGCGCACGCGAAACGGAAGGTTTCTTTACTCATCCTTCGGCGCAGGCAGATGCCTCAAAAAAACAAACACTCACTACGTTAGACAAGCTTCCTGAAGGAACAGTAAGTGAAGTGTATGTATCCTATGACAAAGCTTACACACCAAAGGACGTTTATTCCTTTGCTAAAAAATACGATATGAAAGTGCTGTGGAATGCGATTAAAACAGAGGATTCATTAAGTGGAAATCAGCGGCCAATCGGCTTTCCTGGGAAAGACTCTGAATTTTTAAAAGAGCTTCAGCACACATCCAAAACTGAGGTAGATCAATTCAAAGATGCCCTTGCTTATGTCAATCAGCACCCGACCTGGGCAACAACGATCTCCGGCAGACCTGATCTTGATCTGTCTAATCGTATACGCTATATCGATCAAAATGGCGTCACGGTTTATGGCTCTGTGGTCACTGGACCTTCTAAAGAAATTGAGAAATTTGTGAAGACAAAACGCATTAAAACGGCAAAAGTGAGCGAGGTGGAATTATGGAATTGGTAAGAATCTTTAAAGAGCATAATGTATTTGGCTGGATTTCTGTCGGCACAGCGATATTATCCCTGCTCATGCTAAACCTCGCCATTATCAGCAACGTGACATTTTATTCTTTTCAAATGCTACCTTTTGCAATGGCCGCAGTTCCATTTGGCATTATTGAACTGTTCATTAAAAAAGGCCGTACGGGTCCAGGTTTCCTCGGTGTCGTACTGAATATCTTTGTCATTGTTTGTGTCTATGCCATCGTATCAATCGATGTCGATCTTCAGTTAGGTTTTTAATCAGTACTCAAAAGCAAAAGCCCGTGTTACTTGACTGCACCAAGTAGCACGGGCTTTTTTAAGTTATTTTTTATTCAATTCTGAGTGCTTTCTTGAATATAAGAAATACACAACCAGCCCAATGGCAAGCCAGATTAAGAAACGAACAAAGGTGATTGCACCAAGCTTATAAATGAGCAATCCGCAAGATAGAATAGCCAAGATCGGAATAAGCGGAACTGCTGGGCATCTGAATGCTCTCGGTAAGTCCGGCTGCGTTTTTCTCATCACAATGACCGCCACTGAAATCAAAATGAATGCTGAAAGTGTCCCGATGTTCACTAGGCTTGCCAGCTCATCAAGTGGAATAAATCCACCCATTAATGCTGACAATGTACCGAAGAACAGTGTATTGATGTAAGGTGTTTTATGCTTTGGATGAACCTTTGATAGAACCTTCGGCACCAAACCATCACGAGACATAGCAAACATCACGCGTGTCTGGCCGTACAGCATGACAAGCATCACGGTTGTCATCCCTAGAATCGCACCGACATCCACAATACCAGCCACCCAGTTTTGTCCGGCTACTTGTAAAACGAGAGACACTGGATGTGATACTCCCTCAAAATTCATGAAAGGAACGATGCCCGTCATAATCGCACTAACAACAACATAAAGCAGCGTACAAATCAATAAGGAAGTAATAATCCCTCTAGGCAGGTTGCGTGATGGATTTTTTGTCTCCTCTGCCGCGGAAGCTACTGCATCAAACCCGATAAATGCAAAGAATACTAGGGCTGCTGCACTTAAGACCCCTGATGTGCCAAATGGAACGAATGGTGTCCAGTTTTCAGGTTTTACATATTTCACAGCGACTAAAATAAAGAGCAGAATCACAGCAATTTTCATAATAACCATGATGTTATTTACTCGTTTTGATTCTTTAATACCAAAGTACAACAGGAAGGTGATGACCATTAAAATAATAAATGCTGGAAGATTAAAATATGTCACTTGCCCCTTTAAACCACCTGGTGCTGCTGTTAACTCAACTGGTATATGAATCCCTATCCCATTTAAAAATGACACAAAATAGCCCGACCAGCCCGCTGAAACGGCACTAGCGGCCAGCATATATTCTAATATTAAATCCCAGCCAATGATAAACGCTAGAAATTCCCCCATTGATGCGTACGTAAATGTATACACAGACCCTGATACAGGCACTGTGGAAGCAAATTCCGCATATGACAGTGCTGCAAACAAACAAGCAAGACCTGCGATGACAAATGATAGAACAAGTCCTGGCCCTGCAGTGACGGCTCCTGTACCTGTCAGAACAAATATCCCTGTCCCGATTATGGCTCCAATGCCAAGCATGGTTAAATCAAATGAACCCAATTCCTTTTTTAATGCTTTTTCCCCTTGTGTTGCCGCAATGAGCTCTGAAATGCTCTTTTTTCTAAACAACGAATTGCTCATACCATCACTCCCAAAACTTAGTATCAGTCTAAAGACGCCACATTCATATAATTCACAATATTTTCTGAATATTTAGATTAAATTTAGCGCAATAAATTGGTGGCGTAAAATTATTATATATGAAAATTAAAAAATGAAAACACTTTTTTTTAAAATAGAGTGAAAATTCTTATATATCAACGAAATGTTTGTCAATAAGTGGGTTAGATTTTCTCCATTCCTTATTCAATTGATAGCTTGTCTTTCTCTATTTATTATACAACATAGAAGATTATATTTTTTTAGTATACTTATTATGCAACAAAAATTAGACCTTTTTTTAAAAAGCAGGTCCACAATTATGTTATTTTAAAGCCTTTAGACTGATAGTGATCTATGAGAAAAGACCAGTTCCGCGGCACAAATAATATATGAAAAAAGAGACTGCTTCATAGCAGTCTCTTAAAATGAATTAGTTTACAAATGTTTTCGCTCCAAGATAAATAGGCTTCCAATAGCTTGATGTCATATCACTGATCGTTACTCCGTCAGAAGCAGCATGGATAAACTTGTTGTTCCCAAGGTAGACACCCATGTGAGATGGACCCGATTTATACGTTGTAAAGAAGACAAAATCTCCAACTTTTGGTTTGGATACACTTTTCATCGATCCCCAGAAGCCTTCAGTGGTTTGTCTTGAAATCTTTTTTTGTTTGTTAATGATATACCACATAAATCCGCTGCAATCAAAGCCCTTCGGTGTCGTTCCCCCCCATCTATATGGTGTACCGTTCTGTGCTTTAGCATCTGCTATGAGTTTAGACGTGTTTAAGGAAGAAGTAGAGACTGTTTTTTCTTTTACAGGTTTCGTCTTTACTTTAGACGTCTTTTTCACCTTTAGCTTTTGTCCGATTTTGATGAGGTCTGTTTTAAGCTTATTTAACGATTTCAGCTCTTTCACAGTCATCCCGTATTTTTTGCCAATCTTCGATAATGTATCGCCTTTGACAACTTTATGAGTGGCAGTTGCTGAAGCCGTTTTTACTTTTGTTGTTGTTTTTGATGTTTTCACTGCTTTTTTCGAAGAAGTGCCATTCACTTTTAAGGTTTGTCCAACATAAATTACGTTAGATTTCAGCTTATTGTCTGATTTAATTTTGCTCACGCTTGTTTTGTATCTTTTCGCTAGAACAGAAAGAGAGTCACCTTTTTGAACTTTTACTGATTGTGCTGAGGCAGCTCCGGCAAATAATGTCGTCCCAAGTAGAACTGCACTTGCAGCTGTGATCAATTGTTTTTTCATTTGTTCCTCCTGTATGTATCTATCTGATCCGATTTTTTATCTACTCCCTATTATAAGGATCAAATACCAGAAGAAATAGTCTTGACTTCCTACGACATTATGCTTATTAATTCGGCAAAATTTATTTTTTTTTAGGGTTCTTTTTATTTCATTTTCATTACACAATCATGACAAAATAATCGCATCTTGTCATGGATAAATGATACATTCATTTCTCTTTTTGGTTCATTCTATGTAAAGTGGACCTTTACAATTTTAAAGTGAACTTTACGATGCTGTAAAAAGGAATCCACACTTCTGCTCTACCATTGTAAACGTAAGAGCGATACATAAACAATGAGGAGGCAAAATGAATGAGTGTGTTGAAAAACTCGAAAACGAAAATCGCTGCAGTGGCAGCAGCATCTGTGCTATCGATTGGCATTTTTTCAGGGATTGAATTTGGACAAGCTGACAAAGCTGAGGCTAAAAAGAAGCCGAAAAATGATGTGCAAAATGTGATCGTGCTGATTGGAGATGGCATGGGAACACCTTATCTTTCAACTTACCGCTCATTTAAACACAACGGTGACCTTTCAAAGCAAACAGCGTTTGACCCTTACCTCACTGGCATGCATAAAACATACCCTGACGACTCTAAAAGTAACATTACCGATTCAGCAGCGGCTGGTACAGCCATGGCCACTGGTAAAAAGACATACAACAATGCCATTGGTGTAAATAAAAACGGCAAAAAATTAAAAACCGTTTTAGAAGAAGCCAAACGCAAAGGAAAGTCAACGGGTCTTGTCGTGACATCTGAATTAACGAATGCCACGCCTGCTGCGTATGCCACTCACGATGTGTCTAGGAAAAACACAGCAGCCATCGCTGATGATTTCTTCGATGAGAAAATCGGTAAACAGCATACAGTCGACGTCATGCTTGGCGGTGGACTTGTCGATTTTGTCCGGAAGGATCGTGATCTGACGAAAGAATTCAAACAAGCCGGTTATGATTATGTCACCAATAAAGCCGCCTTACAAAAAAACAAAAATGAAAAAGTGTTAGGCATTTTTGCTGATGGAGGTCTAGATAAAGCCATCGATCGTGATAAAACGACTCCTTCCCTGCAAGATATGACATCCTCAGCCATCAAACAGCTATCTAAAAACAAAAAAGGATTTTTCCTTATGGTTGAAGGCAGTCAAATTGACTGGGCTGGACACGATCATGATATTGTCAGTGCGATGAGCGAAATGAAGGATTTTGAGAAAGCATTTGAAGAAGCGATTCGTTTTGCGAAAAAGGATAAAAACACGTTAGTCATCACGACAGCAGATCATTCAACTGGCGGACTTTCCTTTGGAGCAGACGGTTCGGGCAGCTGGGATTACAAGCCTGTCAAAGCAGCGAAAAAGACGCCTGACTTTATCGCAAACAAAATTGTCAGCGGCATGCCTGTTGAGTCAGCGCTGAAACAATATATCAATCTTGATTTCACAAAAGAGGAAACAGCCGCCATTCAAAAGGCAGCTGAAACAAAGGATGCTGTTAAAATTGATGATGCGATTGAAGAAGTGATCAACACGAGATCACATACAGGCTGGACCACATCAGGTCATACCGGTGATGAAGTTCCATTCTATGCATATGGTCCAACAAGTGAGCAGCTAAAAGGTCTGATGGAAAACACCGATCAAGCAAAGCACATTTTCAAACTGCTGAAAAACCAATAAAACGAGCAAAAAAGATGTCTGCTAAGAGACATCTTTTTTCGTCTTTTTTATGCGAGATATTTCCTATGAACCCCTTTTCCATCATAAGAAAACATGACTTCTTTTCCTTCAAGAACGGACTCGATATGCACACTTCTTCCCCATAGCTGATATAAATACGGCAGGACTTTTTCTAAGTATTTCAGATCAAGTTCAATGCCTTCATACCAATGCTTGATATAAAGTTCATTATTTTTTAAATAGTCGCCATCAATCACGGTCAAATACGGAAAGCCGCCATTGACTCTCATGCTAACTAACTGATCACGTACCGCCTTCCATTCTTTATCAATGACTTTATAATCTCTCCCCTGCTTTTGAAACAAGTACAAGTCTTCTCTCATCACAAGGTCTTTCGTTAAGTAGTTTCGAATAAAGGAAATATCCGATTCAATTTCCCTGACTTCAAACATTTTGCTGCGGCCAGATCCTTCTGTGACCCCAGCTTTTTTTAATTCTTCACATGGATTGTCATAGCGCTCTTCGATATCTTCAAAAATCTTCAGCCCTAAATAGTAAGGATTGATGCCTGTTTTAGATGGCTGCACCACACCTGCATTTAATTTTGCGAACTCTATCGATTCACTTGTATCCAAATCAAGCTCCCGCATAATCCGCTTGTGCCAATACGATGCCCAGCCTTCATTCATAATCTTTGTTTCCAGCTGCGGCCAAAAATAGAGCATTTCTTCTCTCAGCATAGTAAGAACATCTCGCTGCCATGGCTCCAGCTCCCGGGAATGCGCCTCAATAAAGAGTAAAAGATCCTTTTCAGGCTTTGGCGGAAATTGTTTGACGTTTTTCTTTTTCTCACGTGTCTTCGGCTCATCCATTCCCCACAAATCATCATAAGGCGTTTGACGTTTTGGTTTATCATCTTCATATTCTTCTTCATCGTCTATACTCCAGCTTAATTTTGATCGAACAAGAGACGGATCAATATGCTCTTGGATAGCCAATACCGCGTCTAAAAAGGATTCGACTTCTTTTGTTCCGTGAATATGCTCATATTCTTTGATCCGCTCTGCCGCTGCTGACATGCTTTCGACCATATCTCGTTTTGTGTTTTGGAAACGGCAATTATTTTTGAAGAAATCACAGTGTGCCAGTACATGAGCCACAATTAATTTATTTTGAACAAGCGTATTGTTATCAAGTAGAAAGGCGTAGCAAGGATTTGAATTGATCACCAGCTCATAAATTTTACTTAACCCTAAATCATAATGAAGCTTCATTTTATGAAATTGCTTCCCAAAGCTCCAGTGGCTGAATCGTGTTGGCATTCCATATGCACCGAACGTATAAATAATTTCCGCGGGACAGATTTCATATCTCATCGGATAAAAATCTAGACCAAATCCTTCTGCAATTTCTGTAATTTCATCAATCGCTCTTTGTAAAAGACGTTTTTCAGATACGCTCAAGGAAACCATCCCTCCTCATCGGACTTATCCCTACTATATGAGCGTATGTAAAAAAACATGATGTTCCGCTAACCGTTTAGACGACTTCCATTTCTTTCGTGGATTGCCCGCCAAATGCTTCGAAATGAATATGGTCTGTTGGAATTCTCAGCTCTTTTAAAATATGAATGATCTCCTGTGTAAACACCGGGGAACCGCATAGATAAAATTGGCCTTTCCCTTCTCCGATCACCGATTGAAGAAATGGACGGTCAATGCGGGAAGCCGCTTTCTCAACAAGCTCACCCTTTCCAGACTGCGCAAATTGTTCATTACATAGAATGATGCGCCCATGGGCTGCTGAAGCTAAAACGCGTTCAAACTCATTTTCAAAAGCGGTGACATCTTCTAATCGATCAGCATGAATCATCGTAAATGTCTGGCTGTTTTGTGCTGCAGTTTTCACTAAACCAATCATTGGTGTGACACCAGACCCTGCACTGATGAAATAAACAGGCTCTTTTATGTCATCTTGCAAGCAGAACATTCCCTGCGGCATACTCACTTGAAGAACGTCCCCTTCTTCCATTTCATCATGCAAAAATGTGGACACATGACCATCACGCTTCACTGTAATACGGTAATAAGATGGATGATGCTCGTCTGATAAGCTGTATTGTCTGCTGCACATATAGGCTTCTCCTGGCATATCTGTCTGAACCGTAATGTATTGACCTGCTTTATACATTGGCAGCTCTGATTCATCTTCTGGTACTAAATAAAAGGAAATAAGCGATGGTGATTCTTGCTTCTTTTTCTTTATCACAAACGGCTTCACATCTGCCCATCCGCCTGCCTGCTTCACATTTTCATCCATCATTTCTGCTTCAATGGTAATGAAAATATTCGCAATGATGTCATATGCAGCTTTCCACGCTAATAGAGTGTTATCTTCTTCTCTTAAACCAAACACATCTTTCATCGCTTCAATCAGGTGATATCCGACAATTGGGTACTGCTCTTTTTTGACCATGACACTGACATGCTTATGGGCAATTTGTTTGACCGCAGGAAGTAATACCTCTAATCGATCAATGTGCAGTGCAGCCTGATATAGTGTCGCAGCAAGTGCCTCTGGCTGACTTCCGTTCATAAGATTTGTTTTATTAAATTGATTGAGTAGCTCCGGGTGCTGGCGAATCATATTTTCATAAAAAACAGTGACAAGTTTGGTTCCCTCGGCTTTTAATAGAGGAGCTGATTGCTTTATTGCATTCATTTGATCTGTAGATAACATCGTCATTCCTTCTTTCAAAAGAAGTATTTTGAATACATCTTTATCGTAATGGAAGACAGTCCCTAAAAGCAATATTTATAATACATGTTTTAAATGTTGTCACATTTCACACTTTCTCGAACAGTTTTTGTCTAAAATGTGTTACGATGATACAAAACTCTATTAGGTTTAGAGGTCGTCAAAATGAAACTTACGAATTACACAGATTTCTCATTAAGGGTACTCATTTATTTAGCATCAAGAGAAAACAATGAACTGTCAAATATTCAGCAGATCGCCGATGTTTATGGCATTTCTAAAAATCATCTGACGAAGGTGATTTATCATCTTGGAAAACGCGGGTATGTAGACACGATTCGCGGAAGAAATGGCGGGATCAGGCTTGGAAAAAGCCCAGAAAGCATTAACATTGGAGAGGTTGTCCGTTATACAGAGGATGATTTAGTCATGGTTGAATGCTTTGATCCAAAGAAAAATGGCTGCATCATCTCCCCGATTTGTTCATTAAAGCATGTACTTCATGAAGCACTCACTGCTTATTTAAGCGTTCTTGACGGATACACACTAAAAGATTTAACACAAAACAAAGATGCTCTCAGAGAGCTCCTGCTTTAAGGCGAAAGAATTTTATTCTTTCGTCTTTTTCTTTACCTTCTTGTAATAATAATTTATTTAAAATTATTATAAATAAATATTGACTATCATGTTTGATTCAATATAATTAGGGTATATAGATTGCTAGAAAACACTTTTTTGTTTACAGGAGGAGAAAAGAATGACAAATTCAAATCATAAAAATTTGACAACGAACCAAGGCGTTCCTGTTGGCGATAACCAAAACTCAAGAACAGCTGGTCACCGCGGACCTACCTTTCTTGATGATTACCATTTGATTGAAAAACTCGCACACTTTGATCGTGAACGTATTCCAGAACGTGTCGTTCATGCTAGAGGCGCCGGCGCTTACGGTGTGTTTGAAGTAGAAAACAGCATGGAGAAACATACAAAAGCGGCCTTCTTAAGTGAAGAAGGAAAACAAACAGACGTTTTCGTCCGCTTCTCCACCGTTATTCATCCAAAAGGTTCTCCTGAAACCTTACGTGACCCGCGCGGCTTTGCTGTCAAATTTTATACAGAAGAAGGTAACTATGATCTCGTTGGTAACAACTTGCCGATCTTCTTTATTCGTGATGCATTGAAATTCCCTGATATGGTTCACTCTCTCAAGCCAGATCCTGTAACCAATATTCAAGATCCTGACCGTTATTGGGATTTTATGACCTTAACACCTGAATCCACTCATATGCTCACATGGCTCTTCTCTGACGAAGGAATCCCTGCAAGCTACGCTGAAATGCGCGGTTCTGGTGTGCATACATTTAGATGGGTGAACAAATACGGCGAAGCAAAATATGTGAAATATCACTGGAGACCTTCTGAAGGTATTCACAACTTATCTATGGAAGAAGCAGCAGAAATTCAAGCGAACGACTTCCAGCATGCGACAAGAGATTTATATGACCGCATTGAAAAAGGCAACTTCCCAGCATGGGACTTATATGTTCAGCTTATGCCGCTTAGCGATTATGATGAACTTGATTATGATCCATGTGACCCAACAAAAACGTGGAGCGAGGAAGATTACCCGCTTCAAAAAGTAGGACGCATGACACTCAACCGCAATCCTGAAAACTTCTTTGCTGAAACAGAACAGTCTGCTTTCACGCCAAGTGCATTTGTTCCAGGAATTGAGGCATCTGAAGATAAACTGCTTCAAGGCCGTCTGTTCTCATATCCTGATACGCAGCGTCACCGTCTTGGTGCGAACTACATGCGCATTCCGGTTAACTGCCCTTATGCACCTGTACACAATAACCAGCAGGATGGCTTTATGACAACGACTCGTCCAAGCGGTCATATTAACTATGAACCAAACCGTTATGACGATCAGCCAAAAGAAAACCCTCACTACAAAGAAAGTGAGCCAGTTCTTCACGGTGACCGTATGGTGAGACAAAAAATTGAAAAACCGAACGATTTCAAACAAGCTGGAGAAAGATATCGAAGCTACTCTGAAGAAGAGAAACAAGCATTGATTAAAAACCTAACAGCTGATTTGAAAGATGTAAATGACAAAACAAAATTACTTGCAATCTGCAACTTCTATCGTGCCGATGAAGATTACGGCCAGCGATTAGCGGATTCACTTGGTGTGGATATTCGCGCTTATCTTCAAGGAAGCATGAAGTAAATCCATCTCGAAATAAATTGTTGGACAAAGGGCTAAAATGATCTTAATTTTGGCCCTTTGTCTTTTTTTGAGCGTGCTAGTAAAGGCAGTTATTGAGGTTTGTCAGAACACCTCGAGCACCTTTTACAAAAAAAGGTGCTTCTTTATAGTCGAAACACGTTAATACTAATCAAATGACCGGTCACCGGATGAAAATAAATTTCTGCATGTGCGGCAAAGCGAGTTTTGCCTTCCTTAACAGTTACGCGAAACACATCTTTTGTCTGCTCATCATTTACTTCTGTCCGACCAATGTAATGATAATCGTTTAAAGCGGCACCTTTATATTCATCTTGCAACGCTGTGTACGCGAGTCTTTCCCAATTTTCAAACGGCTGCACCGCTGCTTTTGATGCAGGATGAATCATCAAACTGCCAAGCAAAACGATTCCTGCTGCAATAAGCATCCACCATTTCGGCTGCATGATATCATTGATCTCACTTTCATATATGTTTTGTTTAGCTTTAGCTGGCTGATCCTTTTTCATACATGAAGCAATTATTCAGCCTATAATTCCCGGTACGCAATTCATGCGGACACCAACTTTTCCCCTGAAAAAGTCGATATGATCCGAGCAAACTAATGAGGACTTCTCAAGGGAAAGGAGAAGGTTTAATGAATGTGGCGGATTATGATAAAGCACTTTATTATACGCATCGCTCGCAATGGGATAATTTACTTATTCTTATGGTACGTACGCAAGATGATTTGCTCTCGAAACGCATTGAGCATTTCTTACATGCGTATCAATTTAACCGGAACGATGCAGATGTTGAAAAATGTTTATATGGGCTCCTGCAGTACATTGACCACGCTTCAGAGGCTGCTGCTGCTGAAGTTTATTCACAACCGATGTACACATAAAGAAAAAGGGCTAGAATGAAGTTTATTTTAGCCCTTCCTTTTTACATACAATTAGCAGTGCGCTGTGATTGGAAACATAAAGTGGCCTTTTGCCCAATGTTCCTTTGTGTAAATAAATAGTGCATCCTCGTCATTTGGCTTTGTAACCGCGTGTAAACCTTCAATTGTCGTATCAGGCGTGAAATAGAAGATCACTTTTTCCGTTGTTTCCTTCACAATGCTTTCTACAACTTCTTGTACATTTGGCGTTTGAAGCGAGATGATATCAAACACATGCATCGTTTCATTTACTTCATTCATCAGCACAATGGTATCTAATGCTTCAATATAAAAAATGTCATCCGGCCATACTAATGTAAAATAAAACATCAATAAGCTGCTGTGATGCTGAGCATCCAGCTTCATTGAGTGAGTTTGCCGCTTTTCTGCGAAACGTTCAAGTAATGAGAGGTCTTGCTCCAATGTCAGCTTTTTAACATCTACGCCTTTTTTTATTTGAATAGCGCTTTTATTGATATTTAAGCTAAATTCACTTTCGTGGTGACGGGTAAAACCAAATCTCGGATAAAAATCTAACACAGTTTCATTAGCAAAAAGAAAGATGACATCACACTCATTTTTGTATTGATCCATGATATGCTGCATTAAATTTGAAGCTAATCCTTTGCGCTGATAGGCTTGATCTGTCATAACAGTGCCGATTTGAACTGCTCGATACGTTTGCCCATCAATGATCACTGACATAAGATAGACAGAAGCGTTAGAGATTACCTTCCCGTTATGTACAAAGGAATAAGGTATATATTTTTCATCCCAATAGCCTCTTTCGTACCAGCCGCTAAAATCCAAATCAAATGTATCGATCGCAAGCTTATTAAAGCTCTCTTTTAATTTGACATCATGGCGATAATCACTTACTAATTCATATTTTCCCACTTTGATTTCCTCCCATATTAGATTCACCTGTGATTGACCAGTTCATCACCTCCTATAAAATAAAAAAAGACTTGATGAGCATCCACTCGTCAAGTCTTTTACGTTTTTCTATTAGAAATTAGACTGTCCATGCTTCTCTTTTTAAGCAAAAGGGCACATCAAATAACCAACATCTGTGCTCTTTTTTATTCAATTCATTGAATTGAATGTGCGCTTAAAAGTTTTAGCATAACGACTAAAATCCTTTCTGTCATAGCAGCTCTTTTGGCTGACTTTTTTGATAATCCACTGCATACAGAGCCGCCTGGGTTCGATCTGCCAGCTCTAACTTTGATAATACATGAGATACGTGCGTTTTGACAGTCTTTTCAGAAATAAACAGCGATGAGGCAATTTCTTTGTTGCTTTTGCCCTTTGCAATCTCAAATAAAACATCTCGCTCTCTATTGGTAAGCTCTTTCATCAATGCCCATTTCTGTTCTTTTGGCTCTGTCAGATGCTGCACAAGAAAAGTCGTGATATGACCATCTAACTGATAGGTGCCATTTTGTACTTCAATCATGGTCGAAAGCAGCTTTTCTGGTGCTACATCCTTTAATTGATAGGCTTTCGCCCCTGCTTGAATGGCGGGAATCACATAATCTTTGTCCGCATAGCTTGTCAGGATCACAATGCGGGTGTCCGGCATTTCCAGCGTCATTTGTTTCGTTGCCTCAATGCCATTCATGACAGGCATAGACAAATCCATTAAGACAATGTCAGGCTGAGTATCTCTGACAACCTCTAATGCCTCTTGCCCATTGGACGCCTCACCAACGATGTCCACATCAGGCTGTGTCTGTAAGAAAAACACCAGGCCTTTTCTCACAATATGATGATCATCTGCAATGACAACTCTCATGACGATCCCTTCCTTTCTTGTGAAAATGGCACTTTTACATGAATCGTTGTTCCTTTCCCTAACTCTGAATGGATACAAAATGTACCACCTGCTCTTCGGATGCGGTCGGACATCCCTTTCAGCCCAAGTGAAGGAAGGCTCATCTGCTCGTCATATTGAAAACCTTTTCCGAGGTCAATGATTTTCATCTCGAACGTGTCTTTTGATTGCTCAAGTTTGACCTCTACTTCTTCTACTTCCGCATGTTTTTGACAGTTATTCAGCGCTTCTTGACAGACCCGAAACAAAGTTTCATTGTGAGAATGATCCATTTCTATACAGCCTGATAAAGATAAATTGCAGCGTAATCCTAAAAGCTGAGCATACTCTTCAATTGCTGTCGTAAACCCTTTTTCAAGGCCTCTTGGTCTCAGCTGCCAAATGAGTGACCGCATTTCAATCAGAGCGTCTTGTGACAAATGCTGAATAAAATCAATCATTTCCCCTAGATTCTGATCGCTTGTCATTTGCCGTGCAGCCTTAGCAGTCAGACTCACAGAGAATAACATTTGGTTGACAGAATCATGTAAATCCTGTGCCAGCCGGTTTCTTTCTTGTAAAAGGGCGTGCTGCTGTTCATTTTGCACAAGCTTCATCCGCTGAATCGCTGTGCCAATTTGAAGCGCAATGCTTTCAAGCAAATTCAGCTCTTCTTGTGTAAATGTGACTTTTCCCTTTGCCGCCACATTTAATAAGCCGAACGTACGCTTACAGGCTTGTAGTGGCACCGTCGCATGATGTGTAATCCCTTCTGTATCTCCAAGCTTTTGTTCAATCGCCGTTTCAATCCGTTTGCAGTTCATAATATTGGTGGCTGATTGCAGTGAGCCTTTTGTGTATCGGTTGATGCAATAACAATCATTTTGACACATGAGCTGTTTTTGATGCTTTGCGAGTGCTTCAGGTAAAGAAACCTCTGCCATCAGTTCATATGAGCCGTCTTTTTCTATAAAATAAATCCATGCTGAATGAAAGCCTGTGACATCCATCAGCATTTGGAGCACTTCATGGAGCGTTTCTTTCATTTCCATGCCTTCATTTAACTTTTCAGCAATTTCTTTTAACGTTTTTAATGTTTCAACCTTCTCTTGGTATTCTCCCATACTGTTTACCCCCGGCATTTACAGCCTTCACTTATCATTACGCTCATTATACCATGAGTCCCCACGCGGCTCTTTCTCCAAAAGAATGATTTCTTCTCATCCTTTTGACTGAGAAAAAGCCATCATGCATTCATACACGATGGCCTTGTCTTTCGTTATTTCGCTGTTTCTTCCACAATATCATAAACGACTTTCATCACTTCTTCTGACAGATGCTTTAGTTTTTCTTCACTATCTGTTAAAGATGTGCCTTTGACTGCAATATAAAATTTCACTTTAGGCTCAGTGCCGGAAGGTCTTAAGCAGAACCACGAACCATCCTCAAGGAAATATTTCAGCACGTTTGATGCTGGCAGATGAATGGTTTCCTCTTTCTTTTCAGCCACAAGATGTCTTTGACTTGATTGGTAATCCTCGATCACTGTGATGCGCTGCCCTGCGATGGCAGCTGGCGGATTTGTTCTAAAGGTATGAAGGATCGCTGAAATCTGCTCTGCTCCCTCTTTTCCTTTTAAGGTTAATGACTTTAATCCTTCACGGTAAAATCCAAACTGCTTGAAAATATCGACAAGCGCGTCGTACAAGGACTTGCCCTGTTTTTTATAGAAGGCAGCGACTTCAACGGCTAATAGTGCCGCTTGCACCGCATCTTTATCCCGAGCAAAGTCACCGATCAAATAGCCATAGCTCTCTTCATAACCGAATTGAAACGTGTATTCTCCGCTCTTTTCAAACTGCTTAATTTTTTCTCCAATAAATTTAAAGCCTGTAAGTGTGTCTATCGTGTCGGCCCCAAAAGCTGATGCTACAGCACGCCCAAGCTCACTTGTGACAATGGTTTTCATCACAACAGGACGAGGCGGCAGCTGACCCAGCTTTTGTTTTTCAGACAATAAATAATGGAGCAGCAGGGCGCCTGTTTGGTTGCCTGTTAAAACAGTAAATTCTCCTTCGTGATCTCTGACCGCAATACCTAATCTGTCAGCATCTGGGTCTGTTGCAATGAGGATATCGGCATTTTGTTTTTCGCCAAGCTTGATGGCGTACTCAAATGCTGCATGCTCCTCTGGGTTAGGTGAGGTCACTGTTGAGAACTGTGGATCTGGTTTTTCCTGCTCAGGCACAACCGTGACATGCTGATAACCTAGAGCCTGAAGCCCGTTTCTGACAGGGTGATTGGCCGTCCCATGAAGCGGAGTAAACACGACTTTGACATCGACCTCATGTGCCAGCTCAGGGTGCACACTTATGGTTTTTAATTTTTCAATATAAGCATGGTCGATTTCTTCTCCGATCATTTTGATCAGCCCTTGCTGTTTCAACGTTTCTTCAGAATCAACTGAAATCGACAGTTCATTTTCAATTGCATCTACTTCTTGAATGACTTGATCTGCTTCAAATGGAGGCAGCTGCCCGCCATCTTCACCATACACTTTATAGCCATTATATTCTGGTGGATTATGACTTGCTGTCACAACGATTCCAGCAAATGCATGCAGCTCACGAACCGCAAAGGAGAGCTCTGGTGTCGGACGCAATTCATCGAATACGTACGTTTGAATGCCTTGTGAAGCAAGTGTTTTGGCTGCTTCCATCGCAAATTCAGGCGATTTATGACGTGAATCATATGCAATGGCGACGCCTCTTTTTTTTGCATCCTCTCCATGTTTCGCAATATACGCAGCAAGACCTGCTGAAGCTTTACGAACAGTATACACATTCATTCGGTTCGTGCCTGCACCAATCTCACCGCGCATTCCTCCAGTGCCGAACTCAAGGTTTTTGTAGAAACAGTCTTCAAGTGCTTGATGATCATCTTGATGCGTCTCCAGCCATTCCCTTAGTTCAGTATCCAGGTGCTTCTCATTGATCCATCGCTCATAATTCGTCTTCCAACTCATGGTCGTCCTCCCCAGCTCTTATCATCAATAAAATAACATCTACTGTTATTTTATATGGAATCACCCTTTATGTCATGCTATATCATTGGCAGTTGGAAAAAATGCTGTATAAATAAAAAAGCCGATACATGATCGGCTTTTCCTTTTATTCAGCATCAAGCGGTACGACTGCTTCATGGAATAATTGATCTAATTCTGTTTGATGTTTCTGTTTTGCTGCTTCATCCCAGCCAAAACGCTCTGCCATGTAATCAACAACAGGCTGTGCGTATTTTTTTGCCCAATTGATGTTAAATAATAGGCTTCCTGTTCTTCTTAAGAAGAAATCGACAGGTGTTACAGCTAGTTCTTCTTCGATCGCATAGACAAGCTCTGCCAGCACATATGCTGGAATGTTTCGTTTGTCTGCTTCCCCTTGAAGCTGCTCTACTCGTTTGTAGACACTGCTGACGTTTGAACCATATTTTTCAGCTAGTTTTTGTGCAATCGGTTCTGTTAAACCAACAGATGCTCCTTCTGCCGTTTTCGCTTGAACAAAAGCTGCCATGTTTTTAGATCCGCCTACATGGCCGCCTGAGATTGGCATATGCTTTGTTTTACATGGTCCGTAATCTTTGCCAGTCTCTTGTTTCAATCCATCACGTACGAGATCGACAATATGCTCAGCCATTTTGCGATAGCCTGTTAATTTACCACCAGCAATGGTGATTAAGCCTGAAGATGATGTCCACACTTCATCCTTACGAGAAATTTCTGAAGGATCTTTGCCCTCTTCATGAATGAGCGGACGAAGACCGGCCCAGTTGGACTCCACATCTTTTTCTGTAATATTGAGATCAGGGAACATGTACTGAATCGCTTGGATAACATAGTCACGATCCGCTTTTGTCATACGCGGATGCTCCAGCTGTTTTTTGTACACTGTATCTGTTGTTCCAACGTACGTTTTGCCTTCTCTTGGAATGGCAAAGACCATACGTTTATCAGGTGTGTCAAAGTAGATCGCTTGTTTTAATGGGAAGACCGATTGGTCGAATACTAAGTGAATTCCTTTTGTATGCTGTAAGTGTTTTCCTTCTTTTGAGTGATCTTTGTCTCTAAGCTGATCTACCCATGGACCTGTCGCATTGACGATCTTCTTCGCATACACATCGTATGTTTTCTTCGTCATGACATCTTCAATGACAACACCAACCACTTTGCCTTTATCATAAATAAATTCTTTTACTTTCGCATAGTTGACCGCTTCCGCTCCGAATTTCACAGCCTCTTTCATCACTTCGATTGTGAGGCGTGCATCATCTGTACGGTATTCAACATAGTAGCCGCCGCCTTTTAAGCCGTCCTTTTTGACAAGCGGTTCTTTTGCAAGCGTTTCTTTCGCACTTAGCATGCTTCTGCGTTCGCTATGCTTTACGCCAGCTAAAAAGTCATACACTCTCAATCCAATAGAGGTTGAAAACTTCCCAAATGTCCCGCCTTTGTGCATCGGAAGAAGCATCCATTCTGGCGTCGTGACATGAGGACCATTTTCGTATACGATGGCACGCTCTTTACCGACCTCTGCGACCATTTTCACTTCAAATTGTTTTAAATAACGAAGTCCGCCGTGCACTAGTTTCGTTGAGCGGCTAGACGTACCTGCTGCGAAATCCTGCATTTCTGCAAGACCGACACGCATTCCGCGTGAAGCCGCGTCAAGTGCTGTACCAGCGCCTGTTATACCCCCACCAATGATAAACACATCATATGGTTTTTTTGTCATTTCCTGCAGCATTTGTTCTCTTTCTAAGCTAGAAAAAGTCATCTCTTGTTCCTCCCATGTTGTACGGTAAAGAAAAAGAGACCGCAAACACCCAAAGCGTATTTCTACACTTCGGTGCCTGCGGTCTCTCCAGTTCTCCAACCGTTCTATTAACTTACTTGAAGTATACCATACTTTTGGTTTATTTGAAAGCTTGAGCTGCTTTTACAGCCTTTTTCCACCCGCTGTATAACGAGTCACGGCTGTCCTCTTCCATTTTAGGGTCAAAGCGCTTGTCAAGATTCCATTGTTTTGCAATGTCTGAACGGTCGTTCCAGAAGCCAACTGCTATTCCCGCAAGATAGGCCGCACCGAGTGCCGTCGTTTCATTAATTTCTGGACGCTCTACTGGTACATCCAGCAAATCACTTTGGAAGCCCATTAAGAAATCATTCTTTACAGCTCCGCCATCTACACGCAAAGTTTTTAATGAGATGTTTGAATCCTTTTCCATCGCATCTAAAACATCCTTCGTTTGATAAGCAAGTGATTCTAACGTTGCACGGACAAAGTGCTCCTTAGAAGTACCGCGTGTTAATCCGAATACAGCGCCTCTGACATCACTGTCCCAGTATGGTGTGCCTAGACCAACGAATGCTGGAACGACATATACGCCATCTGTTGACTCAACGCGCTCCGCATAGGCTTCGCTGTCTTTTGAGTCTTTAAACATTCTCAGCCCGTCGCGCAGCCACTGAATCGCTGAACCAGCTACGAAAATACTTCCTTCTAAAGCATATTCAACTTTACCGTCAATGCCCCATGCAATCGTCGTTAATAAACCATGATCCGACTTAATTGCTTTTTCCCCTGTATTCATCAACATGAAACATCCTGTACCATACGTGTTCTTCGCCATTCCTTCTTCAAAGCAAGCCTGACCGAATAGTGCAGACTGCTGGTCTCCCGCCGCTCCTGCAATCGGGATATTTCTGCCGAAGAAGTGATAGTCTGTTGTTTCACCATAGATGTGTGAAGATGGTTTCACCTCTGGAAGCATAGAAGCAGGTACGCCAAGGATATCCAGTAATTCTTCATCCCATTTCAGATCGTAAATGTTGAACATTAACGTTCTTGACGCGTTGGAGTAATCTGTGACGTGTGATTGACCGCCTGTCATCTTCCAAATGAGCCATGTATCGATTGTGCCAAACAGCAAGTCGCCATTTTCTGCTTTCTCACGAGCACCTTCTACATTGTCTAAAATCCATTTTACTTTTGTCCCTGAGAAATAAGCATCAATGAGAAGACCTGTTTTATTTCTAAACGTTTCATTGTGTCCTTGCGCTTTTAGCTCTTCACAAATGCCTGACGTTTGTCTAGACTGCCAAACAATTGCATTATAAACAGGTGCGCCTGTATGTTTATCCCAAACAACAGCTGTCTCACGCTGGTTCGTAATGCCGATACCGGCGATTTGATCTGCTTCAATGCCTGATTCAATTAAAGCAGTTGAAATGACGGATAGAACAGAGCTCCAAATTTCATTTGCGTTATGTTCTACCCAGCCTGGGTTCGGAAAATATTGATTAAATTCCTTCTGAGCTGTATGTGCAATTTTGCCTTCTTGATCAAATAAGATCGCCCTTGAGCTTGTTGTCCCTTGATCTAAAGCGAGAATATATTTTTCTTTTGCCATGGTGTTTTCCTCCCCTTACATACTTTCATTTACAGCATTTGTTTGATTTTTCGTAGAGACATAGAGTCCTAACAATACCACAACTAAAATAACGCTTACAATCCAAAAGGCTGGAGTGATGTTCGCTTTAAAGGCTGCATTGTAGAAAACACCGCCAAATGCGCCGCCTAAAATTGGACCAACGACTGGCACCCACGCATACTTCCAATTCGATGGACCTTTACCTGGAATCGGTAGAATCGCATGAGCAATTCTCGGACCTAAATCACGTGCAGGATTGATTGCATAACCAGTTGTTCCGCCTAATGAAAGACCAATTGCGACAATTAAGAAACCAACAATCAGCGGATTGATTCCGTCTGCGAATTTATTTGCACCAATCGCTAAGATTCCTAGAACCAATACAAATGTACCGATGACTTCACTAAGTACGTTTGCAAAAGTATGCGGAATCGCAGGACCAGTTGAGAATACACCCAGCTTTGCACCTGGATCGTCTGTTGCTTTCCAGTGCGGTAAGTAATGTAAAAAGACAATAATAGCTCCTAATAATGCGCCAAGCATTTGACCGGCAATATACATTGGTACATCAGCCCAAGGAAAACTTCCTTCTAACGCAAGCCCGATTGTCAGTGCAGGATTCAAATGCGCTCCGCTGATTCCACCTGTTGCATAAGCTGCTATGGCTACTGCAAATCCCCATCCGAAAGCGATTACAATCCAGCCGGACTGATATGCGAGCGATTTCTTTAAATTGACTGCCGCACATACACCGCCTCCAAAAATAATAAGCAGCATTGTACCTACGACTTCACCCCAAAATGGTGTCATGAAAATTCCTCCTCTGGTTCAGTTGCCATCCCCTATGAATGTGTAAAAAAGATAAAGAAAAAAGATCCACAACAAACATACTTTACATCAGGGTCATTTGTCACCTAGTAAAGCGCTGTTGTGGATCTCCGTTTCTCCATCACATGATATTAACTTAGTGCTATAGTATCAGAGGATGAAAACGTTGTCAATCAATTTTCACATTTTATCTTTTTCACTTTTGGAACGCTTTCCAAAGGGCTGTATTCGATGTTGTCACAGCTGTAGCACCTGCTTCAAGCGCTCTTTCTACATCTTCTTTTGTACGGATAAACCCGCCTGCAAATATTGGAATCCCAGCTCGCTCGCGCACTTCTGTAATGAGATCCGGCACGACCCCTGGCAATACTTCAATAAAATCTGGGCGATGTTTCCCTACGAACTCCATGCTTTTTTCCATGGCACTTGTATCAAGTAAAAACATTCGCTGAATGGCATATACCTTTTTTTGCTTGGCTTTTACTATGACAGAAGACCTAGTAGAAATAATTCCTGCCGGCTTCATTTCCTGACAAATAAATTCCGTTCCATACTCATCATGTTTGATCCCATGAATGAGATCGACATGGACAAACATTTTTTTATGATGGGCATTTGCCTCATTCATGATGCCCTTTAGCCGGCCTAAATGGACATCAAGTAAGACCCCATATGTAAATGGACTTTTTAAAAATTCCTCAAATTGCTTCATATTGCGAACAGCAGGTAGAATGGGTTGATCATGAAAACTCATATGCCGTCTCCTTCAAAGTGTATTGGTTCAGTCATCTCCTAACAGTAATAGAATCTCTTCTATTTTTCAATACACCTAGTGTATCCAATGCCGATTTTACTTAGCAGCGTATGTGCTTTTTCCATAGAAAAAAGCAGAGAAATCTCTCTGCTATAACTGTGCCATGCTTTCTTTAAGCGTGTTTATAATAAATGAGGCGTCTTCGTCTGTTATATTGAGCGGCGGTGCAAGCTGGACAACGTTATTATAGCCGGCAACCGTATCACCATTTTTCCCAATGATCAGTCCGCGTTTTTTACATTCTGCAATCAATTGACCGACAACCTGTGGATCAGCTGGTTTTTTGGACTGTTGATCCTGGACAAGCTCAATTCCAAACAGCAGGCCTTTTCCTCTGACATCACCGACAAATGGATGCTCTTTTAACTCTTGCAAACGTTCAAGCATGTCTTGCCCAAGCGTGTCAGACCGTTCTACTAATTTCTCGTTTTCCATGATCTCTAGGTTCGCAAGGGCAACCGCACAGGAAGCAGGGTGTCCGCCAAATGTATTCACATGGCGCAGCCTGTCATACGTATCTTCCCCTGCGTAGGCTTCATAGATTTCTCGTTTCACGCACGTTGCAGAAAGAGGTAAATAGCCGCTTGTGATCCCTTTTGCCATTGTGATGATGTCCGGCTTTACATCTTCATGCATAAAACCAAACCGCTTCCCTGTCCGGCCAAAGCCGCAGATGACTTCATCCACAATGAGAAGCGCTCCATGAGCCTCACAGATGTCTTTAACCTTCTTCAAATACCCTTTTGGCGGCATCAAGATACCGCCGCCTGTAATAATCGGCTCCATAATAACTCCAGCAATGGTCTCACTTAGTTCCCACGTCATGGCTTGATCGATTGCCGCTGCACTTGCCAAAGTTTCTTGATCCTCAGGATGACGATACATATCAGGCGGTGCGACATGGATAAAGCCTTGACCCAATGGTTCATATTTATATTTACGCTGCGCCTGCCCCGTTGCGGCAAGGGCAGCTGCTGTATTGCCGTGATACGACCGATACCTGGAGATGAACTTTGTTCTTGTGCTCTCTCCTTTTTGCGCATGATATTGTTTGGCGATCTTAAATGCGGCTTCATTGGCTTCAGAACCGCTGTTAGAAAAGAAGATGACATAGTCCCCTCCAAGCCATTCATTTAACTTTTCAGCCAATTGAATCGCTGGCACATGACTTTGCGTCAGCGGATAATAAGGCATTGTATTTAGCTGCTTATATGCCGCTTCTGCAAGCTCTTTTCTGCCATATCCGGCATTTACACACCAAAGACCTGACATCCCGTCTAAATAGCGATTCCCATGAATATCTGTCACCCATGCGCCTTCTGCCTCGTGAATAACCATGCTTTCATTTTCCTTGTTTGTCCCTTTCATATGATGCCAGATCAACTGATCATCTTTCGCCTGAAGATTTTGAGCCTGCTCATGTATTTTCATCTTTCCGCCCCCATGTATCCGTTTTCATCAATAAAGAAGCTTAGACCGGTTCAGCAGCACATTGCCTCTCCATTCATTATATGGATGAAAAGGGAGGCATATGAAACTGAAACTAGGCCGCCTGTAAGAGAGAACCAACCGTTACTTTCATTATAAAAAAGGGGCCGGGCTGATTACATTAGACAGATCGTCAACTGATTGAAAAGAACGATAAGACATTCTACTCGGGTGCCTTAGCAAATCTAACAAAAATCGTTAACGGCGATTTCCTTGCAGAAATTCATATGCAAGAATCGCAAATTCAAGCGCCTGTCGTTTCGGGGCCTGCATCATATCCTCGCCAAGCAATGCATGCAGTTTATCTAGTCTATGATAAAGGGTCTGCCTGACAATAAAGAGCTGGCTTGCAGTTTCCTTTTTAGAACCGTTTGTTTGTAAAAAGATATTCAGCGTTTGATAGAGTCTCCCGCTATTTTGCTTATCATATAAAAGCACAGGCTCCAAATACTCTTTCACCATACATTCAAGCAGTCCGCTTTCCTGCATGACAGGCATGAGACGGAGCATATGCAAATCTTGATAAAATGGGCTTTCCACCCGCTGGGGCATCACTTTCTTTAAATGCAGCACTTCTTTGGCTGCTTGAAAGCTTTTTCTCATATGCTGAAACTGCTCACAATATGGACCGATGCTAAAATTGATCACGGTTCCGCGTGGCTGCTCCCGATCATACAATTGTTTGATGTCGCTTGCAGCCTTCTCTGCACGCTCTTTCCAGTCCTCTTTCTTTCTCGTGTTCAATAAAATAAACAAGGTTTGTCCTTGATGCTCATACGGAATCAAATGGAAACCCGCACGCTGAAAGATGGAGCGGCACGATACGAGAAAATATAGATTTCCTGCGATTTCTTCGATTTGATGATGCTTTTGAAAGAGCATCACGACACAGCCGGTTGGCTTTTTCAATCCTTCTGTTTCTTCAAGATGCTCTAATATATCTCTTTCTGTATGCTCTTCTTGGAACCATTTTTGCAGCCATTCGTTCTCTTTGGTCTTCTTCAATTCTTCTGTATAAAGCTCTCTTAGCGTTTGCTGGGCCAGAGCATTTGCTCCTTTATCCATTACGAGCAGTTCAAATTCTGAGAGTGTGTTTGTTTGATGAATGAGCACAAGGTCTGCAAATGTCTGCTTGAGTGCAAGTACTTCTTTTTTGGTCACTTCGTATCCTTTTGGCAAGGAAGCATACTGTAAATAATTCATGACCAGCTCTTCGGTTTGTTTGGAGGAATCACATACAATAATCGGCTCCCCCTGAACAGGAATGAGTAAAAGAATGCCCCTTACGTGCTGATACACTTGATCCAAAATATCCATCTGCGGATGGGGAGTCAGCAAAAGCTCATTCAGCTTTGATGATAGTGCTTCTAGATCAGCCATCATTTGATACTGGCGTTCAATCATCATCGTATGGAGATGCTGTGTGATGTTGACGAATTTCACTTCTTTTGTAAACAAAATCAGCGGAAAATCTCTTTCTTCTGCATACACAATCAGCTCTTCCGGTACATCGAATCTGAGCGGAACAAATTCAATACACAAGCCTGCCGCACCAGAATCGATCAGCTGTTTTAAAAATGCTTGAAACACATCCAATTGATCATGGAAGCCTGCGGCTGTTGTTAGTATGAGCTCTCCCCCATTTAACAAATCTTCTACAGCAGGCACTTCTAACACATGAACCCATCTGACCTGCCGAAACAATCCCTTTTCTCCTGCTAACACTTTCGAATGGGCAAAATACTTTGTTTTCAACACATCACTCACTTGAAAATGAACATCTACATTCATTGATATGTCCCCCTTTGTTTTGCCGCCTATCCCCTATCCCAGAGGGTGCATAGATAAAATCCATAATAAAACGGGTAATGTCACGATGCTTAAAACGGTACTGAGAAATGTCGTGCTTGAGACAAACTCAGGCTTCGTTCGAAATTGTACAGCCATGAGCGTAGTATTTGCTGCTGTCGGCATGGCTGCAACTAAGATCATAATTTGTTTCACTAGATCATCTACCGGTAAAATGAGTGTAAAGCCAAATGCGATGAGTGGTGAGATAAACAGCTTCAGCAATACAGCATAAGAAATGTTGCGATAATCCACTTGCTTAAAAGAAATGACGGCGAGCTGCATACCTAAAATAAGCATAATCGTCGGTATGGCGGCATCTCCCACAAGCTGGACACCCGTCATCACCTCTTTAGGTAGTGAAAGATCCATCAGCTGAAATAATAGACCGAGGAGTGCCCCATAAGCAACCGGCATACGCAGCACTTTTTTCAGCACGACCTTTCCATCCCCTGCATCCTCTCCGCCCTTTGCTGCATAATACATACCGATCGTACTCATGACAAGCTGCTGCAGCACCATTAAAACGATAGCAATATCTAAACCAGCTGCTCCGAAGACAAGCAGGACAACAGGCGTGCCGTAATTCCCATTGTTCATAAATGCTGACGACAGAATCATGGCACAATACATTTCCTTCGAATAACCATAGATACGAGATAAAATAAAGACACATAAAACAAGTGAAAGACAAAGTCCGACGACAAAAATAGATAAGTACACATAGTCCATCGACACTTTGTTTTGATAAAAGGTTTCAAACGCAAGAAATGGTGACATTAAATATAAAGACATTGATGAGAGCGTATGTATGTCAAATCCAATGGCCTTCTGCCCAATATACCCGATAAGGAAAATACCGAACACTGGCAGTAAGACAAGTAAAAACTCCATGCTGCACCTACTTTTCTCTAGATGAATTCCTATTTTTTGTTTCCTCATAATCATACCACTGTTAAACAATAAAAAAGAAGCACCCTTATGAAGGTAGCTTCTAATTATTGACAAAGGGCTAAAATGTTCTTTATTTTAGCCCTTTGTCTTCTTTTCAGTGTGATTGAAAACCTTTGCAGTCTAGAAAGGACGAGTACCGAAGCGGAGCGAATTTGACATTCGTGAGCATCGGAGCGCAGGCCTGACACCGAATGCGAGGGTTTGTCTACAAGCTGAAGCGCCCTTATGAAAGGCCGCTTCTCTCCTCATCCAAATAGAACACTTCCCACAAATGACCATCAAGATCCTGAAAGCTCCAACCGTACATGAACCCATGATCCTGCTTTTCCTTAAACGGTGACCCGCCTGCTGCCATCGCCTGCTCCACCAGCTCATCGACCTCTTTTCGTGAATCAACCCGCATAGAGACAATGACCTCGGATCCCTGCCTTGCATCCACCAATTGCTTCTCTGAGATGGTTTGAAAATGCTTATGGGTTAACAGCATAACCGTAATGGTGTCACCAATGACCAAACAAGCTGCCTGATCATTCGTCAGCTGCTCTTGAAAATCAAAACCCAGCTGCTCAAAAAAAGCCTTTGATTCCTTGACATGCTTTACCGGTAAATTGATATACAAATGTTTAGCTTGTCGCCCCATTTTCCTCTCCTTTTTGAACACATGATCTCGTTTCAGTATATTCAGATTTTTCTCGAGCATCCCTTTATCACATGAAAAAATAAGCTTTCCTCCTTCTTTAGCTTTGTTTACAATACTTATGATGAATCTTGAACAGGTGGCTACGAAAGCCTTAGCTCGTCCAGCTGCTATGTCATTTTAAAAAATGTCATCAAAAAGAAGCGCCTTGTGGTAGGCGCTTCCTTTCATTATTTCTTATATTCAATATGGTACACATCTCTTCTTCGGTCTTTGAGCTGACGTACCGTTCCATCTTGCCGCTGTCTTCTTAAAATTTCTAAATCGACATCGCCAACGACAACCATTTCTATATTCGGATTACATTCTCCTACAATCCCATCTCTTGCAAATTCAAAGTCAGATGGGGCAAAAATCGCTGATTGTGCATATTGGACATCCATATTTTCGGTTTGCGGAAGGTTTCCGACAGTTCCAGAGATGACGGTATAAATCTGATTTTCAACCGCTCTAGCCTGTGCACAATAACGCACTCTTAAATAGCCTTGACGGTCTTCTGTACAGAACGGAGTAAAAATAATTTTTGCTCCTTTATCAGCTGCAATCCGAGCCAGCTCAGGAAATTCAATATCGTAGCAAATTTGGATCGCAATTTTACCACAGTCCGTATCAAATACCCGAACCTGATCACCTGCTGAAATCCCCCACCATTTTCTTTCATTCGGTGTGATATGGAGCTTATATTGCTTTTCAATCGTTCCATCACGTCTAAATAAATAAGCGATATTGTAGATTTTCCCTTCCTCTTCAACGAAATGGGATCCACCAATGATATTAATGTTGTACTTCACAGAAAGGTCTGTGAACAAATTAATGTAGTCCTCGGTATATTCCGTGATACGCTGCACTGCAAGACTTGGGGAGCGCTCCTCTAAATAAGACATGAGCTGCGTTGTAAAAATCTCTGGGAATACGGCAAAGTCAGCTGACGCATCTGATGCGACATCAACATAATACTCCACCTGATTCATGAATTCCTCAAAGGAATGAATTTGTTTCATCGCATATTGAATGACGCAAATACGAACTGGGAACGCCGATTTATAATATCTTTTCGATTGCGGACGATAATCGACATTGTTCCATTCCATTAACGTGGCATATGTGCTGGATGCCTTATCATCCGGCAAATAATTCGGATTAATCCGCATGAGGCTGAATTCATTTAACAGCTGAAAAGATAAAACAGGGTCATAAATTTGGTGAAGCATGACCTGCTCCACATATTGGCGAGGCGTCATTTCCTCTTGGTATTTATGATAATTCGGGATGCGTCCGCCAATAATGATACTTTTCAAATTTAATCTTCTTGCTAAGTCTTTTCTTGCTTCATATAAACGATGGCCAATTTTCATGCGGCGGTACTCAGGACTAACCATAACCTCAATTCCGTACATATTCATCCCATCTGGATTATGGTTTGTGATGTACCCATCATCTGTGATGTCCTGCCAAGTATGACGGTCATCGTATTCATCAAAGTTAATTAATAAACTTGAACAAGAGCCAATGATTTCCCCCTCAAATTCAGCACAAAACTGACCTTCTGGGAAATGCTCAAGATGGCTTTCAAGATGCTCTCGTTTCCATGGGTCCATGCCCGGAAAGCATACCTCCTGCAAGGCAATGATTCGGTCAATATCTTCTTCCCGGATATTACGGATCACCATTCTTTTTTCAAACCGCGTTAAATCGAGTTTTTCTGCCATGATGTTTTTGCCCCCTTACTGATCCTCTTTTTCAAGCTGATGGAATAGCTGGAGCAATTCGATTTCAGCCATGGATTCTAATCTCACATCGTATTCTTCAAATTGCAGCGTGCTCGTCACTTTGTTTGGGACGATGACGCATTTCATGCCTGCCCGTTTAGCAGCCACTGATCCATTCACTGAATCCTCAAAAGCCACACAATCCTTTGGCTCTACACCTAAACAGCTTGCGGTTTGCAAATAAAGCTCTGGATGAGGTTTGACTTCTTCCACATCATCTGACGTGCGGATACATTCAAAGTAATCAAAAAGACCAATTTGCTTCAGGTGATCAGACACCCATTTATAGTCTGAGCTGGAAGCAAGTCCAATCTTGATCCCTAGCTCCTTCGCTGCCTGTAAATAAGCTTCTACGCCAGGTCGTGCTGATTCATCCTTCATTCTCTTTTGAAAACGAGAACGCCGGTCCGCTGTGAGTGCCTCATGATCGAGCGTCTTTCCTAGCTGTTTTTCTAAGTATTCAAACGGCTTAAAGCCTGCCTGCGTCCCGATGACGTTGCCCCATACGGAAAGAGGCAGCTCCGACTCATGCTCCGCAAACATTTCTTGTAAAACTTCATATTCATGTGTTTCTGTATCTAAAATTAATCCGTCAAAATCAAATATAATCGCCTTTACCAACGAGGCCACTCCTTTTTTTACGAAAGTCTTTAATATGATACTCAATGCTATCATATCGTGAATAAAATTGACTTTCAAAGATGAATGTCTGCTAAAATAATTATGTATAAAAGGAGCCTGTACCATTTTGTCAGGCTCCTACCCGTGTTCAGTTCATTCTGCAAGAGATCCAAGCGCTCCGATTCGTGGAGAAATAGGCAATGTTGAAAAAGAGCGGGTTTGGTATTACAGATCTAAAGGTTTCTCCGTTCCCTTAAAAATAGTATGTGCGGCAGCCTTGTAAGTTAACAAGGAAGTTCACACCAACTTTTACGCATTTTGAAGGCGGCGGCTGGCAAAATCGTCTAAATCAAACGGAAAAGAAAAGCCGCATGCATTGACCTGCTCACGGTTTCGCTCGAATAGCTCACGATCACACTTTGTAATATGGCGTTTAGGTTTTACAATAATGGTATGTAATAGCTGAAGTCCCGATAAAATACGAAAAGCATCGTCCATCGTTCCGTTATAAACCCCTTCAACAAAGGTTAGCGGGCGTTCTTTTTGACGCGCAGCTGGGTCTTCACCGACAGCATGGGATAGAAGATCTTCAACATCCTTTGATATTTCTTCAATTGCCTGCTCTTGCAGGTCTGTAGCAGCTTTCATTATTCTCACGTGACATCTACCTCTCTGTCGTTATTTCTCCATTCAGAATAGCACAGAAAAAAAGGCGTTCGCCAAGGTAAGTGTTTCCTATATATACCCAAAGAGAGGAACGGATATCATGAACATTAAAGGACACACGCTCTCGCTAAAAGTAGGTGAGCAGCATCAAGATTCTTCACTGAGTCAGTTTTTAAAAACAGCAGTGTCGGCTTCAAAACCGATTATCCATTTTTGGATGGAGCATCAAAAAGTACGTTTAAATCAAAAGCCTGCCCATCACGCGGCAAAAGTCAGTACAGGTGATCACATACTGATCGATTTATTTGAAACGGAAGAAAGTGATGTGACGCCAGAATATGGTGAATTAGAGGTGCTCTTTGAGGACGAGCACTTATTGATTGTGCAAAAACCCGCTGGACGACCGACGCACCCGAATGAAAAGGGACAAACGGGCACACTGGCTAACCTTGTGGCCTTTCATTTTCAAGCAAATGGCGAGGAAAAGCGAGTGAGACATATTCACAGACTCGATCAAGACACAAGCGGCACGGTCATTTTTGCTAAACACAGGTTAGCTCATGCTGTGCTTGATCAAATGCTTTCTAAAAAAACGATCAACCGAACCTACATCGCCATCGCAGAAGGACTTTTCAAGAAAAAGAAAGGCACTATTGATGCAGCAATTGGCCGTGACAAGCATCATGCCGTCAGACGAAGAATCTCTCCTACTGGTCAAAATGCTGTCACTCACTTTCAGGTCATGGACAGCAATAAACGTCTGCAAATGACAGCCGTCAAGCTGCAACTTGAGACCGGAAGAACACATCAAATTCGAGTACATCTTAGCAGTCTCGGGCACCCTTTAGCTGGAGATACACTTTATGGCGGAGCTCGTCATCATATCAATAGATGCGCTCTCCACGCCAAACAAGTAGACATGACACATCCTTTTACAGGTGAGCACCTGAGCATAGAAGCACCGCTTCCTCTAGATATGTCCCAGCTCATGGACGAAATTATCCATTAAAAAAAGAGCCTGCATTTAAACAGCAGGCTCTTTTTCTTTAGACAGATGCTCTTTTTGCATAAATAATGTACCGCTCTGGTGCATTGCCAACGAAATGAAATGGATAGCATGTCGTTAACACCAGCTCTTCCTTTTTATTCTGCAAAGTAATAATGGATGTATCATGCTGATCCACGATTTTCGTATGTGTGATTTCATAAACAAACTCACCATACGGCACAGTGATTTTCAGCTGATCCCCAATATTCAGTTCACCTGTTCGGCGAAATACCGTGTCACGATGGCCAGATAGGACGATTTGTCCCTTCTGATCTGGGTAATAACTGCCTTTGTAATGCCCGACTCCTTTGGCAAGATCATCCGCATCTGTCCCTTCGACAATGGGAAGGTCTGCTTTTAATTTCGGAATCGTCAGGATGCCAGAGGCTTTCCCCACATCAGGAGAAAACTGCTTCTTTGACATCCCTTGATCGTCCGCTACCGCTTTCTTTGCATCTTCTAATGATTGTGCCGTTTGAAGGTGCGTAGAGGCGATTTGCCAAATTCCCCAGCCGAGCAAGACAATTCCTGCTGTCATCACAGTAAGTGCAAGCCACTTTTTCATGCTTAAACTCCTTTACCTGTTACATTTCTCTTAGATGATACGGTCATTAGCTTGCTGCTTTTTCTTCTTGTTTTGCTTTTTGAATGCGTCCCTCTTTTTGATACACAATGGAAGCTCCTTCAAAGCTCTTCACAAAAGCGACAGTGGCTTCTAAATCCTCTGGACCTGTTTCAGGATTTTTCCCCAGCCGTCCTATCGGTGCATATTTACTGCCAGTTGCAGTTGCCATAAAATTATTCACCGTGAGTGTATACGTTTGATCGAGCGCAACGGCTGAACCATCTGGAAGCTTTAAGTCGACTACTTTATATGTTACCGGATCATAGGAATATGAAAAGCCTGAAATGCTATAATCTGGTCCAAATTGAGGAGAAATTTGCGCTTCAATGATCTCAGCCAAGTCTTTTCCCTTAATCTCAAGTTTAACTAAAACGTTGCCAAAGGGCTGAATATTAAACAGATTTCCCCACGTAATCGGCCCTTTTTCAAGGTTTTGCCTGATCCCGCCGCCATTCATCATGGCAAAATCACTTTTCATAGAATATCTCATACCATCGGCAATCAAATTACCGAGCGGCGTGTCTCCATCATTTGAATAGCCGCCTTCCATTTTGACACCAGCTTCACCAACTACCTCACTAATTATCGGCTCAACTTCTTTCCCGTAATGAGCCAAGATGACGGCTGCTTCCTTGTCCTTTTCAATACCAGACTGGTCTACATACTGGATATTTGCACTCTTTTTGACAATATCCTTCGTTTTGCGGTCAAGTGTTACATTAACTTCGCCAATGGCCTTCCCATATTCAAAGGCTTGAACAATTAATTTCCCATTGACCTCTCCGTTTACGACTTCGTGATTATGCCCTGCAAAGATGACATCAATTTCATCATCGCCTTCTTTGGCAAGCTTCGCACTCTCTCCAGTGATGGTATCTCCATTTTGCGAGGCTGTCATATGAGCTAAAACCGCAATGGCTTTGATCCCTTTTTCTTTTAATTCCTTCGCAGCTTCATTTACCGCTTTAACTTCATCTGTAAACTGAATGTCTTTAATCCCTTCTGGCATGACCATTCCTGCGGCTGACTTTGTCACAACACCGATAAATGCTACAGGGATTCCTTCGACATCCATGATTTCATATGCAGGTAAAAGTGGTTTACCTGTATCCTTGTATTCACAGTTTGCACAAACGAGCGGAAAATTCTGTCCGTCATATCCCTTTGTGCCTTTAGGATGTTCTCCGCCATTTATGATCCGTAATAGCTCGTCCACCCCTTCATCAAATTCATGGTTGCCGACCGTGCCAACATCAAAGCCAATGTTCTCCATGAGTTCAACTGTTGGTTCATCTTGCAGAAGAGAAGATATTGGAGAGCTGCCGCCAATCATATCTCCGGCATGGACTGTGATCGTATTTTTGTTTGCTGCTTGTTTTTGTTTCATATAAGCCGCCACATAATCCATCCGTCCGTACGTTCCTTTATTGCCATCACCTTTCAGATCCAGTTCGTATTGTTGATCAATTTTCCCGTGTAAATCATTCAAGCTTAAAATGGTTAATGGGACTTCCCCAGTTCCTTCTGCCGGCTGATAGCCAGCCTGTTCTGCTTCTTCTTTCGAAGCAAAAAAGATGCGTTTATCTACAGCGATTTCTTTCCAGCTGTCAGGCGATACGTACGTTTTCGCTGATGAATCACCGACGTAGCGTGTCAGTCCTTTTTTCTGTTCACGTGCTCTAAATTCAAACGGCTGTTCCAGCAGCGGATCTGCTTCATTCCAAATGCCAAGCCCTTTTTCTTTCGCCTCTTTGACAGCTTTTTGGAACGTCTGATAGTCCTTTTCATCTCCAACCGGCCAGATGAAATACGTAGGAGCATATCCTTTTTTCACAAGCTCTAAATTCGTATTGACCCCTTTTTTGGTTTTCACTTGAGCTAAAAGACGTCCATAGCCGTCCTTCGCTTCAGGACCAATCTTTAATGTGACTTTATCTCCGCTTGAAAGAAGTGTGTTTAAATAGTCCGCCGCCTTCTGTCCAAAACGCAGCTGGTTTTGATCTAATTCATTTTTTGGCTTATGGTACGTTTCCAGCGTGTCCATATTCACAAAGCGCACCTTTGTTGTACCAAGCACAGGCTTCTTTAAATGAATCGTATCTCCATCCACCACCCGGTCAACCGTTGCCTCGTATTCTTTCTTGATTTTTGGCGGCTTTGGCTGGCGTTTCAGCAGGCTGACATCACCCTTGTGTCGTGGAAGCACCTGCAGCGAATCATACTTGCTTAACACTCCTGTAAACTCATACCATTTCCCTGTCTTCACTTCATCAATGGCACTTGTATCCACCATCACTCTAAGGGTGGTGCTGTGATATTTTTTATCAATGATCACCACATTGTATCCACCGCCAGCCGGCTGCTCTGGTTTTGATTCAACATAGCCTTTGACCTTCACAAGTTTTCCTTCATGTTTACGTGCCTGATCCGTTTCTAGTTGTTTCACGGAGACTCGCTTCGGCTTTGGCAAGGTTTGATTCACACCATCGATCTTCAGGCGGTCTCGATCCGGCACAATTTCAATCAGTCCTTTATAAGACGTGATCTTCCCCGATACTGTCACCTTCATGCCAGCTTTTAGTTCTGGGAAGTTGTCAGGCTGTGCTGAATATATATTGATTCCAGCTGATTTGTCTTGAATGTACGTTGACAGTTTCCCATTGCCTATAGCCGATTGATCTGCTGTCACAATTCCGCTCACTGTCACTGTCTCTCCGATTAGCTGACGGGCTTTTTTGATTTTCATTGGCTTCTTTTGGTTCCATACCGTTTCCTTCTTTTCAGACGCACTGGCTTGTTCTGCTGTGATCATGCCAGGCAGTAAGGATTGCAGACTAAAAATCACCAAAACCAAACAGCAGATCATTCGAATGGATCGAACACGTTTCATTAAACCTCTCCCCTTCCGAGCTTTATCTCTCATAGTGTACTAAGTAAATATTGATGGTAGATGGATTTCTTGTAAATCTTATGTCTGCTAGCTCATTGGAAACGTAATAATTACCCGTGTCCCCTCGAAGCTTTTGCTTTCAAAACGAATGCTGCCGCCATGGCTTTCAATGATTTTAATCGTCATCATTAAACCAAGGCCAGTCCCTTTTTCTTTCGTTGTATAAAAAGGTTCACCCAGTTTCCCTATTTCGTCTTCTGGTATGCCCTTACCTTGGTCTTCAAAGATCAGCATCATCTGATTATGTTCCAATACGGATGTGACCTGAATAACACCTGTCACACCATCCATCGCTTCAATACCGTTTTTAAGAATGTTTAAGAAGACTTGTTTCAGTTCATTCGGTATACCTTGAATGTTTGGCAGCGACGGAGACAAATTCTTTTGAATAGACACGCCTTTTAAAACCGCTTGTGATTCAACGACCATGATCACTTCTTCGAGCAGAAGATTGACTTGTACCGGCTCAAATTTCACCGATTTGCTTCTAGAGAGCACAAGGAATTCATTAATAATGGCTTCAAGCCGATTAAATTCAGACATCATCACATCTGCATAATCCTTCTGATATTTCTTACTTTGAATCATCAGCTGTAAAAATCCCTTTAACGACGTCAGCGGGTTCCTTATCTCATGGGCGATGCCGGCTGCAAGCTGACCTACTGCGGAAAGCATCTCTGACTTCATCAGCATCTTCTCTGACTGCTTTTGATTCGTAATGTCCTCTGAAATCCGCATCACGGTAGACTGCATTTTGTCAGGATCATCAATTCGATGTAAAGAGACCCTCTCCCATCGTTCACGGCCTGATAAATCCTGAAAGTACAGCTCACCTGTCCAGCTGCCTTCTTTTAAACAAACGTCCCATTGCTTTTCTAAATCATCACATTGACACAGAGAATGGTAGACAGAAAAGATATCTTTGCCGATCAGGTCATATTCATGCTGCTGCACAAACTGGCAAAAACGCTGATTCACGCATTGGATGACCCCTTCCTCAGTTGCAACAACAATATGAATATGGCTATTATCCAGTGCTGTTACCGCTAGATGAAGTGACTGTTTGATTTTTGTCATTTCCGTCATTTTAATCCACGTCATCACCGCTCCCTCATGATCTTGGTCAAGGATAGGTGTGATGTGAACGGTGAATTGTTCTCCTTCATTCGTTTCAATTTCTCGTTCGATGACGCGCTTATCCGAGATAACGGATTGTATGTCATGATAGAGCGTTTCCTGCGTAAGTTTCTTAGCCATCGACTGAAAGGATTGCTGGTGCCTTATTTGAGCTGAAGTAAATAAAGAGGCAGCTGTAGGAGTGTAGTAGCGAATATTCATGTCTCGGTCCACAAACAACGTCGCAAGCTCCGGCTTGACAGAAGGTCTATACAGTTCTTCCCTTGTTACCCTTAAGTTGTTTATGATATTAATAAAATGATCGTGTTTTTTCTCAAGCTCCGCTATTTGCGTGTTTTTCGCTTTTAATTGAGCCCTTGCCTCCTGCTCTTTTTGTTTGACTTCATTTAGTTCATTTTCTAAGTCGACAATACGCTGTTGATAGACTGAATTCTGATCTGACATCCCATTTTCCCTGCTGTTCTTTTGATTTTTTCCTCTCTCATTCATTCGAATAAGAATGACGTATACTCCTTTAAAACGGCGATCAAAACTCTTTACAGTAAAATCCGCATACTGCTTTTTTCCTTTTTCCGAAATGAGAACATGCTGAAACACAACCTCTGTCTCGTCAGTCCACACCTTTTGAAAGGTTTGACTTAACATCTCTTTCAAATATTCAGGTGTCACATATTCACATGATTGATCTGACACTTCTACATGGTCTAAGAAGGAATATGCCCCATTTGACATCGCCAGGATTTTGTTACAATCATTAATGACTATACATGCATCATAATCCTCGCTTACATCCTTCATATATTGTGCAGCTCGCTTTTTTAACTCGGCATCACGAGCGTCATGTACCCAAGGGACACTAGGTGCAGGAACGTTGGAATAGGTGTAAATGTTCCACTTCTCATTGAACAATTGAAACAATCGAGGGATATTGGGGACAGTTTCATTTGGCCCTAAAATCAACACCCCTTGATCTTTTAAAGCATATTGGAATCGGGATAATACTCGTTTTTGCACTTCTGGCTCAAAGTACATCAGAACATTTCGGCAACTGATAAAATCGAGGTGGATAAAAGGTGAATCAATCAATAAATTGTGAGGAGCAAAAACAATATGTTTTCTAAGCGACTGCTTCACAATAAAAGCGTCACCTTTCTTTTCGAAATATCGCGCCCGCCATTTTTCCGGTATGCTTGCCATAGATTCTCTCGAATAAAGACCTTTACTAGCTATTTGAATGGCTTTTCGGTTGATATCTGTCGCAAAGACTTGAAGTTCAATGGACACATCTCTTCGCTTCATTTCTTCTAAAAATAAAATTGTAAAAGAATAAGCTTCTTCCCCTGTCGAACATCCCGCAATCCAAATTCGGCATCGAGATTTCCCGTTGTTCATTGAATGGTCAATGATTGACGGTATCACCTTCTGTTCACATACTCGCAAAGCCTCCGTATCTCTAAAGAAAGTAGTCGTGCCGCTTAGGAGCTGAGCGTGCAGGCGATCAAGCTCATCTGGTTCTCTTTCTAATAAACGATCGTACTCTGATAATAATGACATCGGCTCGTTTGCAGTGCGCATACGCTTTTGAATGACAGAAAGCAGCCTTTTCTTTTCATAGGCTGAAAAGGCAATCCCTTTATACATTTCAAGACGTTCAATGATTCTTAGTAAAGCTGGATCCATCGCATCAGCATGCGGGACATTGATGATATTGGCCGTATATGCCGCAAGGGTGGACGGATTTTTGAATGTGTGATGATACAAACTGTCAAAACCACTCTCTACCTCACTGCACGATAAGGCTGTACCGCCTTGCTCAACCAACTGGAGCAATCCACTCCCCACACAATGACCTTTTTGAAAGAAGATCGCAAACGCCTCTTCCTTTTGAACGCTGGCAAGTGACTTAAAAAGCGAGTTGACAGAGCATGCCTTGTTTGTTGGCAGCTGCTCAGACACATGAAGCCGGTGATCTTCCGTTAACGTCACTGCTGCATGCTGCGGACAAAAATAGATCGTCTTCTTCATGACTTTCTCACCATGTTTAATCGTTTTTGCCCGGTAGCCAATCGGTAAAACAAGTGCTTCCAAATCTGTTATACAATCGCCTGTCACATGATTTTGCACAACAATAAAAGAGGCATTTAATTCATGTGGTAATGATTGAAAAAAAGCCTCAAGATGATGCTGTTCAAACGGCGAAACACCGATGCCGATCACTGGTGTCTGCACATGTTCGTCTTCTATCAAACGATTAATGATTTTGTCCTGCATCTGGTACCCCCATGTTCATTCGTCTGATACTTTTTTTCGACAAAAAGAAAGAAAACCCTCTAATTGTAAATAATGTTTTTTGCATGAAATCGTGAAAACATCCTCACATTAAAACAGAGTGTATAAACAGAAGGAGGAATCTCAATGCAAAACGATCAGCAGCCAATGTTTCAAGGAAGCGCTCAGCAGCCTGAGCTCAACCATGGCGGGCATGAGTTATTCGATTTACATGAAATTTTAGCCGGCACGATTAATATTTTGGATCAATATATGATCTTGCGGCAATTTATTCAAGATCCTGCATTATCCGACATCCTGGATCGACAATATCAATTCGTTTTATCCCAGTACAATGTCACTGTAGATTGTTTTTCTACAGGCCAAAAGCCTAGTGAAGAAACCGCTACTTATATGATGAAAGAACACACTCAAGTGACATACGGAATCAAACCTTCTCAGCCGAAGAAGCCGAACCAGTCACTACAGGATGTAAAAGACTTAGGCATCACAGGACACATGCTCAGCCTAGTCAAATCACACGCCGGGTTACTTTCAATGTCAGCATTAGAAGTAACAAACCCTGTTGTCAGACGTGTGCTTGCTGCGCAGATTCCGAACTTTATCGAAATGGCGTATGAAATTTTCTTGTATCAAAATAAGCATGGCTACTATCAAGTTCCTCAGCTTTCCAAACAAGACATGACCGCCATGACGTCAGCTTTTGCACAGCTTCAGGGGCAGGTTCAAATGCCTCCTAGTAAGGCCGATCAACAAAAGCCTCTTCATTAAGAAAAACGGCTGACCCCCTTCTTTGGTCAGCCGTTTTTTCTTTGATACATGACTTTAAACTGATCTTCAAAATCTGTGAGCCTCTTCCCCGTCGCCTGTTCAAAGCCGCTAGCAAATTGGCCCGTTTTCGCAGTTTCCTCTATGATTTCATGTATGACGTCTCGTCCGTAAAGCTGCACCAGCTCATAGATCATATAATAGCTTTGTAAATATACATCTGTCTCATACGTCACCCGGGAATTCTGCCAGTCTTGATCAGAATGAAGAGATTGAAAAGGAATCACGTCGAAGCGTTCAGACGTAGCATTTAACACGTCATAGGCCGTCCATTCTGCTGTTCCTTCGTGGAACCAAAGCGGAAACATTCCTGGAGACACTTCATATGAATGGACCTTTTCATAGAAAACAAAATGAGCATACTCATGAATAAACAACGTATTGAAAAAGTATAAAGGCAGTGTCTCTTTCTTCAATAATGCTTCCCGTTTATCTGGATATAACCCTATCATTTGATCATGATCAGAGTAAAATCCAGTAATATGCTTAATCCCTGCCATTTGTTCGATCGACTCTTTATCATCAAAATAAATAACGTCTAAAGGTCTGTCAGCTTCAAATTGAAACACTGACGCTGTCCTCTTCTCTGCCTGTTTCAAAGCCTCTATTGTCAGATCAACAAAAGCTTCCTCTTCCTCTGCATAGTAGATTCGAATATGTTCATATACTTGCTTATTGAGTCCCTCCGTTATAATCGTTTTAGGAGAAGACTGCTGCTCTAAATATTGTCCTGTCAGCTGAAACGCAACATAAATCAAGTACGCGGTGAAAGCATAAAAAATCAGACCTGCTGCAATCATTCCGCCTACAAGTTTTTTATGAATCAATGACGGCTTGGCTTTCATTTGCTCCCCACCTGAATTCATCCTGCACCCTCTTTCTCTTTCTATGAAGAAACAAAGATCAACAAGAGGTGATATATTTTTTACTTTATGCAGTCAGGTACGCGAGGTGCGGTTCCAAACAAAAAAGCCGCATATGACATACGGCTTTTGTCGTAGCTATTTTGATTCAGGGAAGACACGTCTAACCGTTTCAGTAAATTCATCGAAGAATCCTGAAATTGGCTCTCCGCTTTTAATACGTTTTCCGTACCCTTGCATACGATCGACAAAGTCTGGATTAGCAGATACATACACGTTGTCGATTTGTTGATCCGTTGATTTGACTTTGTCTGAAATTTTCTTTTTCAGATCGTCCGTCACATCACCGCTTTTATTGCCTTCAAGCACAACGGCTACAAATGCATTTTTTCCAGTGACAAGCACGTTCGCTGTTTTCACTTCAGACATATTCGCTACAAGCTCTGACGCCTTATCTGCCACTTTGACCTTCTGAGGTGTTTGAACATCTGGCTGATCCTGTCTCATGTTGTCATTCTTATATGTGACATTTTCATATTGCCTTTTCATTGTTCCTCTACGCTCATCGCCTTGATTGTTCATTCCACACCCAGCGGTGATTAATGTTGGCACGAGCAGTAAAGATAGCATCCATTTCTTATTCATCAATTATTCCCTCCTTTTGCTCATAGGTTTTTCATCCAGCCGGCTTTTTATGCACACATCCTCTGTTTTCGTAAAATGAATTCATAATTCAGCTGGGTTTGGTCATCCTAAACATGATGTAGAATCATCACGACCAAATGGAGGGATTCGTTTGTTTAAGAAAAGAAAAGGTATGAGCACTGGCGCAATGATCGCAGTATCAACAGCTATCATTGCATTATTCTCCCCGGTATTACGAAGAAGGCTGAAAAGCATGACACAAATGAATATGTCTTCAATGATGAAAGGCGCAAACCATCAGCACCAAAACTCATCTCGCCATGAGTCCCACTCACATAAAGAATCAAAAGGAACAGGTGAAGTTGGACAAATGATCAAGCAAGCATTCACAGCTGTCCAGCCAAATCAAACAAACCAGCACCAATCACCAACAAGAACCTATCAGCCAAGAGAGTCTTATGCGCAATCTCTTCACATTGATGAAAATGTGATGAATGTGATGGATGATGAATCAATCCAGCAAGTCATCAATGACATCGAGCACAAATAATAAAACAGGAGCCTTCATAAAAAGAGGCTCCTGTTTATTCTCCAGAAAAATGTTCTTTGACCATGAGACAAAAGGAAGGTAAAAATGAGATTTCGATTGTTGTGAGGAAGTCGTCATGATGCTCTAATATCAGCAAAAGCTCCTTTTCTTCCTTCCGATCTTTTTTTATCTCTACATGCTGCACTGTTTTAAAATCATATATGCCTAAAACGGATTCGGTCTTTTTTCGAACGACCTTTAAGGTAAATTCCCGCATAGCAAGCGACATGTCCACAACAAATCGCTCCTCCTGATTCTCGAACCGAAACGTCAAATCTTGATATTCAACCGGCATTTCTTTTTCAAATCCGGCATCTGGCATTTTTTCAAAAAAAGAAAGCCAGTCCGTTTGATCTGGAAAGCGTTTTCCTCGCATTTTCTTCAATTCCTCTTCATTAAAATTTTTATTAATTATCCTTTTTACCCTTTTCTTTTGCAACAAATTTTAGTAATTTTAAAAAGGTGATTCTATTTTGCTAAGAGACCTCTTTATTAATTTAACAATTCTTGTTACTTTCCATTATTTATTTATGCTTGTGTTTAAAGAGAATTTTCTAAAAAAAGAAGATACCTTGCTCAGACAAATATGCAAAGGCATGCTTTCTGGGTTACTCGGTGTCCTTTTAATGTTCTTCTCTATTAAAACAGGACCAGCGATCATCGATTTAAGACATATTCCCCTTATTTTAACGGCCTTTTATGGAGGCATCGCCCAAACAATGATTGCAGCCTTTGTTGTCGTCATTGGCCGATTATTAATTGAAGCCAACATCGCTTCTTCCATCAATATTTTTTCCATGATGTTTATCGCAGCCTCTTCTTTTTTGATTGCAGAGCGTCATATGAATCATGTTGTGAAAATGCTGTTATCCATTACGATTGGTAATGTGATGGCCACAAGCCTGTTTATCATGGTCGTGCATGAGACATCATTTCAACTGCATTCTACTTATTGGATTTTCTCATATATTGCTGGATTGTTTAATTTTTATGTCATTGAGCATCAAACAAAAGCATATCAGCTGTTAAATTTGTATAAATTCCAAGCTCATTATGACTTTTTAACAGGTGTTTTAAATAAACGGAAGTTCGATGAGGTATTAAGTGATGCTTTTACTAAGAAGTTGAAGCAGCCTATCCATCAAATGTCCCTTATTTACCTAGACATCGATTACTTCAAGACCATTAATGATCAATATGGGCATCATGAGGGAGATATCGTTTTAAAAGAAATCGGTACAAGGCTGATTAAAAACACAAGAAGCTCTGATTATATTGGGCGGATTGGCGGTGAAGAATTCGCTGTCCTTCTTCCAAACTGTACAATTGAGAAAACATGGCAGATTGCAGAACGCTTACGAAAAAAAATAGCAGATCAGCCGATTTATTTAAAAAACGGTCTGTCCATTCATACTACAGTATCAATCGGATGTGCTTATTCTCATGGAACTAGTGCAGACATTAAGCAATTACCGATTATAGCTGATCAGGAGCTCTATAAAGCGAAGGAGTCCGGCCGAAATCAAGTGAGCTTTTCAGAGAGAAAAAAAGACCATTTGACATAGGCATTTTCCTCAATTTGTTAGCGCTAATTATTTTTAAAAAAGTTTTCGTATAACAGTTGTTTTTTCCCGCAAACACTGGTAAAGTAAAGGTAATTATTTTTGTTCGTATCATCTTTAAGAAGAAAGTTTTGTAAGAGTTTTCGTCTTTGAAGTTTGTGTAAGAGCAAGAATAGTGAATTTAAGCGTTAAGATCGCTTTAGGAGGAAATTTCATGTTAGAAGGTAAAGTAAAATGGTTCAACTCTGAAAAAGGTTTCGGATTCATCGAAGTAGAAGGTCAAGACGATGTATTCGTTCACTTCTCTGCTATCCAAGGCGAAGGCTTCAAAACTTTAGAAGAAGGTCAATCAGTTTCTTTCGAAATCGTTGAAGGTAACCGTGGACCACAAGCTGCTAACGTTAACAAAGCGTAATTTAAGAGCATCTGCTCTTTTAGCACTTTATAGAGTGAAGGAAAACCGCCCGGCTTCTGTCGGCGGTTTTTTTGTTGCATAAAAAAAGAGAACCTGATGAGAGGTTCTCTTTTTTATTTGTCCTTCTGCTTTAGCTTCTGTAAAGCAGAACGATACATATCATCATTCATTTTAGTCTCTGGTTCTTCTTCTTTGACAGGTGGTTCTGGCTGTTTAAACTTTTGAAGCGCCTGTCTATAGAAATCGTCGCCAGCCGCAGCATCATCTGTTTGAGAAGGCTCTGACGCTTTTTTTTCAACTTCAGGCTCTACAGGTCTCGCCACAGCTTCTGGCTCGCTATGCGGCACGTCAGGCTGATTGGAGACATCTTCTTTGATCTCTTCCTTATCGGCCGATGCGTGTCTGACATTGAACGCTACTAATCCAATAATGACTAGAACAGCAGCTACTAACGCTACAATAATCGTCGCCAAAAGAACCCTCTCCTTATCGCTTAAATGACGCAGTGACTGATGCTACACGTCTTCCTAGTGCTTTTCCGAGTTCAATGCCTTCAGTCGAAATCAATTCATCAGAATCGATCGGACATGTCACACCAGCTCCATAGTAAGAGCCGTATAAAGCATTCTCAGGAACATTTCCAGGAAGGCCGACAACAAGCATTCCTTGGTGGAACATTGGGGTAATCAAATTATGCATTGTCATTTCTAAACCGCCGTGTGTTGTAGCAGTTGTACAGAAAACAGCACCGACTTTATCGATTAGTTTTCCTTCTGCCCATAAGTAGCCAAGACGGTCAATCCATGTCTTTAACCCAGAACTAATAGTACCAAAGTGACCAGGGCAGCCCCAAATGATCGCATCCATTTGATCGAGCTTCCGAATGTCTGCATCTTTCACGTGATCAATGAATACTTCAGCTTGCTCTGTTTCACCTGCGCCTGCTGCAATCGCTTCTGCAAGTGCTTTTGTATGGTCACCTTCACTATCGTATACAACATAAATTTTCATGTACGGTCCCTCCACACTTATCTTGCATCTTGGTTTGCTTCCTTAGGTGCTGGAAGCAATGATATTTCTTGTTTCTTATGCTGCTGTTCTTTTCGCTTTTTATCCTTACGAACATCTCGCAGGAACAAGCTGAGAATGACACCAGCCGCACAGAATAATGTCACCCACATGTAAGCATCATTGATACCCATCACGTTTGAATCGATCTGTGCTTTCGTAAAGAGCTGGGTGGATACATATTTTTGAGCAGCTTCTGCTGTCATGCCCATATGATGCATCACATTCGATACAGCCGCCTGGAATGAATTCATAAAGAGCGGGTCGGCTGTATTTGTTTGATCCGCCATATTGGAATAATGGAATGTCGTCCGATTCGTATAAATCGTTGTGATCAAACTCGTACCGATGGAACCGCTAATTTGTCTCAATGTATTAGACATCGCTGTACCATGGCTGTTTAAGTGCTGTGGTAATTGGTTCATCCCTGCTGTCATAACCGGCATCATAAGAAGTGACATACCAAATGCACGTACTGCATACATGAGCACAATGTGACTATAAGAAGTATCAATGGTCAGCTTTGTGAACTCATATGTCGTGACAACGGTAATGAGCATCCCCACAATCGCAAGCGGACGAGGTCCAAATTTATCAAACAAGATCCCTGATATCGGGGACATAATGAGCATCGCAAGTGCCCCTGGAAGCATTAATAGCCCAGATTGCAATGCCGTAAACCCAACGAGGTTTTGCAGATAAATCGGAAGTAAGAACATCCCTGTATATAAGGCAACCGTAATAATGATGTTAATAACACTTGATAATGAGAAAATGCTGTATTTAAATACGCGGAAATCAAGCATCGGATTATCAACTTTCAACTGTTGGAAAATAAAGAGAATAATCGCAATCGCACCAATAATAATCGTAGATAAGACGATCGGATCTGTCCAACCATCACTTCCTGCTTCACTCACTCCGTAAAGAAGGGAAGCAAAACCAACGATTGAAAGAATCGCACCAAGACTGTCCAGCTTGATTTTTTTAGGCTCTACAATATTTTTAAACATAAAGAAAGCCGCGATAATGACAATCGCACCGATTGGCACAAGTCCGTAAAACATAATACGCCAAGAATAATGTTCAATAATGTAGCCAGATAATGTTGGTCCTACTGCAGGAGCAAACATCATCGCAAGACCGAAAATCCCCATTCCTTTCCCTCTGTTTTCCGGAGGGAAAATAAAAAGGATTGTTGTCATGACGAGCGGCTGTAAAATACCGCCGCCGACAGCCTGAATCAAACGGCCGATGAGCATGGTTGAAAAGTTTGGCGCAATACCGCAAATAAATGTACCTAGTGTAAATGAGATCATGGCCACTAGGAATAAGCTACGCTGTCCAAAACGTGTGATTAAAAACGCAGACAACGGAATCAGCACACCGTTGACAAGCATGTAGCCTGTTGTCAGCCACTGAATCGTCGTTGCACTCACATTAAATTCTGTCATTAAATGGGGCATAGCTACGTTCAAAAGCGTTTGGTTTAAAATCGCTACGAACAAACCGGCCATTAAAATGATCAGTAAAGACAAGGAGCCTGCTCCCTGTTTTGTCGCTGCAGGTTGATTTGCCATCTCAGACAACCTCCTTTCATTTTTTGATATCAATCATCATTAAGATGAAATTTTGACAGAAGCATTCATACCTGGAAGTACTTTGTCTGATGGATTTTTAATTGAAATTTTCACTGCTACTTTTTGCGTTACTTTTGTATAGTTACCACTTGAATTTGTTGCTGGCAGCATATTGAATGTTGAGTTTGTCGCATAACCAATTTGTTCAACAGTTCCTTCAAATGTTGTATCAGGATCTCCATCTACAACGATGTCGACTTTATCGCCTTTTTCAATGTTTTTAATATCTGTTTCTTTAATATTTGCTGTGATGTAAAGCTTGCTTAAATCGATTGTTTCACCAAGAACTGTACCAGGCTGCACTTGTTGGTTGTTTTGGATTTCTTTTTTGACTAATGTGCCATCAGCCACTGCTTTAATGTTTGTTTTTGTTTGTCCTTCAACTTTTGCAACTGTGCTGTCTTTTTCCACTTCGTCACCTTCGTTGATATCCCAGCCTTTGATTTGTCCAGCTGCTGGTGCTGTGATTTGATACATGTCACCTGTCACTTTAGCCTCATCTGTTTTGACAAAGTTTGTGCTTTCGTAGTAGTAATAAGCACCTCCGGCAATAATGGCAAGAATTACAATAAGGCCAATAATGTTCGTTAGCAATAAACGCCCTCTGTTCATGTTTTGTTTCTCCTTTCATGTATAAAAATATAGTGTCATCTGCTTTAGCAAACTTAGAATGCCCATCATCTGACAGAATATGAAACAAGCTCAACAATCTGTCCTTTTCCCTTGATCTACCCCCGCCCGAAACATGGTGTGCAGCCCATTTATATTTATTGTTCAATTATGAGCAAGGAGCAGAAAAAGAAGAAAAGACGATCGGCATCTTTTTTGAAAAACTTATATTTAACAAGATTAAATATTAATAAATGAAAATTGAAATGTCAAAGAGAAAGTTTTACTTTTTTTCTGGTGATCCCTTCCTTCTCCACACAAAAAACCTTTCAGCCCTTATGCTGAAAGGTTTTTTCAAATGTGCGCGTTATGAATGAACTTCTTCCTGCTGAAAAAATTTTTTTAGTGCGAGAAAAACGTCTGATTTTTGCTTCAGAATATAATGCTTAAATTTCTCATCCTGAATATGCTTGTATGCTGACATTAACGTAGAATGCCGGTTGTATTGATTCACTTCACCATAGCAAAATAAATTGGCTTTTTTCATGATCTCAGAAACAAGTTTCACACACCGGGCGTTATCTGATGTCAAATTGTCACCATCAGAAAAATGAAAAGGATAAATATTATACCGCGACGGTGGGTATCGTTCGTCTATGAGCTCTAGTGCCTTTCGATAGACAGACGAGCAAATGGTCCCCCCGCTCTCCCCCCGAGAGAAGAAATGTTCTTCGTCTACCACCTTCGCCTCTGTATGGTGAGCAATAAATTCAATATCAACTGTCTCATACTTTGTCCGTAAGAAACGTGTCATCCAAAAGAAAAAACTTCTCGCCATATATTTTTCCCAAAGACCCATACTTCCGCTCGTATCCATCATCGCCAAAACGACGGCTTTCGACTCTGGTTTGGTCACTTCATTCCACGTTTTATACTTGATATCCTCCGGGTAGATGGGATAAAAGGAAGGACTGCCTGTCATCGCATTTCGTTTAAATGCCGACAGCATCGTTCGTTTTTTGTGGATATTTCCTGTTAACCCGGTTTTGCGAATATCGTTAAACTCAATTTGTTCGACAATGATGTCGTCAAGCTCCTTTTGCTTGAGGTTTGGCAGCTCCAGTTCACGAAACAGTGCTTCCTCGAGATCCATTAATGAGACTTCTGCTTCGTAATAATCCTCACCAGCTTGATCTCCAGCGCCCTGCCCCTTTCCTTGACCCTGCTTACTGTCTGAGCCGTCACGCGCAACAACATCGCCAACCTCGCTGTCTCCATCCCCTTGACCCACATGTTTATTTTTGTCGTAGTTATACCGAATTTTATATTCATCTAATGAACGAATCGGAATTTTAACAACATCTTTTCCATTCGACATGATGATGCTTTCTTCTGTGACAAGATCCGGCAAATTGTTTTTAATCGCCTCTTTGACTTTTTTCTGATGACGCTGCTGGTCGTCATAACCTTTTCGATGGAGGGACCAGTCTTCCTGAGACACAATAAACTGACTTTTTTCTTGCCGGGACATCCATCCCCCTCCTCACCTTTTTCCACAATTCTTCCTTTATCCTATGCTGCTCGTCATCCAAGTTGACGATCATTTCTAAAAAAGACATTACCGGTGCTGATGCGCCAATAATGCCTCCTTCATTTATTAACGATTCAGAAGACTGCCTACATATTTTAAAAGTTCATTTGCACTTGTTGAATTATAGCCATGCTCATCAATCAATCTAGCCACTACTTCGTTGACCTTCTTCAGCTGCTGTTCATCCGGTGTCTTCGTCGATGTCGTAATTTTCACCACATCTTTTAGATCGGCAAACAACTTCTTCTGAATGGCCTCTCGCAATCTCTCATGAGAATTATAATCAAAGCGTTTTCCCTTTCTCGCATAAGCCGAAATACGAATCAGAATTTCTTCTCTAAATGCTTTTTTGGCGTTTTCAGAAATGCCAATCTGCTCCTCAATTGAACGCATGAGCTTTTCATCAGGATTCATTTCTTCACCCGTTAACGGATCACGCAGCTTGTTTTTATTGCAATAAGCCTCAACATTATCCAAGTAATTATCCATCAGCGTTTTCGCAGACTCCTCATAGGAATACACAAATGCCTTTTGCACTTCCTTCTTCGCAATATCATCATACTCTTTTCGCGCGACTGAGATGAAATTCAAATAACGTTCCCGGTCCTCGCTGGAGATAGATGGATGCTGATCAAGCCCTTCTTTTAAGGAGCGCAGGACATCCAGTGCATTGATCGATTCCATATTCTTTCGAATGATGGTAGATGAAATTCGGTTGATTACATAACGCGGGTCAATTCCGCTCATCCCTTCATCATGAAATTCCTTTTTCATCTCATCAATGTCGACTGACTGGAAGCCTTCGACACTTTCTCCGTCATACAGACGCATTTTTTTCACCAAATCAATATCAGAACGCTTCGGCTCTTTCAATCTCGTCAAAATGGAGAACATTGCTGCTACCTTCAGCGTATGCGGGGCAATATGCACATCTGAGACATCACTTTCTGAAATCATTTTATGATAAATGCGTTCTTCTTCTGTGACCTTTAAATTATAAGGAATTGGCATCACAATAATTCTTGAATGCAAAGCCTCATTCTTTTTATTTGAAATAAACGACCGGTACTCGGTTTCATTCGTATGGGCGACGATCAATTCATCTGCACTAATCAAGGCAAATCTCCCTGCCTTAAAATTTCCTTCCTGCGTTAATGACAAGAGGTGCCATAGAAATTTCTCATCACACTTTAACATCTCCTGAAACTCCATCATCCCTCGGTTTGCTTTATTGAGTTCTCCATCAAAGCGGTACGCACGGGGATCTGACTCTGATCCAAATTCAGCAATGGTTGAAAAATCGATGCTTCCTGTTAAATCGGCAATGTCCTGAGATTTCGGATCAGACGGACTAAAGGTACCAATGCCGGTCCGTTTATCCTCTGAGAAAAAGATCCGCTCGACCCTTACATCCTCAATTCTGCCGCCATATTCCTCTTCCAGTCTCATCATGTTCAGAGGCGACAAATTCCCCTGCACACGAATCCCATATTCTCTATAGAAATCCTCCCGCAAATTTTGCGGAATAAGATGAAGCGGATCTTCATGCATAGGGCAGCCTTTGATCGCATAAACTGCGCCATGATCTGTCAGTGAATATTCTTCAAGTCCTCTTTTCAATCTAGTGACAAGCGTCGATTTCCCTCCGCTTACTGGTCCCATCAGTAATAAAATACGCTTCCTGACATCCAGCCGCTTTGCAGCAGGGTGAAAATATTCCTCCACTAATCTTTCGAGTGATTCCTCTAACCCAAACAGCTCCTGATCAAAAAATTTGTAGGTTCTGACCCCATTCTCCTCTTCAATCCCGCTGTCTTTAATCATATGATAAACGCGAGAATGAGCAGATTGAGCGACAAGTGGATTTTCCTTAATAATGTCTAAATAATCGCTGAATGTGCCTTCCCATTTGAGACGCTGCTCTTCTTCTCTGTGCTGTTCGATTTTCTTTAAAATATCCATATGAACCTCCTCTTTCAAGATTGAAGCTAGAAATCAGATACTGTTTTACAATCTATGCGGAGGCGTCCTATTACATGCTTTCGTTCTTCAAAATGACGAATTGGCAAACTGAATTGACAACCATCCGCAAGACCCTTCATAATAAAGGAAAAATAGGAGAAAAATGATTTTCTTCTCCTGCTTTTCAAGGTGAACTTCACATCATATGAAACAGGCAGCGAACGGAACAAAGGGATAAGGGGGAGCTTATATGAGAACGGTCATTATGATGGGCGTCATCATTACGTTTTTAGTATCCATTTTCACTGCTGGCTACGAAGGCAAGCCTGGGAAATGAAAAAAAGGATGTTCCATTTGCGGAACATCCTTTTTTCATTTAGTTCGTTGTTTTCAGCACTTGCATATTCACTGTATTCCCTGACACCTGAACCTTCGTAAAGTCTTGCGTATCGACCACAGGTGTGACGGCACGATTATCTAATGTGATGTCAGTAAAACGAGTAGAGAAGTTCGCACGGATGTCTTTTCGATAAATATCGTCAGTTACTGCTACCGTCGACAGTAGTTTCCACTTAGTCACAGCGCCAATGTTTGAGTTTTGAATTTCTGTAATAATGCGTCCGGTATAGCCAACATTATTTGTACCCCAGAACGTCGCTCTTGTATGCCCATTCAAATTTTTATAAATCGTCATTTGAACAGTACTTCCAGGTTTAAATCCCTTTGTATACGTAAAGTCATTTTTTCCTTCGATATATGTCTCTTGATTATTTGCTCCCACTTTCATCGTAGGTTTCCACACATTATAGGTTGGACTGTATTGAAGCCCAATATCCGCTTCCTTTGAACCTGTGAATCCAGAATAAATATAAGCTGTACCATTTGACACACTCATTGCGGGAGGGAGCTGAATTTTTGTGACCAATATGGATCCGTTACTATTGATATAAGTACGCCCGCCAATCCCTTTTGATAGCTGAGCTGCTTCTATCTCCTGCGTCTGAGAGAGTCCTGGAATACTGACTGGAATCGTCCCCATTAAAATTGCTGAGCTAATGGCACTAGTGATCAGTAGCTTTTTCATCTCATTACTCCTCCTAATGGATTCATCATTTTTTGAAAACGCCATCACAATCTATCATACTACCTATTTTTTAACATGTCAAAAAAAGTATAATTAAGTCGTATTTTTCATCTATCTGTATCTTATCTCACATAAAAAAGCCGAGATCAGTATCTCGGCTTTTATCATGATCTTATATGAGATCGCGATATTGCTGCTGGCGAAGTGCCTCATATACAAGAATGGCTGCCGTATTCGACAGATTCAGAGAACGAACATGCTCTGTCATCGGTAAGCGAAGACAACGGTCCATATTCTGTTCAATCAAATCTTTTGGCAATCCACTTGTCTCTCTGCCAAAGACGAAGAAATAGTCTTCATCCAGCTGAGAGTAATCAAATGTCGTATGCGGCTTTTGGCCAAATTTTGTGATATAGAAAAATTGCCCCTTCGGATGAGCCTCAAACAATTCATCAAGTGAATCATGATAGACCACATTGGCATATTTCCAATAATCGAGTCCTGCACGCTTCAGCATTTTGTCATCTGTCGAAAAACCAAGCGGACGAATCAGATGAAGGGTTGTATTTGTTGCTGCACATGTACGCGCAATATTTCCAGTATTAGCTGGAATTTCTGGTTGATATAAAACGACATGAAGTCCCAAAAAAGTTCACCTCTAATTTTCTTTTCCGCTCAACATTATACCACTAACTACCTTTCGCGGCATCGTCCAAAATGTGAAAAAACATATATCGAATAGCAGGTGTATAGGCGGTCGAATCCTCGTATGACCAATAACGCATGCGGCAGTCATACGTCTGTGCATTCACAAGAGGCATTCCGCCTTTGTCATGATCAACAACAATAGTTGTATGATTATACCTTCCATCACCTTCAAAATCGTAGCAAATGACATCTCCAATTTGAAGCTCGCGTGGTTCTTTGAGTTTCTTTGCTCTCAAACCCGCTTTCGAATTCGCTAAATAATTTTTGATCGCATGAGCCACCGTCCAGCTATAGCTCCACGTATGCGGACGCACCCACCAGCCAGACCCGCGGTTCGGATATCCTCTTGTTGGCGCATTCCCTGCTTTCAAACATTGTGAAATAAAATTTGTACAGTTATCTTCAAAATTTTTATAGGCTGGATTCCGCTTATTCCAGTAAGTCTCCGCATACTGCACAGCTGCCCGCCGGTCATAGTGAAAAGCTCTGCCGAATTGTTCTTCGATCTGAAAGCGCTCATCCATAAGCTCTTCCCTTTGCCGTTCTTCTAGCATCATCCGATCTTTGACAAGCATGTCGTTATAAAGAAATGCTTCTCTTTTTTCCACCTGTTCCTCTAAATAAAAAGAATCGTCTACATCCTTGCAGACATATGTGAGATGAGCAAGATACTGCACATGCTGAGCACCATCATCTTGAATGGATGAATCGAGAAGTTTTGTTTTTGCTTTCGCCTTCACAATTTCAACCTGTCTTCTAGCAAAAAGCTCTTTTTTCCGCTCTACTGCTTCCACATCAGACATAAGCTGCGGCTGCTTGATTGCACGGTCATTGATTAAATACGCCAGCCTGTCTTCTAAAGTTTTCTCTAATAATTGTTTCACACAGACACCACCAAACATTTTTTAAAATCTCTGTTTGGTTCATTCTATGTTCACAGGGATGTTATTTAGTATTTAAAGGTGTCTGCAGGAGCTCAATCCCTTTCACAATCTCCGCTTTCGCTTCTTCATCACTTTCCCGCTCAAGGGCCTTTTCCAGCTCTGGGAGCTGCTGATCATCGCCAATTTTCCCAATTGCCCAAGCAGCTGTTCCCCGAATGACCGGTCTTGGGTCCTTGTGCATCAGCTCAATTAACACTGGTAAGGCAGATGTATCTTTAAAATGAGCGAGTGCCAAAATTGCATTCCGCTGAATGGGCTTTTTCCCCCGCCATGAACCTGAAACATGACCGTATTTTTCCTTAAACTCACGATTGCTGATCGTCAGAAGCGGCTTTAACAGCGGCTTTGCAATTTCAGGATCCGGTTCCATTTCAGGATGCAGATGAAAATCTTTTCCTTTATTGATCGGGCAGACAGTTTGACACGTATCACACCCGTACAATCGATTTCCTATTTTCGAACGAAATTCGTCAGGTAAAAACCCTTTTGTCTGCGTTAAAAATGAAATGCACCGCTGAGAATTCAGCTGTCCAGGATTCACAAGCGCACCTGTTGGACACGAATCCACACATTTATTGCATGTTCCGCACTGGTCTTCAATTTTCTCATCCGGCTCAAACGGGACATTTGTGATCATTTCAGCCAAATACACATAGGATCCAAACTCTGGCGTGATAATCATACAGTTCTTTGCACTAAAACCAATGCCAGCACGTTCTGCTACAGCACGATCAGACAATTCTCCTGTATCCACCATTGATTTTGTCCGTATATCGACATGCTTGCTCCGCAAAAATTCTTCGAGCATATCAAGCTTTTTTTTCAGCACGACATGATAATCTGTTCCCCATGAAGCCCGGCAAAAGATCCCCCTTCTCGCATCCTTTGTACTTCGTGGAGCATCTTTCATTTTGGAAGGGTACGCGAGCGCTATCGCAACAATTGATTTGGCCTTCGGAAGCAGCAAAGAAGGGTTTGTCCGTTTTTCAATATCAGGCTCTTCAAAGCCTGACAAATACCCTAACGATTCATGTAAGATGAGACGGTCCTTTAATGAATCAAATGTATCGGCACTTGCAAATCGAATTTTATCCACACCAATTTCTTTCGCATATTGAATCAATTCTTCTTTTAATTCTCCAACATGAATCACCTTGCAAACCTCCTTTCTTTGTTTCTTCTGTTGTTTTCAGTATAATACGAGTGTATCATGACCGATTGGAGTGAGTCACTGTGAAGATACATATGGAAATTTCTCATCCTCAAAACCCGTCTATCCATGTTGGGCAGATTGAATATTCGCATATTGAAGTTGGCACATCACCTCAAATGTTAAAAGGCCGCTTACGCCTGTTTCAAGAATCTTTATTTTTTGAATACGAAGATAAAGTCTTAGAAGAAGTACCAGCCATCAAAGAATGGACGGATCTTTTAAAGGATGTTCCTTTCCTTTCACTTCTTTCTGATATCCAAAAGGAACAATTTATTGACTCGACCAATTCCGTACAGGATTTGTCGATATTTTTCTCACTAAAATATTTCTTACCCATCCTGACATTAGATGCCGATCGCATCAAAGGACCGCTTTCACTGACAAAACATGAGGCTGGTCACATCGAATGGCAGGACGGCGCAGGACTGAATGGATTATTTTCTCAAGCAAGTACAGCACATATTTCTCCAGACACAAAGAACATTCTTCAAATCATCCTTTTCCCTCCATCTATTTCCCGGGAAAAGAGTGAAGCTCTTATTCAATCCTTGACGAAGATGTTTGTACAAATACATGGCGGAGAAAGCAAATATGAACTCATTGAAAAAGCACTGTAGCCTGACAGTGCTTTTTCACATTATACTGACATAATAAAAAACGCAACACTTCGTTTATCTATGAAACGAAATACTGCGTTATAAACAAAATTATGTATTGGAGCGGGTGATGAGAATCGAACTCACGACATCAGCTTGGAAGGCTGAGGTTTTACCACTAAACTACACCCGCATCAATTTTTTAAAAGCAACGTCATCGCGTTGACTTTTATTATGTTACAACTTTCTTAACAATTCGTCAAGAGAATATGAAGATTTTTCGTCAAAAAAATTCATATTCTCCGTATATATTACGATAGTTATTTATCTAGCTGGATATAAAATAAGTATGCATGTGACTTATTTTTCAGCGCTTGCTTTGGATTCTTCTCAATCTCTTCAAATATAGTTGAACCCCCGTCTTTCCCCATCGCCGCTGTATACGCAATCAGAGCCTTTTCTCCAGAAGCAACTTTGACAGTTTCAGGTTGTGCAGAAAATACATAGTCACTTACTTTGAACGGAAAGTTTGATGTCGCTTTCGTCATCCCATCATTCTTTTTATCTGACCAAATACTAAATTGTGATTCATATGTATCTTTCTCATGATGTAATTGAAGAAGTACATTCACCGTTTGGTCGGTTCCATTCTGGTGTAAAGTAAAGGTAGCAGATGATGCTTCCTTATTCACTAATCGGCCATTTTTGTAATGGCTCCCGATAAACGTAATACTCTTGTTCTTCTTCGTTAATCCTTTCAGTGTTAGAGCCACCTTTTCATTAGTCGTTGCTGCTTCTAGTAAGTTTTTTTCTTTTTTTGAGAGTTTCATTTGTTCGATGGTTACTTGGTTTTTAGTGGCAGGCTCTGTTTTTATTGTCGAAACCGTCTTTTCGGTTGTCGTCGTTTCTGCAGCCTTCTCGCCACATCCTGCTAATAGAAAAACTGTGAATAAAAGAATGCTCCATTTTTTAAACATTGTGATCCCCTTTGATGTTTTTTATTTCTTATTATACTAAAATTTGGTTTGTCATACAAAAAAAGATTAGGAGAATTCTCCTAACCTTTCGCTCTTTTCTGCTTTATTGCTGATAGGCATGCCACAATGAGAAAACTCACAGCAAAAATCACAATCATATAAATAAAAAAGTTCGGCTTGATCTGAAAAGTAAATGCGGACGAGCCTTCCATCTCAAAAGCGAGACTGTTAAATAATAAAGCATCATTCGTTTTTGATTGAAATAAATGATAGAACAGTACGCCGATTGTCAGCATCGGAAAGCCTAAGAACCCCAAAAAACCACCAACTATTGCGCCTTGTTTCATCGCCTGTACGTTCATGATCGTTGTCCTCCTATTCCACCAAGCAATAGCTGCTTCATAATGGATTTACCATCCCCCATAAACGGAAGAAGATAGAGTAATTGAATAAAATACGTGATTGAAAAAATGAAAAAACCTGTCGAAACCGGATTTTCTTTTAGAAATAAAATGGTCACTATGATGCCTGCTGCGCCAATCACACCGGGAACGAGCGGTCCAAGCAGCGTAATCCATACCTGCTTTTTCTGAAACGGATCTAATACGGGTCTTACAAACTTCACTGACATCATGTCACTCGCAAAAAAGCCTTGAGGACCATCTCGCCCTGCAAATTTTCGATGCGCATAGCCATGTGCCGCCTCATGTAAGGCAGTTCCGGTAATTAACCCGAAATAAATAATCGTAAAATAAATCGCAATGGCTGCAATCGATGGATCAGGAATGAATAAAAAAGCGAGCCCTGCCATGACCATGAAAAGCATCCAGAAAAAGATGATTTTACGCGTCACCATGAACAAAGCCGTTCCAAAAATGTGAAGGAACGAGTGACCAGTACAATCAAATCGTTCCTTCATTTTGACTTGATACTGCTTGAAAAATTGACAGCAGGCTGTCACAATCCGATACGGTGAATGATAATGAATGGACAGCAAGTGATGCTGATTCAATCCCGTCATCAGCTGATAAAAGTCACGAGCAATCACCGACTCATCGACCTGAAATAAATCGGCGAGCTCTGCTGTAATACTCGCTTCTGTCCTTTTACCGTCCACTTTCGTTAACATATGATAGGCACTTTCATTGATCGGGAGTGTGCTTCCATACTGCGTATCCGTAAGATGCCTCTTTTGTAAGGTCACATACGGCGCTAGTTCCGGTACCCGCTCAATCTTTAGCTTATTGTTAAGAAGTTGAATCATGTGAATACCTCCATGAAAAACCTTTGTATATGGCAAAGATAAGCAGGCCCTCAAATGCAGCGACAAGCAGCCATTGAAGCGTTTGACTCGATGCCCCTATGACATAGTTTCCAATAAAAACAATCGGAATCATGAGTAAAATAAGCGCTCCAAATGAAAATATGCCTGTGTAGGGATTGTTTCGATCAAGAGGAAGTAAAATACCTACTATATAAAAGAGTGCAGTGGCATTGCATAAGACAGCGGCACCAATCAACGCGTGCCAAATTTGATCAGGAAGCGTCAGCGTTGTCAGCATGAATAAAACAATTTGCAGTACACCAACAAGCAGAAGGCCGATAAACTTATACAAAGCCACTTCCCATGATCTCAGGCCAAATGTTTTATACATCCCCAGCATTCGTTTATCATTGCCAAACGAATTGAAAGCTGTTAATCCAGCAAGAGCACATAGAACAAAAAACGCTTCTTCTTCAAAACGGAATCCAAATTGATAACGAACGAATAAGATCACAATGAGAAGAATAAGAAAGTTTAAAATGTTTTCTTCATTCCGTACCTGTGACTTCATTTCCTTCACAATAAGTGACCACTTTTTTGAAGAAGAGAATGGCAGCTTGTGTAAAAAGGTTAACGCTTTTTTCTCTGCCATAATCGGCATCATCGCAAGAGAAAGAAATGCGCCGCCTGCCGATAAAAGGATGAACAGAATCAAGATGGCATAATTCACCCCTTCAGGAGACATTCCTTGTGCCGCTAAGAAAAACGGTGCTGTAAAATACATCAAATGATAATCAAACTGTAGATATGATTGCTGAATTTGGCTAATATCAAAATGCGTCAATCCATACGCAACAACGAGTGCCAATAAAACAAATATCGCTGCAAATTTTTGCAACGGTAATTTTAATTTCAAAACGAGTAAATAAGTGATATTGTAAATAAACTGCAGGAGCATTAAGACAAAGAGCGACTGCAAAAGCACCATCAAAAAGAAAGTAAAGATAAAGAAAATACCTATTCCCTGGGCAATAAAATTAGGTAAAAGCAGAATACCGATAAAAAATAAAACAAGTCCTGTCACCACTGTCACCATCGGAATGAAGTATCCAAAACTTTTCTGAAAGGTAGAGAGCGGAAACCAGCTGAGCTGCATAGAAAACCGGTCTTGTTCAGGTGTTCTGACCTTGATCAACACGAATAACAAGCTTGTAAAAATAGAGGCATTGATCGCCATTGAGACAACGAGTAATCCAAGTGACCGTTCATCTCCATTTAAGAAAGCCTTCATAAAGACACCTGTAAAGCTATATCCGATAATGGCCCCCATTGTGACGGCAAACAAAAAGAATAAGACCACAATGATCCGCTTCGTTTGAGTATCAAAGAGCTTATACATCTCCTGCTGCCACATTTTAAGCATCATTTTAGAAATGATTAATGATTTCATCAAAATGTGCACCCCTATCACTTAACATTGAAGCTTTCAGAAACACCTGTTCCAGTGTGCTTGATTGATACTTCTCCTTTAAGGCTGAGACTGTTCCTTCATCCATTTTATTTCCCTTAGAAATAATGGCGATTTTCTGGCACAGCTCTTCCGCTGAAAGCATATCATGCGTTGAAAGCAAGATCGCACCATGATGCTCGGCATACCGCTTCATCAGTTTCTTTGTGTTTATAACCGCTTCAATATCAAGTCCTCTAAAGGGCTCATCCATGATCACCAATTGACTATCAAGCATAAAGGCAGCAATCAGCTGTGTCTTTTTTTTCATCCCATGTGAATAGGTTTCGATCGGTCTTGATAAAGCCGAGTCCATATCAAACAGTTCAATTAGTTGATTTCTTCTGTGAATTGTTTTACATTCATACATAGAAGAAACAAACTCTAAATATTCAGCACCAGTCAATGCTTCAGGGAGCAGCAGGTCATCTGGAACATAGGCTACTTGTTTTTTAAAGGATGGTTCATCATTAGTGACGCCCTGCAAATGAATTTTTCCTTCTGTATGCTTAATGATGCCAAGTATACAGTTAATCATCGTTGTTTTACCCGAACCATTCGGTCCAGCAACAGCAACGATTTGATGAGGGTTGATCTTTAAATGAAAATCATTGACAGCAGTCACGTTATTTTTATACGTCTTGGTTAAATTCTCGATCGTAAACATATAACCTCCAAGTGTCTGCATATTCTTTAAAAACAGATCAGGCTAAACCGCCCGCCACAGACGGTTTAGCCCTGGTGTCTTATCTAAGAAGTAAAAAGATGAATCCTAAGTATAGCTACTTACATTCAATTTGGACTTTTAAGCCACTTTCCCACTGAACGGCTCCTGTAAAGCTACCCTTGCCGTTTGCGATACACCAAACTGCTGCTCCTAGAACGACTGTTGCTCCCAATCCAAGAAGGACAGCAACAAATACTAAGAACCAAGCTTGGTCCATAATAGCAGGTTCCATAGTGGAATAGTCAACTTGCGGCGCTGCATAAGTCATACTTTTCACCTCCCAGCTTATGATGATCGTATCATAGGCGTCACACGCCAAACATCTACAGAACATCCCATTTTTGACCGAACATACATTTGGTTAAAACGTGACTTTTTATTCAATTATTCACTTTCATCTGTTTAAACCCTCTCTTATTTACTAGATTTTAACACCTCTTAAGAACCACAAAACCCATTTAATGTCATTTGCACCATCTTTTTTCTTCCCTTTTTCAAATAGTCCATATTTATCATCTATCATTTTTATTCTTTCTTTTTTGTGAGATAGAAAGAATTCCCCCGATATATCAGATATAAAAGTCCTGATTATATGTCGCAATAACATCAATTATGAAATATTTACTGATCATTCCGATAAAAGAGTGAGTATATTTTCCTTCTTCTCTTGACTCTGAAAATATGTATATACAAGAAAATCGATTGGGAAAAAAGCCCTTACCTTGTTCAGCAGTACACAACATATGACTCGCTCCTATTCTATGAAAAAAAGCAAAGCAGCCATCGCAGACTGCTTTGCTTTTTCATATTTATGAGGAACTAGCAGCAGAGGCTGCATCTGGAAAATGATTGTTCCCAATGATTTCACCAGCTGGCACAGAGAGTCCTGTATCCCCCGATCTCTTGAATGGAAGAAGCGGGAAAACAAGCTCTGCTAAATAATAAGCTTCTTCTAGGTGCGGGTAGCCAGAAAATATAAATGTATCAATGCCTAGAGACTGGTATTCTATGATACGATCTGCTACTGTTTGCGGATCTCCGACGAGTGCTGTTCCTGCACCGCCGCGTACTAAGCCAATGCCTGCCCAAAGATTTGGGCTAATTTCAAGTTTGTCTTTCCTCCCTTGATGCAATTCCACCATTCGTCTTTGACCTACTGAGTCCATCCCCTGTAAAACTTTTTGCGCCTCCTCAATTGTTTTCTGATCTAAATGACGAATCAGATGTTCCGCTGCCTGCCATGCCTCCTCTTCGGTATCTCTCACGATCACATGAAGACGAATGCCAAACTTCACCGTTCTTCCTTCCTTTTCAGCCTGTTTCTTCACTTGTTCAATTTTCTCTTTTACTTGTGCAGGCGGTTCGCCCCAAGTTAAATAGACATCTGTATGCTTGGCAGCCGCTTGAATTCCTGCTGATGATGATCCACCAAAAAAGACTGGTGGATGGGGGGTTTGAGCTGGTGGGAATAACAGCCGGCCATTTTCCGCTTGTAGATGTTTGCCATGAAATTGAACATTTTCTCCTTTCAATAACCGCTTCCAAATCGTCAAAAACTCTTCTGTTGCCTCATAGCGTTCATCATGAGAAATGAACAGTCCATCTCCTTCAAGCTCCTCTTTACTTCCCCCTGCTACCACATTAATCAGCAGCCTTCCGCCTGAAAGACGATCTAATGTAGACGTCATTCTAGCAGCAACAGACGGCTGCATAAGCCCTGGTCTAAGAGCCACGAGAAACTTTAAATGAGTGGTTTCAGCAGCTAAAGCAGCTGCCGTCAGCCATGGATCTTCACATGATCTTCCAGTCGGCAGCAAGACCCCTGTATAACCAAGCTGATCAGCTGCTTGAGCAATCTGTTTAAAATATGGATAGTCTGCCTGTCTTGCCCCTTTTGCTGATCCTAAATAACGGCCGTCTCCATGCGTTGGAATAAACCATAAAATATTCATGACATCGCCCCCTGTTATTATTCACCTTGATAGCTAGTGCGCCACTTGAGCAGACGCTTTTCTAACAGACGTACAAATGAATCTGTCAGCTTACCTACTACTGCAAAGATGATAATTCCGACAAACACTTTATCCGTTTGAGAGAACTGCCTTGCATCCATAATCATATAGCCGACGCCGCTGCTTGAACCCATTAACTCAGCTACCACTAAACCTAGCCAAGCAATTCCTAATGACAGCCTCACGCCCAGAAGAATATGCGGAAGAGCAGCCGGTAAAATCAGCTTTGTGATGCTTTGATACAGATTAAACTCTAAGGCGCGGGCCACATCAAATAGCTTATTATCTACACTGCGAATACCTAGAAAAGTATTAATATAAATCGGAAAAAAAGCCCCAAGTGCAATCAATAAAATTTTCGCCGTTTCATCAAAGCCAAACCAGAGGATGAATAAAGGGGTGACCGCTAAATGGGGAACGGTTCTCAGCATTTGCAAGGTCGGATCTACGTACTGCTCTGTTTTTTTAGAAAATCCTACGCATACGCCCAAGATAAGACCTAGGCCTCCCCCAAGTAAAAATCCACATATTGCTCGATAAAGACTGATGTAAAGATGGCCAAACAGCTCACCAGAACGTATCAACTCTCGAAAGGATTCAGCAATCAAAACGGGCGAAGGCAATACAGTGGAAGAAACAATTTGAGAACCAGCTATAATCTGCCAAACCGCAATAAGTAAAACAGGTAATACCAGTCCCTTTAACTTATATAAAGAAACTTTTCTCCTTTTTCTCTTTGTCCGCTCGATTTTAGATGCTAAAGCCGGATTCGAAATAGCTTTCATTCATCCATCTCCTCTTTAAGCATTTTTTCAATAAACGAATTATCTACAACCTGATTGACATCAATTTTCCGCTGGATTGCCTTTGTTTTATATTGAAAATCAGCGGTATGCTGCTGAGCATTGATGATCTTCTTCGAAATGGGCTTATTGAGTGGTTCCGTATTGTTTAATACTTGTGTGACGACCTTCTTATCTAAATTTTTTAAACGCGCATATAGAGTAACAGCCTCTTCTGGATGTGATTTCTGCCACTTCACCGCATGGTCATATACCTTTAAAAATTTCACCACTAGTTCAGGATGCTGATCAGCAAACTGAGTGCGAACAAGTGTGAAACCTGGAGAATATAAATCAGTCGCTTCCCCATTCACCAGCAGCTTTGCTCCTTTTTTGATCGTTTCAAGTGATAAGAACGGTTCCCAGATCGACCAAGCATCAACGGACCCATTTTCAAATGCTGATATCGCTTCATCTGGCTGAAGCTGAATGATCTGAACATCCTTCGCAGATAAACCTGCCTGATCTAATACTTTGTATAAAAAGTCAAAGCCACTGCTCCCTTTAGCGACAGCGATTTTTTTCCCTTTTAAGTCTTCTACTTTTTGAATCTTACTGTTCTTATTCACTAAAATACCGTTCGCTTTCAGCCCATCCTGAGATAAACCAATTTCCTTAAAATTAATACCTGCTGCCTGACCTGCTATGACAGGTGAGTTTCCAACTTGCGAGAAATCTAATTGATTTGCAGCAAGTCCTTCAAATTGGGGAGGACCACTTTGAAACTCCACCCACTTTACCTTCACTCCTTCTTTTTCAAATGATTGTTCAAACCACCCTTTTTCCTTTGCTAAAAGCAGCGGGCTCAAACTTTGCTGAATCCCAATCCGAATTTCTTTCACCTTGTTTTCTGAGCCGTCTGCTGCTTGACCACACCCTGCTAAAACAAGGAGAAGAATCAAAAAAATCACGATCATTTGTATCTTTTTCATGCGATTTCCCCTCCCTAAATCCCTGATCCATCAGTTAGTAACAATTCATCTGTTTTCTCAAATTCTGAAAGCACCTTTTGTCTTAAATGTTGAAAAGAGGTTGATGTTCTATCACGCGGAAAAGGCAGATTCACAGGAAGAATTTTATGAATTCGGCCAGGTCTCGCTTGTAAGAGCACAATTTCATTTCCTAAATAAATCGATTCATCAATATCATGAGTTACGAGCATCATCGTTGTTTTTTTCTCCTGCCAAATGTCCAGCAGCACATCCTGCAAGTGTTTTCGTGTGAATGCATCCAGCGCACCAAACGGTTCATCAAGCAATAAGATCTCCGGATCACGAAGGAGTGCTCTCGCAATGGCAACCCGTTGCGACATTCCTCCTGAAAGCTCATGTGGATAAGCATGTTCAAATCCTTTTAATCGAACAATTTCTATCAATTCATCCACTTTACGGCGTACATCCTGTTGTTTTAAATTGAAATTGGCCGCTATGTTTTCTTCGACTGACAGCCATGGAAACAGGCGGTGTTCCTGAAAGATAAAGCCTTGTTTCATTCCTGGTTCTGTGACCCGTCTGTCTCCTATCAAAATTTGCCCATCATACGATGTGTCGAGCCCGCCTATGATTTTTAGCAATGTACTTTTTCCGCATCCACTCGGACCTATCACTGTTACAAATTCACCTGGAATCATGCTCAATTTCAAGTCTTCAAGAACCCGAATGGACTGTTTGTCTTTCCAAAAGGATTTATCCGCAATATCAATTGAAATCGTCATTGAAACCCTCCACTCCTCTTGCCATCAGATAAATACACAGAAAGGCCCTTATCCCCAAAAAAGAGATAAGAGCCTTCGTGTTGTCCGATCAGCTAATCATATTGATTTGTTAGCACCATCCTAAATCATATTAATCCCATAAATCAACTCAAATTTATAAAATAGTTATTTTGTCCTTGTATGCTTTTCATCAATCCGATCGTAAATCGCTTCTATTCGTTCCTTGCTGCTGTAAATCTCATATTTGTTCCGCTCAATTAAGATGTCTAGTGTGATATCCATATGTTTTCTGTATTTTTTTCGTTTTTTCTTTTTTTCCATCTTCATCATCCTTTCTCATTCAAATAAAAAAAGGCTCTTCACTCATGCTTGAGTGATAGAGCCTTCGGTTGACCGATCAGCCATTCTTGTTCGCGTTTTCAGTATGCTCATGTTAATACATACTATTCCTACCTGTCAACTATATTTATTGTTTTTTCAGATTTATCTAAAAAATGATTGACCGAGCAGTGAACAAGATTTATAGTCTTATTAAATATTTCTTATCAAAACAGTTGGTTTTATCTAACAAAAGGAGGATACACACATGTCAGAAGAACGTCCATTTCGTTTAGAAACAAAAGCCATTCACGCGGGTCAGGAGCTTGATTCAGCGACCTATTCAAGAGCCGTGCCTATTTATCAAACAAGCTCCTTTGGTTTTAGAGATAGTGATCATGCAGCGAATTTATTCGGTCTTCAGGAACCGGGAAATATTTATTCTTGAATAGTGTTAGGTAAAACCCTGTTATATCAATGTTTATATATGTTTTATCACTGATTTTATATAAAAGGTAACAAAAAGGTAACATCTCTCTTTCTGTTTTAGAGTGTGTTACCTTTTCTTTTTCTTTTCAGATGTTTCGCAGTCTCTAACGCTTTCTTTATCACCTTTGTTCTCGATTCAATTGATTGTGTTGATCTTTCAATGTTTTGTTTGCTCATAGTAATTGTTCTCATGTTACCCTCCTGTTTGATATGTGCAGACGTCTGCACATTTATTTTCACTATTAGTCTTGACTTGTCGTTTGTTTTTTGGCTTGATAGGTTGAAAGCAATGGACAACGGCTGGACAAGTTGTCTGCCTGAATTTGCTTGTAAAAAAAAATAAACAAACTCAGACAGGCGACTGATCATCTTGATAGTGTATCAAGCTTATGGTATCCGTATGTGTCACCCTATTTGCCGTTGGTTATTCCCCAAACAAGCCTACTGTGTCAAGTGTCCCTAACAGTTTCTCTGAACGCAATTTTGCGTTTTGATACTTGTGGCTTGTCCTGCATCGTCAGAAACGATACACCCATCCTTCGTACAGCACTTAATGGCAGCTTTCTCCTTTCAGATACATGTGCAAATAGGGAAGCACAGAGATATCCTATCCTCATTTATCGCATCGGCTGAGTCACTACCCTTTCAAGTTTAACGTGTGTTAGCGCATTCCACGACAGTCTTACCCTTAAAATAGGCATCACTAAAGACAACACCTTGATCCAGGAGTATAGACTGATTCTATTTAGTTAAGTATGGTTCACCTTGAACTAGAGCTGTAAGGTTCATCATGAACCTCACAAAATGCACGACCTATGTTTAAATGAGGTCGTGGATATTTCATCTACGACCTATTGAATATAGATTAAAAATAAGTTAGAATGGGCTGGTATCATGGGATTTGTACCAACCCATCAGATTAGATAGTGCGTCAACACTTTTCTAATCAGCTAGAAATGACGATCATGAGCAGTAGGAATAGCCCTAATGTGCTCATGATCGTTACAAAGAGCACCTCATCTATGAACCTTCTAAACAGCTTCCCCATTAATTTAACCCCACTACAGCTAACTCATTACGACCATAAATATCAAGCATGTTGTACTCATCATCAGCGACTCCATATTGATCATTGCTATGTACTTCTTCAATTGTTCCTAGTCCGTATAACGTTTGCACTCTTTGACCTACAGATAGCTTCCAGTTTGGATTCACATTGTTTAACATGTTCATTTCCCCTTTGTAATTGGTTTAGTTGGATCAAGGATAATGCAATCAAATTCCGTTTCTTGATTCTTCGGTTCTAATATCCTCAAATCGGTTAAGACTTCCCAAAGTGTGATTTGCTTCAATAAGTGTGTAACGACCTCAGCAAGCGTTTCTAAGTCTGCGTATGGAACGTTTCTTCCTATATACCAGATCGTTCCCTCATCGTAGTTACCGTCAGTTCGTTGAGTGATTTCAGCTAGAACAATCTGGCCATCACACTCTCCCACTGCATAACCTTCTTTAACGATGATTGCTGAGTAAAGATTGTTTATTTCTTGTGTGTTGAATTCGGTTTGAACGATTGTGATATGGTTCATTTAACTCTCCTTCCCTGACACGCTTTTGTTGTTGACTTAATCATAAACCAACACCCTAAAGGTGTCAACACCTTTTTGTAGTCTTTTTTTAAAGAAAATCCACTTTTCGATTCTGTTTTTTGCTATAATCAAAATGGAGGTGAAACTGTTGACTAAAATTGTTAAAACAAGACTGAAAGAAATATTAGATGAACGAGGCTTATCAATTAGGGGTTTCGCCTTCGGAAACGACCTAAGATTTGAAACCGTTAGAAGGTTTTACAATAACACTGCTAAACAATACCAACGTGAGACATTAGGCAAGATTTGCGAAGCCTTGGATATAAAAATTGAGGATTTACTTTACATTGCAGAAGATGATTCTAATGACTCTTAAGCAAAAGTTTTGCAAGTACATCAAACAAAGGGGTAATGTACATGAAGATCAATAAAATCCGTTCTGCGCTTTATAAATCAGCCAAGATACTTGGTGATGTGAATGCTGTTCAAAAGGGTACAGTAGGCAAGAGAATAGCTAGAAGAGCCGCAGGAAAGGCAACAGGAAGACTATTGGGGAAATTGTTTAAATAACCACTTACATTTATGTGTAGGTGGTTTTTTTGTGTGCAAATATACCTCTTTTACGCTGTAAGAAATTAGTAACACATCGAATAAAACGAAGACAAAAAGCGTGTGATTTAAATACTATTTCTTCTAATTTATGTAAAATTCATTTCATTTTGTGATATCCTCACTATTGAAAAATGATTAGAAAGGAAGTATTCCAATGAAAAAGTTTTTTGTTAAGATGTTGCTAGTTCTCATATCAGCAGCAGTATTTATTCCAACTACAGCTACACATGCAGAAGAAATGGTCGAACAGAAAGAAGATTTGGTAGTAACTATCAAACCTACTGAGCTTCAGAAACAACTTGTTTTAAGAGATGTACCATTAGAAAAACAAGAAGCCTTGATTCAAGCATTTAAAGCTATTGAGAATGCTAACAATGATCCACTTGCTACTACAAATGGCCCTAAAAGTGCGGGTATTAAGGCAGCAATCAAAGTAATTAAAGGTTTAGTAAATAACGACTGGGCACAATGGGTTTTAAAGCAACGTTTTGGAAAGGAAGCAGTTAATGGTACTGTCAAAAATGCAAACAGGATCATTAAAGAATTAGAAAAAATTCTTGATACTCCAAAAAATGCAGCTGGTAGGGCTCGAAAGGTTGTTTCTGCAGAGCTTAAAAAACATATAGATTCGGGTGTAGCTGATACAATTGGACTTGTTGTTGAATACATTGTTCTCACTGCTGATCTACTCATACTTTAGATAAAAGGATGGTGACTATATATGTCACAAAATCAATTCATTCAATTCCAAAAAGCCAATGGTTTAGACGATGAAGACGTTCAATTCCTCATCACTCTCTCAGGAGCATTTTGTAGTTGTGAAGAGGAAGACAAAAAGGCATATGATATAACAAGGTTAGCGTTCATTAGACACTTTGGTGAGGAACTGAACCTTTCAGAAATCGAAGGAAACACTAGAGAAGAATATGAAAAGATAATTGATCAATTTCTAAGCAAGAAGGATAAAAAAATCAATGTAGATGAACTATTACAATCTTTTTATGCTGCAGATATGATGGATGGATTAAAAAAGAAATTCAATTAATGGCCTTCGTTTGAAGGTCTTTTTTAATACACAAAAAAAGCTCCTAAATTAATAGGAGCCGTAGTAGTATAACGAATCTTGGAAGATAAGCGAATACTAATTAAGTTTAATCATAAGGACGGTATTTCTTCCGCCCTTCTTTTAATTCTTTTTCAAGATTCTGTACATGTTGCAGTAAGAACAAAGCGACTGTACCAACCTTTTTAACAGGTTTGAGCTTTCCAGAATTAATGAGGGCACTCAGACGTTGCCGAGTAACATCAAGTGCCTCACAAGCTTCTGAAGATGTTAAGACTTCTTCTTGAATAAACTTAACTTTTTCGTGTTCGTTCATCATTTCTCTCTCCACATCATTATTAATCCTTTTAACAAGGTGATTACAACGGCTGCTAATAATACAGTATTTGCAATTTTTCCTGAAATACCCTGGCTTGTTGTGTCAATTACAACTATACCAGCAATCAAGATTAACATAACCGCAAAATCAGCTGTGCTATAGTGTTTAAAGTATTTTCTCATATTATTGTGGACTTGGTCTTGTGTACTTGTGGTATACTGATACACTAATTTGCAGTATACTATTATAGAGAGTAAGGGGATTTCTCCCCTTTTCTCTAGTGTACTTAGCGCTTCTTCCTTGCACGGCTGGAGCGCTTTTTCTTATTCTTTCTATGCTTTTCGCTTTCCTTTGTCCATATATCGTATATATGTTTGACGATGGTTGCGATACCTGCGATAGAAAGAATCCAATTTCTCACCTCGTCCACGTTAGCACCTCCTTTCTATACTTTAATTATAGCATACCTATTTACCGTTGTAAATAGTTTTGTTAAATTTACTTCAATAATGATGCAAGTTTTGCTCTAGTTTTTTCACCATAAATTCCGTCAGGTACTAAGCCATGCATAGACTGGAATCGTCTTACCGCATCAGCTGTTTTTGCTCCATAGTACCCATCAATACCATTGTTTTTAGCACCTTTTTCTGGGTAGAAATATAATGCAGCTAACGCTTCTTGAATTTGCTTTACAGCCGTTCCTTTCATCATAGGTGTACTTACCTTAAAGATGCCTGTAGGAAGCGTGTACTTAGCTTTAGAGGATGATTTAGAAGGTGTTTTTGTTGAGGTAGTTTTAGGTGGTTTTGATGCTGAAGAAGTCTTACCTGTGATTGATTTCAACTCTTTTTCAATTGATGCTTTAAATGAATCCCATCGACCTTCTGCAAGAATACGGTGTGGACAATACTTTCCAGACCAATCTTGATGCTTACGGATTCTATCAATGCCCCAACCACGTTCTTTTAATAGTTGTGCGATAAATTTAATGGCCATCGCTTCAGCTTTTTTATATTTGTCTCCACCTGATTTTGAATAGCAGATTTCTACACCGATTGATGTTCTATTTCCTGAGTTTACTGCTTCCCCATCTCCTGTGTGTCTAGCTGAACGATCAACTGGAACACCTTGTACAACACCGTCACCATCTACAGCATAATGAAATGATACTGGCTGGTTGTTACCGACCATATAGTTAACCTCATTAGCTGCAGGAGCATCATTATAAGTGTTATGCACTGTGATGTATTTTGCGTCCATAGAGTAAGGTGCTTTCAATCTGTGTTTAGATGATGCTACCAAGTTCTTTGTAATTGTAATTGCCATTATTCATTACCTCCGTTTTTATCTTCAGTGTCTTTTTCGATTACTTGAAGTCTATCTTTAATGAATGAAGGGATTTTAACGCCCATTTGCGCTAAGTTTTCCAGAATGGATAGCCCTTCGTTTGCGATATAGAATAAAACTGTACTAAATACTAAAGCTCCTCCCAAGTTTGCAATTTGATCGATAATGTTTGCTAAGATAACCACTGCAAAACTAAAGAATTTTCTAACATAACCGAACCAAGCATTCTTCGATCTAAGATTTCCTTCCTTTGCAGCTTTGACCACTCCTGTTAAGATGTCTACTAAAGACAGTAACAGGAGCAAGTCTAGATATTTAACACCTCCGAAAAGGTATGTTGTTGCAATTTCTAGGTTTTCTAAATTTAAAATAATTTTTATTCAATCCTTTCTGTGTTTTTTTCATAAAAAATAAGCCTATACCTCGTATGGCTCACCTGTGATTTCTTCATATTGTTCAGGAGTAACATAGCCCTCTTGAATACCCTCTTGTAATTCCTCAACGGTACAGTCATTAAAGGACATAGCTTGCTTTACCATTGAAGTTGTAGCCCATTTATAAAACAGTGCCAGCACCCAGAAATTAAGATTCATTTGTTGTAAAACCTCCTTTTAGTTTAAGGATTTCTAATTGAATTTCTGCCAGCTGTTTCCCTAATGTTGCATTTACTCTTTCTGACTGTTGACGAGCGATTTTTTCTTTCGCTAACTGTTCTCCAATAAGAAGTAATTGTTTTTCAACCTGAGTCATAGGCTGTTCATTGTCTAGTTTGAGGTACTCTTGCCAAGCAGACTCCAACTCTTCATCAGAGGGGATAGGCTCCTCTAATGCCCAGGTGTCTATGAATTGTCCTTCACCATCATCTCTAACAGAGAAATCCTTACCTAGTTCAGCATCTGGATATAAATATTTAATCGCTAGTGCCTTATTCATTTTTTCACTCCTATCTCAAATAACTCATCGTAACGTAAGCTGTGTTTATTGTTATTGTTTTGTTAGTGCCCTTTGGCGTTATGTAAAAGGTTACCTTATCGCCAGCTTTAAATTTTTGTGTTAAATAAAGCACACACGTACTCGATGCTGTCGTTGGGTTCCAGTTTCCAAAACGTTGAAACTCTGTTCCATTCACATAGCATGATAAAATATTATCTGATCCGACTGTGATATTAGTGCTAGTGACATAAAGCCTGATTAGATATAGTCCGTTATTTTTTAGAGTAATCTCAGAACGTGTTTGGTTGTACTCGGCTATGTCGTCTGCTCTCGTGGCACCGAAATTTAGCTTGGTAGCTACATTCTCAGCAGCTGAAACAGAAGAGTTATCTTGATCATAAGTATCAACAAAAGTACTGTTTGCCACATCTTCTGCCGTTAGCATCCGTTTCCATCCTCTGAATGATCCGTCAGTGTGAGTCGTTCCCCACCATTGTAGGTTATCGCCACTCCGTATAATGTGAAACGTTTTTCGATTGTTACTGTTATCAATAACGTAAATATTGAACCAAGATGAATCTGTTTTGCTCGGCATGTTGACTACGTTTGTTCCGACCGCATAGTAATAGCCAGAAGGTAACGTTAGAATGTCTGTGCCATTTGGAAGTAGTTGGCTTTGACCTGTTTCGGACAACATAGTCGGATTAGACAACCTTGCCCAACCACTCCATACGTTATTGTTAAGGTAATTTGTATATATGTTGTTGGCGTAATCCGTTGCATATACCCATCCGAAAGAGGCTACACCGTTTGTAGAATCAGTCATATGATAGAAACCTCGGAAAGAGCGCTGATTCGGCAAGTCTTTTGAACCGGCAATTGCGTAAAAAGTTCCTTGCCTTACTCCATTATTGATAATCGTATCAAGGATGCTCATGGATGTATCTTTAAGAGAGATCAACGGAATTCCGTTGTCTGCAGTGATCTTAGACAATTGACCATTATTCCATTTATCCTTTTCAGCTTCGGTTATCTTGTCTTCCTCGGTCAATGAGGACTGCCAAGCTGTCCATGTAGAATCAGTTTTTTTAATTCTATAATACGATTTTCGCCCATTCGTGTCATATGCAGTCTGCATAAGTATATTCCCATAGCTAATCACGATCATGAAGGCTCCACTTATTGACGGAGGCGCGTTTACTCCCCTGTTAAAGATAAGATAAAAACCAGTGTCAATTATCTCGTTATAATCTGTTGTCTCACTTACCCCTTTATAAATGGGTTTACCATTATTTTGAGTCAATCTATATAATTGACCATTATTCCACTTGTCTTTATCGGACTGTAAAACATGTATTTCTTTATTGTTAGCATGATCGTCCGTATATTTTTTGGCTGCTAATAGTGCTGCATCTACTTTAGCCTGTGAACCAGTTGTTGTTTCTTTTGCATCCCATGACTTTTGTTTTGCTTCTGTGACATGCAATTTTGTATCCTTAGCGTGTTCATCTACCTTAGCTTGTGCGCCTTCTTTAGTCTCGATCTTCTCCAGATCATCAAACTTTGCTTTTAACTCCTCTAAAGTTTGCTTTGCTTCAGAAGACATTTTCTCTATTGCATATTTAAGAGTCTCAAAATCATCAATATAGTATTCTGCTAGGGGTACAATGTCTTGATCTACTAAACTTTGTTCGATATTGAATGTAAATTCATGAACTGACATTGTCTGACCATTGCTGTAAAACATAACTAAGGCTGCTTTTACTGTTCCATATTGTTTAATTTCAACATCATCCAGAATGTACTCAGCTTTTCCTTCAACCTTGTCTAATAAAGTTACTTCTTTCATTCTCTTTGATCCATTCGGGAAAACCATTGTGAGTTTACCCTTTAATGCCGACAAAGGTAAAGGTACGCCATCTTTGAACAATTGAAATTCAAGTTTGGCTGTACCTTTATCCATAGTAGAGAATTTAATATTTGTTAATTTTACACCTTGGTTATACGGATTTACCGTAAATTCCAGAGGTGCATTTTTAAACACTGACATCTTACCTCTCCTTTACGATATATTTTCAGGTGTTGTAATTGGATTACTACTTTTGTCATTGTAGCTTGCGGAATAGCCTGCACCTTTAACATTGTTAGCATAATGAGTAATATTTGATGTAGTGCCAGTAAGGTTAATTCCGTGTCTCATTTTCGTTCCTGACACTCTAGCGTCAGTGATTTTAGAATTGTTGACTCCAGTCATTAAAATGATTCCATCATATTCATTATCAGATCCCGCAACTGAACGAGTACCAGCATTTATGATCGTGTCATTATAAGAAACGAAACCTTTAGAACTACCTGAAACAGAAATACCAGAATAGCCAATATTCACAATAGTATTGTCTTTAGTTGTTACATAATCGCATGATCCTTCTTCTAATCTAATACCATTACCTTTAACATCTTTTACTGTGTTGTTTTCAACCATTCCATAGCTACTTCTTGTTACAAGAATTCCATGATGTTCTGTATTCTTGACAGTGTTATCTTTAATAATAAAGTCATTCACATCAGATACATGGATTCCATGTTTCAATTTAACTCCATCAATTGTATTTCCGATGATTTGAACATCATCAATTGTCTGATATCCTTTTCTTCCATACACTTGAATCGCATGTTTTTCTGTTATATTTGTAAATGTATTACCGTTGATTTTTTGTCTTTTCACCTTGTTGATACGGTTCGTTGGATTACCATTTGTATCTTGAGTGTATTGTGAACTGATTGAAGGTAAAAGCGTTCTAACGCCTCCATAACAGTTGTTAAATGTATTCCCTTCTATTGCTATGTCTTGCCATTTATTGCCCGACACAGCCCATTCTGTAGTGTCCTCAACGATGTTATTTTTAAAGTTAATGTGAGAGTATAAATAACCGTCAGTGCTTGTGTGAGAATCTATTGCTCTTGCGTAGCCGCCAAGCTTTTTAGATTTTCTAAACTTGCAATTCTCTATATTGATTTTTCGTGTAACTGTGTTGTCGTAGGCTCCGAATGAACCAAAGTTTGCGGATGATCTCATTAAATCAACCTGAATTGCAGCTGAAAACCATCTGTCTCCTTTGTAATCCACATACCCTTCACATTTAATGTCATTGAAATCACTTTCTTCTATCCCTGCTAGGTCAAAAGCGTGACCTCCACATACGTTACTTACGGTTATCCCAGAGACCTTGATGCCTCTAGCGTGACCAAAACCAAAGACTGAGCATTGTTCTTTCACTCTGTCTCCTGCACTATCTAATTCACCGAAACCATCAATCTTAATATTTCCATGTCCATTGTACCCAGTGAACATATCACCACTCTGTCCATTTACAAACATTGATCCTACAAATCCATCTTCTCTAGCTAGGTAAACCCCATCTGAAAATGTAATGCGTGTATCTTTATAGATAGTAAGCTTTTCAGAAATCGTATAGTTGCCTGGTGGAATAGCAATCCAAATTGGATAAAGCAATCCCAGCTGCAATGCTTCTTTCATAGCCTTAGTGAAATTACCATTATGCTTTCTTAACAACTCTTTGAACGGTACTGTCAATCTTGCGTCATCAATTTTGTCGTTTAAAATTTGAAAATCATAGTCAAAACGATCTTTTGCAGTTTCATGAATTGAAGCGTCTAAAGCTACTCGCAAATCCACTACTTCTTTTACATCTTCACCATCATGGTTAGTAACCATATTTGCAAAACGTGAGTTGTGATTATTGAGTCTATTTTCTACAGTGAAAACACCATGCTTTATCTGCCCTGATGTATGTGCTGTCTTAGCATTAGCGTGTCTTTCGTCTGCATTCGCTAGTTCATTGACTGCACTTAAAGCATCTGAAGACATATCTTGTAACTCTTCTCTGAACTTTGCATTCTTGTTGGTATCAAAAATAGTCTTCCATTTAAATTTGGCCAACTTATAGCCTCCTTCTTATTTGTTTACGTGTACTAGGTAGTTAAATACACTGTTACATCAATCTCTGATCCATTAGGTATACTTGAATCAATCGGTGTTATTTTCGCACCAGACTTAGCCAGGTATATCTGTAATGTACTAACGTTAGTTGGATCGATTTTCTCACCTGAAGTAAAGCCAGCTACCTTCATATCAAAATCAACATTTGAGCTGAATTTTCTAGATACAATTTCATAATCAGGCATATCAACCTCAATAAAATTATCTTCAATTGACACGTCCACTGTTCCATCAATCGAAGTATCACTGAGCGCCCATGTCTTACTGGATGAATTATATTGGAGTGATACAGTTTGAGGAATTGCGGCCGATATTTCTTTCATTTGAGATGTTGAAACTGTGCTAGAGTTGGATAAGGTAGATTTAAAAGAAGATAGTTGAGCTTCGATTGATTTCTTTTGTTGTCTCATTTCTCGTTTTTGTTGGATTTGATAATCGAGGATATCTTTACGGTAATTAGTGAGGGTAACCGTGGGTTTTGCGTATTTATCGAGTGGATTATATTTAATTTCTTGCACTCTTACAGTGCCTTCATATAATGTTCCGTGTGCGGTATCAGCCAAAACAGGGATTGTAACACCCTTTCGAATCTGATCTTCTTTTCCTTCTAATTTAGGATCGTAATATACTTCAAAATCGATTTCTATTGTGATTTGAGGATAAGGATTCACTTTGTCTTTCAGAAGCTTCTCCATATCTTCCTTTTTCGTCACACTGTCTTCAATTATCGCTTCAGCAACTCTTGGTTTCCCATCCAATAAAAACAATTTTTCATCTGGATGAACGTAAGTAACTGGAGGGAACATGTACTTTTCATTGTCTTTAAATGTTCTAAATAAATTTATAAAGTTGCCGTTAGAAATACTTACTCTAAAACCAGTTTTCATCTTCTTTGTGTTGGGATTCTTTGAATCCTTTCCAACAAATGTTGCTACAACGGTATGCTCTTTATCTTCAAGACCTCTGATAACATCTACATCTTCTTTTTCATAGTCTTTGCTGCCAGTATCCTTATATAAAGAAATCGTTTTATTTGTCTTCTTATCGATGGTGAATTTTATCTTTCCACCTAGCTTTTCTTTAATGGCTTGGATTCCAAAGCCAGTACCTTTAAACTTAAATGAAAATGTCTGACCAACATCTTCAGCATATTTGGTATTCCATGAGGAGTTTGTTTTCCACTTAGAGGATATAGAATCATAATTTACGGACTGACCACTTGAAATATCCTTTTCTTCTTTGGTTTTTCCGTAGCCAGTAATGCGTGTATAAGATTCTGCCATTGAACTTTTAACACTAATCGCATTCAGATTAGCCCTAGTGTCAATTTGATAGTTAATAGTATTCTTTGGATCAGTGCCAACGTATATATGCGTATTATCAACATCCAATTCCACACCATAATTTTCAATGTTTTCATTGACTAAATCCTGTGATTTCTTTTTTCCAAACTCATCAAGTTTAACTGTCTTATTTTCAATATCTTTTTGGATTGAACAAGTAAAACCACTGCCTTTTAAGGCATGAGTAAAAGCATCTTTCAATGTGATGTCGCCTTTAATTGTGTCTTCAACTACATTTTTAGATAAAGATGCTAGAAACAAATGATCAGCTACAATGTTTTTATAGTAAGTTCCTTTTTCATATTTTTTCTCAACTTCAATAATTACATAGCGTTGACCTAAGAAATCACTCTCATCAATGATAATAATATTGTCTTCAATCAACATATCAAACACAATTTCATTTCCTTCAATAAGGACACTTTGAAATGAAAGCTGTTTTGTACCATCTAGATTGTCGCTCACTTCTGGTACTTCATATACCATCTCAACTTGTTCAGTAGGATTTCCTTTTGATTGAACAAACATCTGCGCCAATGTATCACCTCCCTTAGACGTAGTAAAACCTAGTGATAAAATCAATTTGAACACTCGTTGCATTTTCGATCACAAATTGATTGTCACCGATTTCTAGACTAGGAAAGCGTCCTTTTTTAGATGCTATCTTGTCATCAATAAACACATACTGATTTATACACTTAATCACCTGTGTGTTTTTAACAGATCCATTAATCACTATTGATTCGTTTGTTGTTTTGTTTGTGATTTTTACATCTTTCCCACTCAATTTCATCTTTACTTGATAATCAAATTGAATAGTATCTAAAGCCACATCGGATCCATTGAAAACTGTGAAGCTTTTAGAGTTGAATGAATAAGGTATATTATCTTTTGAAGGAATATTCATACCTACATTGAAGTGTTCGCTTGCTAAATTAAAGTCCTTGCTAGTAGTAAATTTAGATTCTGCTAATCCTTTTAATGCTTTGAAATCAACTTCAAATTCCTTGTCTTTCTTTTCATTATCTTTATCAATATCAATCGCATCATCACATACTACAAGCCATCTTCTATTTGGATCATATGTAGTTGATATATAAAAAGGCTTAACACGTTTAAATGCTCTAACGACTTCTTGTCTGTTGATATAAAATTGTTGATGACTCTTTGCCGAAAGGTTAAATTTAGCTTTAACTGATGTTTCTTGAAAGCGTACATTAGGACTTGTTTGGATTAATCCATGCTGTGTTGCTAGGGTTGTTGTTTGTCTTTCGATGGAAGGTGCAGCAGGAGAAAGTCCTCTGAAATCCAAGAAAGGAAGCATCTCACTTAGATAATGCTCCCTTGTTCCATCATAGCTAATGATTAAATCAAATTCTCTTTGCATCCTACTCTCCTTTCCTTCTCATTTGATTATCTAATAGACCTCTATTGTATTTATTCAGGCCTCCTACATCTAAAGCATAGTCCTTAGAAACAAGCTGAGTCAGTAGTTGTACCATTTGATTACTATTTTCCACTAATTTTTGCAGGTGTGAAATTTGTTGCTGTTGCTGTTGCACAGTTTTTGCAAGTCCTGATTGATCAGATTGAACAACGGTTGACTCAGGATGATAACCAACCATTCTTCCTGCTGTTTCGAGTAGATTGTGGGCTCTCGATCTTCTGAATTTTCTTAATGGAAGAATTAACTCATCTTTGTGTACTTCAGCCATATGGTCACGATTAATAATTGCGCCTTTATCATAACCAATATATTTTCCACCCTTACGCATGTTAACAAGACCAGGGTGCTTATTGATTCCACCATATCTACTGTTCAAATAGTTGATAGCAGCAATGATCTGATGAATCGGATTTCTAATATCTCCGTATCCCTTTTCTTTGTGAGCTGCAAAAGTCGATGGGATAAACTGCATTAATCCTTGAGATGGATGTCCAGCCTTAGCATTACTATCCCAATTGTTCACAACTGTTGGATTTCCACCTGACTCCTTCATCGCAATAGTTTCTAGTGCTTTAGAGAAGGAAGGTGAAATACCTTTAATAGCAATTGCTTGAGCAACCCACTTTTTGACTGCTGCGCTACCTCCCTCACCAGGAATAAAACTGAAATCCTTTATCTTGTTTTTGATAAATGAAATAGCTTTATCTTTAATAAAAGTGAAACTTCCTTTTACAATTTGACCGAATCCACCAGCCATTGAAGGAGCAGAAACACCTAGTTTCTCTAACACCTTATTTAAGAGTTTAGATGGTTTTGTTATGTAGTCACTCACATCAAGTACAATATCTTTCGCCTTGCCCATCAATTGAGTGAACCAATTTCCACCTTTTGTTCCTTCTTTGTAGAAAGGTAAACCCATTACTTGCTGTGTTTTTTCACCAGAAAGAACCTCGGTTCCTTTAGGTAGGTTCATTAATGTGTCTGTAGCTGGAGACAAACCCATGCTTCCATCAGGTGTGCGGAATAATTCAGGCATACCGCCATCTCCTAAGATTGCAAGTCCTCCTGGGTGACCACCTGTTCCTTTTGCATACTTAGGTGGAGTCCATTTAGGTATTTGATTGTCTTTTGGTACACCGACTTTTCCAAGAACCCAGTTAACACCACCAATTACACCATTAACTACAAAAGATAACTTCTCATTCATTTTATTAGCAAGCGACTTGACACCTTTCAAAGCTTCCCAAGCCATATCTTTGATACCTTTACCGATTTTACCTGGCAGTTTTTTAGCCGCATCTACAATATCCCAAAACTTCTTCACAACACCGTCTTTAAGCTTTCCAACTAGAGAGAATGCCTTATCTTTTAACCATCCAAACATTTTGGTTACATTAGAAGCACCATTCTTGAAGAATCCTACTATACTAGACCACATTTTTGGGAAGATGCCTAGTAAGCCTTTCCCTAAAGCTTTCGCCATCCCTAGTATTTTCCCAAAGAATGAAAGCTGAATGAAATTCCACACTGCTTTTATTGATCCAAAGAAAATGTCTTTAATACCTTCCCACATCTTACCAAAGTCACCTGTTAACAGACCTGAGAAGAATTTAATAACGCCTTGTATAACTTGCATTGCGCCCATAACAACACCCTTGATGTTACCCCATACAGATTGCACAATGGCCATAACTGCTGGCATTACAAATTGGATGACAGACCAAACATTTTGAATAGCTTGTGTTATGACACCGCCATTTTCTTTCCAGAATGTTCCCCATACAGATGCAATTTGACCAATAAAAGATATAATTCCACCGAACGCTTTAGAAATTATAGGAGCCATCGTAACAAATACATCTGACATTACTTTTCCTATAGCTGCGAATGTAGGCTGCATAGCTTTAAATACTTCATTGATTTTGCTTATTACTCCACGTACTGTGTCAGTCACATTAACAATCATATTAACTGCGTTAGGAGGGAATAGACTAGAGAGAATACCATAACCTTCTAATCGTTCAGCAGTTCCTTCCCCTTGGAAAATACCCCATATGCCATCCATCGCTTTCTTAACCTTAGCTCCAGAATTAGTAATGCTCTCAAGCATAGGTTTAGAAAAATCAAAAGCATTTTCAAGAATTGTAGCTGCGCCTTCGCCTAATGGTTGTAAAGCACTCATTGCTTCTCTACCAATCTTTTTAAAACGAGTACCTAGATTGTCTTGAATTGCCTTTCCAGCTTCATCAGTTTTACCCTTTACATCGCCTATTTTGCCATCAATGCCACCTAATGCATACATAGCATCAGCTTCAAGGTCTTCCCATTTAGTCCCGAATAATGCAACACCGATATTGTTGGCATCAGTTTGATTTTTCATGTTTTTAAGTTCTTTTAAAACAACATTCGAAACATCTTTAACTGTGCCTTTGCCTTTTAAAAATTCTTGCCATATCTTTTGTGTTGGTTTTGATAGCTCTGACATAGCTGCATTAGTTGCCTTAGAGCCATCTTTTACTCTTATTTGAAACTCTTTCATTACGTCATTAACGTAATCCAGGTTATAAACACCTGCTTTAGCTCCTTTTACAAGCAACTGGAAGTATTCTTTTGCTGAGAATCCCATTTTTCCAAACAAAGGAGCATATTCAGAAATATTATCAAACATTTCATTCGAGAAGTTCAGTCCATTTTGTGCGCCATAAGTCATCAAATCAAAAGCGTTGTCAGCTGATTCACCAAAGCCTTTCATGATGTTATTTCCAGCCCTTGTTACTTCATTGACTTCACCATCAAAAGTTTCTGCTAGAATTATTGCCTTTCTAGTAACACCAGGTAAATCCTTGTCAGCAATATCACGTATGTTCTGTTTGACTTGAAATAAGCTTTGTCTAGTGTCTTCAATACTTTCACCAAAGCCACTCTTCCACAAGTCTCTAGCCACACCAGTAAGCTTTTTAGCTTGTTGTTCAGTTAGCCCTAATTGCGCTCTAAGCTTCCCTTGAGACACTTGACTATCATTAGCCATCTTCGCTCCAAGCGTTCCTACTGCAGCTGTAAGAGCACCAAGGCCAGCAACTCCAGCAGCTAACGCACCAACAAGACCAACTTTAATCCCTGAAGAATATTTAGACATGATACCGTCTGTTTTTTGCGTTGATTGCCCTACGTCATCCTGGCTATCTGACAATTGATTTGAACTGTTAGACGCTGATTCTTGAGCAGCTTCAAGTGATCGAACCTGATTCTCTGTTCTTCTTAAAGTGCCTTGGAGAGAATTATAGGTTGCTATCTGAGAGTTTAGACGTTGAGCATATTTTTGAGCCTGTTCTGATCCTTCTCCATATTGTTCAACTTGTTTCTCATAGTTCTTTCTGTATTCTTTAACGATTCGATCTTGAATCTTTAATTCTTCAGATAAACCGTCTACTTTAGTCTTGTTAGCTTGGAGCTCATCACCCATAGCCTTAAACTCAGAGACGGTAGCTTTTGTTGCCGATCTAGCTGTTTTAAGTTGATTTCTTAATCCAGCCAACCCATTATTTACACCAGAATCATCTAGTGTCGCATTAATGATTAAATTTCCATGCGGATTGCCTACAGATGCCATTCAATTACCTCCTTTCCTCAAAAATAAAAGACGGTTATTTTTTAACCGCCCCACTTGATTTAGATACACCAAACAATACACCTAAATCCATATGCTTGTTTTTCTTGTTTTCACGATAATCTAATAAATTATAAAATCCATGAATATCCATATCATCAATTTCTTTGTATGTATATCTAGCTTTCATCAATTCTTCATACATTTCATATAAATTATCTCTTGCTTCCTTATACGTTAAGCCTTTTGAGCCTTCAACGCCTTCTCTTTCAGTTTCGCCTTTTTTTGATCACCTTGAGTAAGTTGTGCCATTACATCTTCAAGAAACACTGATAATTCAGAAGCCTCTACACCATTTAAAATATCATCAACTTTAAATTGATCATCAAAGAGTTCTACAATGTAATCCAGAACACCATCCATTAATTGAAGTTCAGTTTTCTCATCTTCTTGCGAATACAACTCCAACATTTTCCGTAGTTTTCTAGCTGTAACAAGATATTGTTTGTACGTTTTTTCTGGAACTTCAGTAATGTTCCCTTCTTCATCAAACTTTGCTTTAGAGTAATCTTTCAATACTAATTTAATCATTAATAATTCCACCTTTTTTTATTTTTTAAAATGAACATATTTAAAGGAGACATGACACTGTCTCCCTTTCTTTAATCACTTTTAACCTTGAGTTCCACTTCCGTTAGTTAATGCACCATAAACATCTTCATAGAATTTTTCTTCTGAAAAGCTTGGATGTCCATCAAACGCAAGAAAGTAAACATAACCTTTTTGCTCTACTTTTCGAGACAAGAATTCACCCTCAATAGTAGGCGTAGTCCATTCGATCTTATCTTCTTTAGTTTTCCCTTCAGTAGAAGGCACACTGAACTTACCTTTCAATGCTGCGAAGTACCAATAACCGCCATCTGTCTTTTGTTTAAATGTTAATGCTACATATGGAGGATCAGTGCTCTCACCATATTTTTCAATCCCATCAACTACTTCAACACCAAGAATTCGTTCCTTGTCTTCTGTTTCAAGATCAGCAATGTTGAGTTCAACCTTAACCTCGTTAACTCCTGATCCCTTTACTTTATAAAGTCCGTCATCTGCATATAGTTTCGCTACTTCTTGAGGAACATCAACTTTCGCTTCAATTGCGCCTGGAAGATCATAAATTTGCGTTGTTTTTTCATTTTTATCTAAGACTGCATAACGCAATCCTTTTAGACCGACTGTTGCCATCTATTAAAACCTACCTTTAATAATTTATTTGGATTTTCTTTGTTGCCCTGTATCTTCTTGAATACTTATATAATTCAATATCTGGATCTTTCATTAGATCAGATGCGTATTGTTTATAATCAGCATTCGCCATCGCACGATCTATAATCGCTTGTACTTCTTGTGTTTCTTTTAATGTTTTTGCCCATGTATCAATTTGAATATCTACTGAAATCGAGTAAGCTGTGTCATCTCTGTAGTTGTCAGGAAAGCTTTCTAATTCGTTGATTCTTATTAGGGGAGCGTTTTCAATGGTTTGATCGTCTACGGGGATGTAAATAAGGTATATCTGATTATCACTCACATACTCTCTTAACTTTTCATCGTTAGAAAGCACGTATGCAACTTCTTGAATTGGATTCATCATAAGCCTAACCCTTTCATATAAACTTCTTGTATCTTAGCCATAATCACATCCTTAAACTCATTCTCAGTTCTCTCTATGAAATGCTGTGGGCGTTGTTTAATCGTTCCCCAGTTGGTCATATGTACACGCCAAGCGACCTCTTTGTCATAACCAATGCTCACATACATCTCACCGTCTACTTTCGGTTTCGTGTAAACGATATGATCTTTTAGATGTTCATGTTTTCCACTTAGAATAGACTTGGGAGTGTTTTTTTCAAGTCCATCAGCATACATCTCAGCACCGATTTCCAACGCTGCTTTAGCTGCTTTGTTTGTTTTTTTAGCCATTTTATTTAGATTTCTTTGCAGTTCATCAAAGCTTTCCAATCCATCACTGGCCATTACTTCACCAACTTCGCAACAATAGTTTGTAAATCAATTCTTTTTGACGATGGAAGTATGTCTTCTATGGAGTACAATCTATCTTCAAACAATATCTTCATATCATTCTTAATTTCAAAGCGTTGAATCTGTCGAACGTTAAATTGAATAGTGTCCTCGTAAACTGTTCCAAGACTGTTTCTAACATCTCTAAGTGTTTGTTTAATTAATTCAGCAAAACACGAGAAAACAACCTCTGGTTTCTCAATGTTTTCAAATGATACTGAATCTTTTGTAGCAACCATTTTAACGAAAGAAATACGCTTATCAAATCTACTAAAATCCATTAGAATACATCCCTCTCAATTGCTGAATAATGCTTATGACACCAAAAGGAATCTCACTCAATGGTTTTTCCACCGCAGCGACTTTCTTTTCGTACCAATGTCCAGTTAGCATAAATACAGCCAAATCATAGAGTTCATTGTTTTCAAAAAAAGAGTTGTTTTCTTCTGATGTAATAGCATTCTTCACGTATATCATGGATGATTTCATCGTCAATTCAATGAATTTATCATCAAAATCATGATCAACCCTAAGAAAATTTTTCATTTCTTCAAGAGTCATTGCATCACTCCTTAAATAGAAAAAGAGGCCGAATTAACGACCTCTTCATTTCATTATGATCCAGTTGTGCCTTCTGCTTCTACTGGCGGTTTAATTGTTACAAAATAGCCAGCCTTTTCATCTGCTTGTTTTGTATCAAAGCGTGTTGCAATTGATAGAACTTGTCCATAAACATCATTATCAACCCATTTTGCAGTAACATCTACTCTATCAGCGAAGAACACTCCTGCTTTTAAATCACCGACAAACATCACCATGTCTCCTGCTTTTGTTCCTAGAACTTCATCATCCACTACACTTACAGGCTTTCCAATGAATGATTTACCAGAAGGAGAAGTGATATCTGGCTGTAATAAATATTGCCCATTTTTATCCTTCAAGGTATCCAACCATTGATAAGCAGAAGCAGTCGCAACATAGTCACGTTTATAAGCTTGCTTTAAATCAACGTTAACAATTTGTTTGATTCCATCTACATCAGATACAGTTTTCTTACTAAATGTTTTCAACACGTTCGCTACAGCTCTATTTGTTGTAATACGTTTTGTTTGTTGTAAATGCTCTGCAATCAATGCAGTTAAATCAACAGCAGAATCATCAATTGACTCTTGAGAGATAGGTAGTTGACCACGGTATGTATCTACATCAAATGCTACTTTTTTGAATTCTGGTGTACCAAGCTCTGGATTCTTCGCTAGTTCTGCAACAGAAACTAAACCATTTTTAGCATTTGAAACAACCGGATATGTACCACTACCTGTTTTAACAGGTTTTTTATTAACCATTGCTGCAAGATCAATTACATCTTCAGGCTCACGTTGCGGTGTTGTTAATACTTCAATAGGAATTACTGCTGCAGCACCTTCTGTCGTTAAACCATCTCTAACCTCGTTACCATAAGAACGAATAAATGCATTAACTTTGCTTCGCTGTTCCTCTAAGTGGCTATCAATTACAATACGTTTTTGTTGTGTCATAGAACGTTGTTCCTCATTTCCTTTTTCTGAATTTGTTGGTTCAGTTGCTTCATCTTTTTTAAGACCAGCAATCTCTTCTAAGTCTTTAATATCTTTTTGCAACTCTGTGATTTCTGCTTGAATTGCCTCAATTTTAGCTTTGATGTCTTTTGCTTCGTCTAACTTTCCTTCTTCAGCTTTTCCTTGTGCATCTTCAATTTTGGCATTCATTTCGTCACGCTTTTTTTGAATCAACGAACGTTTTTCAAGTAATTTTTCTTTTAGCATTAAATTAGCTCCTTTAAATTAAAATAGAGCCCTTATAGGCTCATGTTTTTTAGTTTGATAATATCTAAATCGAATTTCATTTTTTCGATTTCATCTTTATTTGATTCTTTGATTGCTTGATCTAAGTTACGCGCATATACGTCTGTGTCGTTATACGCAGGATAAGTAACTACACTTACATCAGTAAGCTTTGAAATCTTCTTTATTCGCTGAAAGTATAAGCCTGTAGTGGGGTTTTTCTCTCTTGTAGCACCTTGCGAAGCGATATTGAAGCCGAAAGAACAATTGGAGATGTTACCTAAACGAATATTTTCATAAAGATCATTAGCGTATTGGGTGTTCGGGAGACTAATTTCGAATCTTAATCCCACTTCATCAACATCTAATTTCAACGTTCCCGAAGAAGAACGCCCAATGATTAGGCTTGGGTTATGATCAACCAGTGCTCTAACATCACTCATATCAGTTCCATCCAGTGCACCAGGTTCAATCGTTTCGATGAAATCGCCTAAAACATTTGATCGTGTATTGAACTTCAAAGCATAACCAGAAATCACTTTTGCTTCACTTTCTTGGTTTGATCTTATCTCTAGGCCTTCATCATTAAAAAGTCTAACTTCTGTTTTACTCAATCTGTCTCACCTCCTTCATCTGAGACTGAAGGAATTGGTAGACTTTTTGCTTTAGCTTTTTGAATTTCATCCATAATGTCAACATCCACATAATTCAAACTCATAAAGCGTCTATCTCCATTTTCAATAGGTGCGATTCCGTATTCAGCTAATGCATCATTCTGTGAGTAAATACCGTTTTGAAGTAATGCAATGATATTTTCACGCTTTGTTTTAGCGTCCGTTTCTCTGAAACGTTTTGTATCAAATTTAAATTTTTTAGTTTGATAATATGGGTATATTAATAATTTGAAGTTTAACTCAGCAGCGATTGCCGCAAAATAATTTGAAAGGGTGTTGGTGAGGTAGTCAAGGTTTGCTTGCTCCAGGGAAGTGTTAACTTGTTCAATGCCAAGTTTATGAGGTGGAAGGCCAAACGCTTTTGCTATTTGCTTCGTTCCGTGTGAATAGTTATTAACAATGTTTAGAACTTCTGTATTAATTTCTAACTGCTCGAAAGTCATAGTTTCATCTAACACAAGGATTCTTTGTTGATTACCTGTTCCAGCATAGGCTTTCTCAAAGCCTTCTCTAACCTTTTCTCTTGAACCGTCAGCCATAGCTGCCTTGGATAATTTTAAGAGTCCACTAAGGTTTGCACCTTTTTTAAAATAATCGATGTATAGTTTTTTACCAGCTTCTTGACTTTCTATTTCATACTTTAAGCTCTCTAAAGGTGACCTTCCAGTAATGCCATCGAGTGTGAAAAATTTAATATGTAGCATGTTATCAGCTGGAATCATTCTTTCTGATGATGAATGTTTAGCTGATTTAATAGGATTGTGATAGTAAACTATTTCATTCAAATCTTTTGGTTGATCAATTCTAACTTCACTATTTCTAAGAGCAATTAATTCAATTGGATTCCCGTGTCTATCACGCATAATTTCTATAAACGATTGTCCGTTTAAAAGAGCGTTAGCAACCGTTATAAACTTTAATGATAAACCCGAATAGTAAGAATTGGGTCTTTCATTTAAAAGCCTGTACAAGTCATCAGATTCATCCTCAATACCATTGGTAAGAACGGATATAGGTGATGATGCAATATCTGAAGCAAGTGTTGAAACAGCTGTGAAAATATCGCTGTTCTTGATTGCACTTATCGTAGTATACGAAAGACCGTCATTTCCTAAAATCGCATCTAGCATTCTATCATATGACCTTTCCTCATCCCTCGTTTCAGTTCTAAAATTATTTGATCTAAAAAACGCCACTTATTTACCTCCTCTCTTCTTTTGGATTTATAAGAATAGCTATGAGAATTAGTATAGCTCCACTGGCAATAAATCCAATTGTGAGACTTTGCATGTACGCTACCAAAAGAAAGAATGCGAGCCCACAAAGGAAAAATAAAGTATGCAAATTACTCACTAAAAACAACATCATCTCCTTGAAAGCAGTTCCAACTTTATTTAATTGCATCATTTCACTCCTTTCTCACAACGTAAAATTAAAGTTTGAATAGTAATCATCATCAATTCTATTTACATAATGATGCATCGCTTCATAATGAGCTGTTATTGTCGCTACAATAGGATCAATTTTCTCCCTGTTCTTTTCTTTATCTAATCTAATAAGATCGTTAAATCGAACAGTAACGGCATTATTTATTGACATTGTTAATAAAGGGTTGTTGCTATGTAATATTCGTCTATCAATCACACACAATCTAAAATCAACTGCTGGCTGAGAAATAGCCGTAGCCTTTTGACTAACTTCTATTTGCTCATACTCTTCAAGCTCATTTAAGACAGGCTGAACCAATGCAGGATCGAACATAATTCCTTTAACAATCAAATCATTCTCTTCAATATGTTGCTTAATATAATCTACAACCTGTCTAGGATTGATTGTTCCTGATTCCTTGTCTGTGATTGTGCAATATCCTTGCTGTGCCAATTCTTCATAATTAATCTTATCTCTTTGACACTTGGCTTCTAACCCGTATTTAGTTCCAACGAAAGAATGACTATCTACATAGAATCTTTGCTCATCATCATTTAAAGGATATATCCAAGACACAGCTGCCAAATCATCAATTTTAGCCATATCAAGACCGATAAAAACTTCTTTCCCTTTAATGTCTGGAGCTTCTTCTACAGCGCAAGCATCCCAATCTTCAATCGGTATGTAAGATTCATTACTCACTTGTCTCCAAACATTGAAATTCTTCACATATAGAGGATTCATATTCTTCTGTCGTTTCGCTGCCTTCACGTCAAGCATTAAATTTTCAGATAAATGTTGAGAGTCAGGATCTTCTAATCTCGGATTCGATTTGATCCATGTCTCAGGCATATCAACTTCTTTTTCAACATCATCTTGCTCGTAGATAGCAATGAAATATTCATCCATTTGTTCTTCGCCTTTTAAGACACTTTCTAGCATTTGTATTTCTTTGTACATCGGCACATTAGGATTCAATCCAGCCGTACTTATAATCGCTAGTAAGGAGCTTTTTAAACCTATTTGTCCAGATTTCAATACATTTAGCATTTTCAAATCTTTGCTCTCGTGAAATTCATCGACAACTGCTACTGTTGAAGCAAATCCATCTAGCTTTCCTGTGTCTGCTGCAACAGGATATGCCTTACTTCCTGAATATTTATCTTCAATAACATCATTTAGTAATTTCACATCTTTTCTGACCATCTTAGACTCTCTGGCAAGAATGGTGAACTGACCATGCATATAATCAAAGCCGTGTCTCGCTTGTTTCATTGCGTTAGATGCGAAAATGATCTTCCTGTTTAACTTCGGGAATTGTCCAAGATAGAACTCTTTGCCACCAATTCCTCCAGCAATTAAACTTTTTCCATTTCGTCTAGCCATAGAAATCATCGCTCGTTTAAATCGTCTATAACCATTATCTTTTCTTATCCAACCGAACAATGAACCAACAATCCATTTCTGGAACATTAGGAGTTTTAGGGGTTGTCCTGTTTCTGGATCTGAAAGAGACTCCATAAAATCAATTGATTCCTGCGCTGCTTCCACATCGAATGTAAACGCAAAAGCATCACCTTTGGATCTTTCAATGTCATTCAAATGCCTTCTACAAGCCAAAACAATTTTTTCACAAGCGATGATTTCACCCTTTACAACCTTTTCGGCATACAGAGTGGTTTCATCTAGCATTATGATTCACGCCTTTGTTTAAATCTTTTCATCGGATCTTCTTCATCTTCGTTTTCACCTAGTCCGACAATTCGCAAACGAGAGTCTAAAGTTAGTCCTAGTTGCCCAGCGATTCCCCTTATTTCTTTAGACATGGTATTCATGATATCTACAGAAGGGTTTTTCTTTTTAACTTCATTTCCTTGACTGTTCAACTCGAACATAATTTGTCCATTTAGAGCGATATCTTTTAAAGCTTCACGATATTGAGCGTAGCTGTTACAAAAGACAGCAAATAAAGTTGAGTCTAGTTCGCTTACAGGGAGTTTAATAATATGGGGATAAATTCTTTTCCATTCATTCTTGCCAATAGTAGACAGCCAGTGAGGGGGATTTTTATGGAGTGGTTCAAAATCTTTCAGCATCTCTTCTTGTTTCTCTCTAGCGATTCTTTCTTCTTTTGTGATTTGTCCTTTTAGAGTTTCTGTTGTTTGTCTTGCTCTCGCCACCATCCCACCTCCTTTCGTCTGACACATTAATATCTTTAGTGAGATAAAGCGATTTAAGCAAAATAAAAAAACTGCCCAAAATCTTTATAAAATAAGATTCCAAGCAACTTGGGATATGTATATGAGAATATGAATTTAGGGTTAAAAAAGTAAAATTCCAACTTTTCATTTCAACATTTTAGACTGAGAAGAGTGTACGTGGATTATCTAAGCTTCGTATACCTACCCCGTTTAATCAAAGGGGGTACTTGTTTAATCTTTATTCCTCCCCATTTCGTTCGTATCCAATTGAATTCTTACAACATCAACACTACCTTCATCTAAATGTTCAATTAAGAATCGAGTAGGTTTCGCACCTGTTTCATCATCTGTTTCCCAGTCGAACATAATCTTCGTTTTACCCTTAATTAAGTTACCTCCAATTCTAACCTCTGGAACACTGTTGTGATCATGTAGCTTAATTTCTAATAGAGGTTCAACCAAATTTAGTTTCACACCTGCTCTTACAGCTGATTCATATGTATGTCCATCCAACAAAACTTCTTGCCATTCAGTAGCGAACACTTCAACGAAATCTTGTTTAGCTTCACTCCATATGCTTGTTGTTCTTCTGCGATTTCCATTAGTAATAATATTATGTGTTTTAACTGTTTTAAAGTTCACTCGCTTCATCCTCTCCCTTACCAAATGTTATTTGATTATGATGATACTGACACAGCACTTCTAAATTATTCAGATCGGTTCGTGCGCTTTTATGGTGTAATACATCTTTCAATTCCATATGCTTATGATGAACGATCAATCTATTGCTGCGATTACTCTTTCCTTCTTCTTTACACATAGCACATCTAAAATGACTTTCAAGCAACTTAGCTTCTCTTAGTCCTTTCCACTCCTTTGAATGGTAATAGCTGTATTGTTCTTTATTGTCTCTGTTATACCTCACATCTTTGTTGTATTGCTTTTGCTGGTATCCTTTATGCTCATCACAATACTTAGATGACCAATCAATCAAAACTCTACACCTTGAAGCGTTACATCGTTTTAACGGCATTACTCTTCATCTTCTTCATCTCGACCTTGATGCGATTCAAGAATACAACAGAGATAGATATCAACAGTGTTGTCACGTCTGTCATTGGTTCTTCGTTTAAATTCTTCTTGAGCCTCTGAAAGATCATCATAGAACAATGTAAAAGGATCACAGAAATCATTAAACACTACAAATTTTGAATCCATAACTAAGTCCTCATCCTTTACACGTAATATTCTGTTGTATATAACATTTTCCGTACGTTTGCAGCAGTCTCATTATAAGTCTTGCCTAATAATTCCTTGCCGAATTTAATGACACCTTCTGGAGCTTCCTCATCTGCATAGTAATCAATTTCATATTCTCTAATAACTGTTCCGTAAGTTTCACCACCACGATAAAGTGTATCAACTATTGGTCTTACATTCCCAAAGACAATCTCCCCATTATTATCGTTGTGCTTTTTATGTAGGTTTTCAAAGTATCGTTTAGTCTTCTCTGATTCACTCATAAACAAATTATCCTCTGTTTCTGCAATCATTTTATCCAACCTTTCTCCAACTTTTTGTTGTGCATCTATAAATTTATCTAATTGATCCATTTGTTCTCCTCCAATTAAAAAGAGAGAGCATCATATACACTCTCTCCGTTATGTTCATGTATTTATATAGGGCTATGTATTTGAAGTTGTTAACGAAGTATTATCCTAATTCAGAAGGAGTTCTGTAGAGTTATAATGGTATTGTGGGTTGTTTACTCATCTTCCTTTGACGCAAACACCTTATCATTCAGAAGAATAGCTTTACTCGCATGAAACCAAGTTGAGCCCATACATCTTCCGCATTCCATGTCTTCGTCTTTGAAATAGAGATCACACTTTGTACAATATATACCTGAGTCTAATAACTTTTTCTTCATCCAATAAGCATCTCTTTCTTCAGTTTCTTGATGAAGTAAACTTGGCCTTTACCTGTGATGCGTGGAGTGAAACTGATTCTTTCAGTCCCATCAGGTAACACAGTAATATTTTGCCTCGCTTCAATTACACCAAGATCCATACTCTTTTGAGACGGTCTGTTCCAATCTTGAGTTAGCAGATAACCTTCTTCTCTAAGCCACGCAAAGAATCGGTTTCTTCCCATCGGAATACCAGCGTTCTTCATCTGTGTTGCAAATTCACCTAGACTAATAGTTCCATCTGAGTTTTCGATTAATACAGCAAACTCAACCTTTGGAGCTTGTTCTTCTAATAAACGTTCGTTATATTTATTCTTTTCTTGTTCACTCTTCAATTGAGTGGCCAATCTAATGATGAAATCAGGATTAGTTAAAGTTTCTTCTACAGCTTGCGGTGTTAAATATCCACCATGTTTACGAATTGCAGGGATGACTTCATGAGTGATCCAACGTTTAAATTTTCTCGCTTCTGGTTTGCGGCTACCAAGAATCAAAGTATATAGACCAGGTTCATTTACTGCTGTTAATTCTTGTGATCCTCCAAGGGTGTCGGTTGAAACTACTCCCTTTTCATCCACGTCTAGTCGAGAAATCGCATCCCGATTGTTTTTAATTTCTAATACATCACAAACGTCTTTCGCTACAAACCATACCTCTTCATTCTTTACCACTGTTCTTACTTGTTGATCTTCGTAATTAAAAATTTGTTCCATTGGAATACCTCCGATTATTTGATGTGTGCAAGCAGAGAAAGCCCTTCGACCATTAAGGCGGGCTTTATCTCTTACATCAACTCATCTAAGCTATTGGAGGCTAAATTGTTTGCCAAGCGTATATCCTATTGAACATACGGTACGATAGAGCGTCTCACCTCTATCACATTCCCTGTTACTCTTTTTTGTTGCTTGTCTGCTGCATCACAGACCAAAACAATAAAAGTCTTGCTTTCCATTGAAAAGTCACTTATAATGAACTCATCAATAAAGATGGCGTAAGTATGTTTAATTGTCCTTGAATTAAGCAGCGCACCGAACTATTGTTCAGTACACTTAAAACAAAAGGAGAATTAAATGAAAGTGTTGTATCAACTTGGAGGAGATGATTCAACCGTAAAAATGAGTAAAGGAAACTAGCACTACTGGCTACAAAGTTTTCGTGCGGCAACAAACGGATCGATCTTTACACTGTAGCTCCCCTTACTATTACTCAACTTAGACACCACCCTGAAAACCTTGATTCTATGCGGTTTTCGGGCTATTTGTGTTTAAAAGTGTGTTTTTTTGTTTAAATGCATTCAAGAATGTGTCCTGCTGTGTATCAAACAAAACTTTCATGAACCTCTTTTTCTCCTTGCTTTTGTCAATCTTTCTAAGGATTGAATACATTGTAGGCGGCTTAACTTTAAGCTTCTGCATTTTAAATTTGTAAAATCTGAATGCATCATCAATTATCAGATATTCCTCAGAATCCTTATCGTTCTCAACCATGTATTTATACGCTTTGTTTATTTTATTGCACATTTCCTCTATGTAATCTTCAATCTTCCCTTTTTGGTTTCTGTCTCCATCTTTAGCCTTTGCTTTTACAAGCAACTCCGACACGCTAATGCCTCCATTAGTCCTTTCTGCATTTTTCAAGTTGCTCATAATATCAAACAGAATATCCATAGGGCATTCGTGTTGCTCTGTGTTATTTGAAGTGTTGGAGCTAACACATTTCCAGAACTTCGGTTTCGCTCTTTTCTGTAGACCAAGGGCTTTTTCAACATGACTGATTTCTTTCTTTATATCAATCTTGTAAAATTTCTTTGCCAGATCAATGCAAATTCCAGATAGTACGGTCATTACATCAATTCTCTTCAACAGATAATCTCGCCCTTCTGTTTCACCCTTTGAAATCATATCCCAATAAATAGACATGCAATTTTGACCGATATTTGTTACTCGACCAATATTCTTTTGGCTTTCAGACAGTTGATTGTCAATCTTACACATATCCAAATTGTTCAATCTATATGGAAGACTTTCTCCCTCCACACGATTCAAGCACACTTTATACTTACCAAAGCATTGTTTTCCGACTTCAAGCAGAGCAGGATGATCAAAAATAACCATAGTGTCTGAATCATAATCACAGCCAGACAGAATGTCTTGTATCTCAAAGTCAATTGCATTTACGCAAACGATGTTACGTGAGAGGTTAAAATATGTATCAATTTCTTTCGCAATCTTATTCTTTACCACAAGAACATTTGAAGGTGATGTATTTGGGTTTCGGAAAGCAACCACTTCTTTTTCTGATTCAAACATTGATGTATGTACTTCATTACCTTTTAACACTTGCTGCTTTGGTTCTTCACCAATAGCATGATATAGGTATTCAATTGGATTACCTAGAAGAACACAGTAATCACCTGGCAATCTAACTTTGCCTCTCTTTACGTATTCAACATGGTTATGTATTTCTGTTTTTCGGAAGTCTTTGAAGAGTGAGGTTTGAGCGAACTGTTCGTTCCTTCTATAAACAGCAACCATCATTTCATTTGTATTTATGTCGTTTTGCTTCTTTTCGATATGTTCTATGAATTTCTCTGTGTCATTCTTCAAGCCATATGTATAATCAATTTCATATTGAAGAAGGTCTTCAATGCCTTGCTTATGTATAGGTAAACAGTTAATCATTTGGTAAGAAGTTTGCTGTAGAGTCTGATCTAATTCATTCTTTCCTCGCTTAGATTCTTTTTCATGCTTAACGACTCCCCAAACATTCCCTTCTGATTCAATAAGGTTCTTCCAATGCTCCCACAAATTCAACTCAGAACCTAAAACTTTGCTAAATTTCAATGCTTTTAGTGATGTTGGAGTGCAAATGAACTTAACGTCAGATGCTTTCATCTTCTGCCCAAACATATTCTCTAACTCCCATTGATCATATTCCACACTTTTTGGGCAATGGTCTTTTAGGAACTGTTGAATGTTGCAATTGAACGCAGCTGATTTAAACATGTGATTACGTAACAGCATCATTGACGTACCTTCATTGAAAAACTCTGATGACAATAACGACTCCCCATCAAAAAGACTGTTAGATACAATCTCTTCTTGCTCAACACTATCAAGGAAATCGTTTTTGCCTGTTTTAACTACATTACAAACTTTTTTAAATTCACTCGTCTTATCATCCACAAGCAGGATATGTTTTGGATCAATATGTACAGTGGATTCTAATGAGCTTCCTACAAGTGACTCATAGGCCAGTAATCCAGCCAAGTCAACTCGTTGATCCTTTTCGAACGGAAGATACATCCTAGACCACTCAATCATTTTCTTATGTAAGGATTCTTTGATGAACAAGCATTGCCCTGTTCGACTCTTACTGCTTGATCTTTTATATACAACATATTTCACATCAGAGACAATTTCGCCTGTCTCCTTGTCAATGGTTCTAATTGTGAACCCATTTTCGTAAAGCATTTCTCTCAGACTGTTAACCTTAACTTCATTTTGCCATTCTGTTTGGTTTAACTTTGTATGTAAAAATTCAATTTCACTATGGAGTCTTTCTTTCCGTTTCTCCTTTGTTCCAGGATTATCTTTCTCTTTTTGCTTCTCTTTGATTTTAGTCCTCACAGATCGAACCTTTGAAGAGAATTTGACATTGATTACATCATCGCTTACATCCTTGCCTGAATGTTTTAGCGTTGTGAATTGCAGCCCTTCTTTTCTGAGCTTGATAGATTCAAGGCTATAAGGAATCAAACCTGTGTAATTTTTAGGAATGTTTTTACCTCTATTCATATGTTCGTATAAATGACTTGCTTCAATAGACTGAATGTAAATAGGCTTGTTGTTTACTTTGTTTTGTTTAGTCAATAAATCATCCTCCAATGATATAAATAAAATTTGAACAAAAACGAAGCGCATTTTTTGCGATTCGTATATACTTAATCTTATAAGCTTAGTATTATAAACTTAATATTAAATACTAATTACTAGGGCGCAATTTATGTACCATAATTTGAACCCTTATCTTCCTTTTTTTGAACCTTCATCTTCCTTTTTTTGCGCTCCGCATGAACACTGGGTTTCAACCACATGATAAAACGCTATTCTTTCGTGCATATTCATCGATGTGATGATCATATAAAAAGTACTTGTTCTGATATCCAGTGGTAATAACTTGATCGTCTTCACCATAATAAGACTCTGCAGAACTTTGCTTATCCGAATGTTGAATATCAATAAACCTTTTGTTTTTCATTAGAGATAAATGTTTTCTAATGGTGTTTTTTGCAACTCCCGTTTCTGCGGAAATCCTATCCATACCTGGATAAGCAAATGAAGGAGTTTGCCTTGTGTCCATGTAGCTTTTTAAATAGAAGTAGAGCCTTATACCCTTCATTTTAATTTGCGACACGCACTCGGATGATACAATGCTCTCAGTGGTTTGAGTGAAAGCTATATTGCTACCCTTTACAGGTAGTCGGGATTCATTTAGCGTTATACCTATTAAGCCTTTTCTCGGTAATGCATCAACCTTATTAAGTATCAATTCTTTCTCATAAAGCCCATTTATGTATTTTTTCAAAGTCTCATTCTTTGGTATTCCCAATCGTTCGCTAATTCGCTTATGGTTAACTTGAATCGGATTCACTTTCTCCTTTTTAGAGAAGTAAAGCCTTATCAGAACAGCATAAACTGAAAATTCTTCACTTGAAATGTCAGGGTTTCTAACAACATCATTCGCAATTTGTATTTTAAAGGTTTTATTCAATAGGCATTCTCCTGTCTATGTATTACTGCTTAATTGGCCATTCTAGGCATTCTTTGGTTTCACTTCACTTAGTACTCCACTAACCTTTTCATCGTTCTCATAAAGCCAGAACACTCTCTGTTGCTGTGTAAATGCTTTACATACAAAATTACATCCAGCTTCTAAAAGTTTCTTATGTACGTGATGTGAGTAGCAGAAAAAATATTTTGATCGTTTCATTCGTTTTCTCCATTTCTGAATAAAATTAAAGTTTTATCAAAAGTACAACTTTCTTACTTGGCCATTATTAAAGCGAATTTCAATATGCGAGTCAGTGATTTTATGTCCGATATATTCATCTTGACGAATAGATGCTCCGTAATCTTCTGTGTACAAGAAAACTTCATCCACTAAGGCAATTTCATTTAGAAGTGACTTTACATCTTCTGTTTCAGACAATGGTAGCCAAGTATTAGAAAAATAGATCCTGCCCTTTAATGAATATTTAGCAACCATTTCCCCCTCATCGAAACCAAGCATACGAATATTCTTATTAATAAATAATGAATCGGTTAACAATTGTTCAAAACTATTTGAAGTAATTTCTTTTCTTTTGGTCATTTTTATATCTCCTTTTTCAAAGTTTCACTTTCTTCAACCATATTTTATCAAATCACTCCAAAATCACTAATGTTTTCCTTAAAAAATTTCATATCTATTTCTCCTTTTGTTTTAAGATCAAAACGGACGACATCGTCCGATATATCAAAAAGGCAGGGATTCAATCTCCCCACCTTTCTAATATGTAAAACATTTAATTAAGCGCCACGACCAAATCCAGCTGTGCTGTAGTCAGAAGCAGTATTAATTTGTGTACCTGTAGCAACGCCTCCAAAGAAAATTGCAGCAGCTACAATAGTAAGTGCGAATACTTTTTTCATTTTTTCACCTCCCTTCAAGTGACAAGTTTTTTTGTTAAATTGCCAATACTTCTAGAATGAGTTTATCTGCGCCTAACTTTTCAAGTTCAAGCAATGGAAAGCCAACAGAGAATTTGTCACCACTTAATTTGAAGTGTCTAATAGACTTATAGAAATAGTCCTCTGAGCTATGTAACAAGCCTTTGAGGTACATATGCATACCTAACTGGTTGTCATCGTGTTCCTCGGCTTCTAGGCTATCTAAAATTGATTTAGCGAGCTCTAGTTCTCCCTTGCGGATGTAAGCGTGAGCCACTTCTTGTCTATCAGTGATTTCATCTGAGTCATACTGTAACCATTTATTTTCTTTACTCCATAAGTTTTCAAGGAAGCACAAGCTTCTTAATGCTTGAATTGATCTCTCTCTATTTTCAGTTGAGTGTTCTAAAGCTGAGAGAAAACAACGCTTGCTTGTTGAGTAATCAGTAAGCATTAAAGAGTTGCCTTGAGTTAAGTAAGAATATGCTGTGATTCTTCTAACATTTGAATTGAGGATGCCGTAGCTTGTGTAGTAATGAACCTTATCAAGCTGATTTTGGTTAAAAGCACAGTTGGCTAGAAGTAACAACAACCTACTGTGGAATGATTGTTTAACATACGAATCTTCCAGATTATCAATAAAAACATTTTCAGATAATGATTCAAGTCTATTGAAATAGTTGTTCCATAATGCTGGATACATTGGGATGATCATACTGTAGACCTGCATTTCTTCAGTCTTTAGTTTTAAGTTCCCTAGTGATCTGATTAAATTTTCAAAATTCACTAGACCTTTTTCTGCATCCCTTTGTAACTTGTACGTCTTTGCCCACTCTATGGTTTTAGCATTCCCAGTGTTACTTAAAACAAATTCGATATAATCATCAAGCTTTTCACTTTGAGCGTTAACAGACAAGTATTCCAAAGCCTGTCTTGCACATTGTTTACCTGGATCAAGCGTGAATATGTAGTCACACATCAAATCAATCTCTCTATCTGGATCAATTTCTTTTATCATATCAATGATCATCTGCAAGTCACTCGTTTCTTTTCCACTGATATTAAGAAATTTGTACAATCCTGATGTTTGAGAGTAACCTGCAATAGATGCCAATTTTGCTGCAAGCGAAGAATCGTCTTCACACTTGCTTTTGATGAATGCTTTTAATTTGCTCAATCCAATATCCCCCTAGTTTCCTCTATATGAATTGCAATGTTCTATCTATCTCAACATCAGCTGCAGGATCAAATAGCTTGATCATCTTGTTGATTTCACTCTTTGGGAGCAAGTCAAATTCTTTGATATGCCTGTTGTGCTGAAGCCATAATGGAAATCGGTCTATTAGATCGTCATTCTGCGCTATGAACTCATGCATCATTATGTTTTGTGCTAGTTGCCAAGATGAGAAGTTTTGCATATCTCTCATTATAATTCACCTGCCTTTTTTATACATCGTATCTTTTGATGTTTTTATCTCAATAGTACTGTCATCAAAAGTAAACGTTTTTTGGTATTCGTAAGACAATAATGCAAAAAAAGTTTATTTAATTTTCAAAGAACGAATTTAAAGCCTGTTGATCTAGGTTGAGTTGGAGTAGTGCCAGTCTATTTTTCTATTAGATATGTAGAAACTGTTCATTTGGATCACTCCGATTATGTTATAGGGTGTTGCTTATGTATGTATTATTTTGTTGAATCTATAAGGTTATTAATCCAGTTAACAAATGAGCTTTCAGGGATTCTGTATCCCTTCTCTCCGATCTTTATAACCTTAAACCCTCCACCATTTTCATAAAAATCATGAACCATCGTGTAAGCCTTATTCTTTCCAATCTTCAGATGATTTTGAACATCCTTTACCGTTAATAGTGTGATAGCTCCTTGCATTAATTCCTCTCCTTTAGTGTTGTTTTGTATTGCTTAATCTTATAGTAACACCATAACAAACAAAATACAACAATAATTTACGCAAATACGCACAATTATTCATTGTTATTTTTTATTGATATTTGTTGCGAATTATTCATTTGTTATTCAAAATCATTGTGTTATGATCTTCTGTAGAGGTGTTATAAATGACAAGTATTGAAATGATTTTAAAGAACGCTCCATACTTCAGAGAATTTTTGAAGTCCTATCGTAAACAAAAAGGAATTAACGCTAGGGATTTATCGCGAGAATTAGGCAAAGGTGATTCTTATATAAGTCAAATAGAAAGTGGGCGAATTAAAAGTATCAATGAAATGGGAGCAAGACAGCTTCTAAATGTACTTGGGACAGATCAAGAAGACATTGACAAGATTGTATATTTTTATTTCTACAAAAAACCTAGTCGTCAGACCCTTGAAGAAACATATAACAACAAACAAGAAACTAAGAAAGAGAATGTTTCAAATTCAATTGAAGATGACCTTAGTAATAATATTGCTCAATTAATGGATTCGGTAAGACCTCCTTCTTCGGAAGAGCACAAAGAAAGAGCTGCGGATGTTATGCGAAAATTAGAAAGGTCAAGTTTGATAATAAACACATTAACAAAAGCAGATATTGAAACTGCAGAAAGTCTTGCTACGCATATACACAAGCGTGTGTTAAGTGTTGCTATGCCTATAATCGATAAAGAGCTTGAAAAAATACATCAGCTTTTCCAGGTACTTAATGAAGCAAAAAACGAAATAGAGAATATGTCTATCACGAAAGAGGAGGAGGAGCATGGCGAGAGCGAGTAATATTTACGAATACAAAAAGAATGGCAAAACCCACTATTATATAATGATTGACCTGGGTAAAGACAAAAACAACAAACGAAAACAAAAAAAGAAGATGGGGTTTAAATCAGTTAAAGAAGCAAAACAAGCTTTACTTGAATATCAAAACGAATTAAAAAAAGGGCAATACGCAGAACCATCTAAACAAACTTTTTCGGAATACTTTGATGAGTGGGTTCGAACAGAAAAAGAAGGAACAGTTAAAGAAGTTACCTTGAGGGATTACAAAAACATCGGAAAAAGCATACTGTATCCACACATAGGAAACATTCAGTTAGGTTCATTAACAAGGGAACATATAGTTGATATGATTTCAGAATTAGACACGTACTCAGCTAAATATATTAGGAAAATAATTGGTGTTTTAAACGATTCCCTTAAACATGCAGCAGAGCAAGAATTCATAAGCAAAAATGTTGCAAGTAACGTACCTCTGCCTAGAATAAAGCAAAGAGAGTTTCAAGTATGGAATTCAAAACAGGTTGCGAAATTTTTGGACGAATCTAAGGATATGACTTATCATGTTCTATATCGTACTTTATTAATGACTGGCATGAGAATTGGTGAAGCATTGGGTCTTCGCTGGAAAGACATTACTGAGACTTCTACAGGCTATGTATTGTCTATTAGACAAACCGTCAACAATAATGGCCTTTTAGAAACTGGAGGGAAAACTAAATCCAGTTTGAGGAATGTTGAAATAGACGCTGAAACTGCTAACTATATATTCAGTCTTAAAGACACCATAAACAGAAATAAGGAGAAATTTAAAGACTCTTATACTGACAATGATCTAATCTTTTGTACACGTCATGGTAACGTCCTCCAGCAACCCAATGTCCGAACAGCATATAGGAAAGACATGCAATCCATTGACCTTCCACGAATAAGAATACATGATTTTCGACACACCCACGCAACTTTACTATTAGAACGTAAGATCAACCCGAAAGTTGTTTCTGAACGTTTAGGTCACAGTAGCGTAGTCATAACTCTAACCACATATGCTCATGTGCTGCCAACTATGCAAACTGAAGCCGTATCTGCACTTTCATCACTCTTGAAAGAAAGGTAACAAAAAAGGTAACATTTTTTTATAAACTGGCAGTGACACAAGGGGAACAAAAAATATTAAAACAACACAAACGTTGATATAACAATGTTTAGCAGAAACTTATTAATACACATAAAACCTTAAAAATACATTTTTCAGGAAATATTTATTCACGTATTATGAACCCGACAAATGACGTATTTGAAAAGCGTATCGCAGAGCTTGAAGGTGGGATTGGTGCACTTGCTGTTTCTTCTGGGCAAGCAGCGACGACTTATTCTATTTTAAACATTGCAGGAGCCGGGGATGAAATCGTTTCCTCAAGCAGTCTTTATGGCGGCACCTACAATTTATTTGCCCATACACTCAAAAAACTCGGCATTACAGTAAAATTCGTCGACTCATCCAACCTTGAAGAACTTGAAGCAGCGATCACAGACAAAACAAAGGCAGTGTATGCAGAGAGCATTGGGAATCCAAAAGGTGACATTTTACATATTGAAGCCATCTCAGCCATTGCACACAAGCATCATATCCCGCTTATTGTGGACAATACACTCGCCAGCCCTTATTTATTAAGACCTATTGAGTTCGGTGCAGACATTGTCGTCCATTCAGCGACGAAATTTATTGGCGGTCATGGTACATCAATTGGCGGTGTCATCGTTGATAGCGGCCGATTCCCTTGGGCTGACAGCGATAAGTTCAAAGGGCTGACTGAACCAGATCCAAGTTATCACGGTCTGACATATACAGAAGCGATTGGAGAAGCGGCTTATATCACAAAAGCACGAGTACAGCTCTTACGTGATTTAGGGGCAGCTCTGTCGCCATTCAACTCATTTTTACTTCTGCAAGGCTTAGAAACATTACACCTTCGTCTTGAGCGGCATAGTGAAAATGCGTTGAAAACAGCACAGTTCTTACAGGATCATCCTCTTGTCGATTGGGTAAGCTATCCGGGCCTTGAAAGTCACGAATCCTATGAACTTGCTCAAACCTATTTACCAAAAGGACAAGGCGCAATCCTCACATTCGGTATCAAAGGTGGACGCGAAGCAGGTAAAAAGCTCATTGATTCTGTGAAACTTTTCTCCCATCTCGCAAACGTGGGTGATTCTAAATCTCTCATCATTCATCCTGCCAGCACAACGCATCAACAATTAAGCGAGACAGAACAAAAAGCGACAGGTGTCACACCAGAGCTCATTCGTTTATCCGTTGGAACAGAAGCGATTGAAGATATTCTTGCAGATCTTGAACAGGCGATTACAAAAAGTCAGTCTGAATGACATAGAAAAAAGCACACGGCTGTGTGCTTTTTTCTTGTTTATTAATGATTGAGTAAGCGAATGTCTTGGAAAGGATAAAATACAAATGAGGTAGTTCCTTGAATATCACGCTTTGTAAAAAGACCTAAGCCGTTGCGGCTGTCCATTGAATTTTGGCGATTGTCCCCCATGACAAAGTACTTTCCTTTTGGAACAGTCAGAGGGCCAAAATCAGGTGTCAGCAAAGTACCATCTGCCGCTGCTTTCTTTTTGTTTGACGCTAAGTAAGGCTCTGCCACTTTTTTCCCATTAACAAATAGCTGATCATTTTTCATTTCAATTTTATCACCAGGTAAACCAATCAATCGTTTGACATAATGAGTGCTGCGGTCTTCCCCATCAAGAACAATGATCTGTCCCCGTTTATAATCACCGAAATAATCAACCGTTTTATTCACAAACACCCGCTCTGTGTTATGCAGTGTTGGGTCCATAGAAGTCCCTTTCACAATGTACGGTGCGAATAAAAAGTTCCGAATGATAAAAACAGCAATAAATGCGATTAAGATGGCTTTGATCCAGCCCCATAATTCTGATTTCTTTTTTTGTGTTTTTGTATTTGTTGTCATAAGCTCCTCCTGAATTCCCCAAGGACGAAATGTGTGTCACCAACTGCCAGCCAGCATCACGCTTGTTTCTCCCTAAATATAAACATATTTTGCCAACAAATCAAGCAAAGAGAGAGAAAAAGGCAAGCACCTTTCTGTGCTTGCCCAAAACTCAGTTAGTTAGCAGAAGAATCCGCTTCTTTTTCTTTGTTTGCTTTACCATAGAAATAATCCGATGGATTCACTGGTTTGAAATCAGATAACTTATGGAATCGAAGAAGATCCCTATAGAGCACTTTATCTGAAAGACTTAACTGATTATCAACACGGGCTTTAATCGCCTCTGTCTTTTTATTTTGTTTCACCACTTTACCCGTTTTCGTATCATAAACGGTATTATCGACAAGTGTGTATTTCGGTGTCACATAGTTTCCATTACGGAAGGCAACAGTCTCATCATGCTTTTTAGAGAATAAGTCTGTTCCAAAATTCACGAATTCATTTGAATCGATACCTTGTAAGTGAAGAAGTGTTGGCATCACGTCGACTTCACCACCATACGTATGGTTCACGCCGCCCTTCTTACCAGGAATACGAATCATGAGCGGAACACGCTGGTTTTGTGCATTTTGATAAGGAGTGATTTCTTTCCCTTGAATTTCACTCATTGCACGGTTATGGTTCTCAGAAATACCGTTATGGTCACCATACAATAAAATGACTGAGTCTTTATACATACCTGATTTTTTCAAGTCTTTGAAGAATTGCTCTAATGACTCATCTAAATATCTTGCTGTTTGGAAATAGTTATCGACTGTTTTATCGCCCGTTGTTGCCTTAGCGATTGTCGCATCTTTTTCATCTAAATTAAATGGATAGTGATTTGTCAGTGTCATTAAATGTGCATAAAATGGCTTTTTCATTGATTCTAGCATTGGAATTGATTCTTTGAAGAACGGTTTATCCTTCAGACCCATATTCACAAGGTTTTCTTCATCCATGTTGTAATAGGAAGCATCAAAGAATTGATCAATTCCCATATGTTTATAAATCGTGTCACGGTTCCAGAAAGATTTATAGTCCCCGTGAAGCACTGCACTCGTATAGCCTGCTTTTTGATCTAGGATGGCAGGTAGTGATTGGAAGGTATTTTCACCCTTTGTCACAAATGCTGCTCCCTCTGGCAAGCCAAACATACTATTATCCATCATCAGCTCAGCATCAGATGTCTTCCCTTGACCAGTCTGATGGAAAAAGTTATCGAAATACGTAAAGTCATCTTTCCCATGAGCCAGTTTGTTTAAAAATGGCGTCACTTCTTCTCCATTTAATTTGTAGTCAATTAAGAAAGACTGGAAGCTTTCTAAATGAATTTTAATAATGTTTTTACCTTTTGCTTTTCCAAAATACTCTACATTTGGCTTCGCATAGTGAGAAGACGTATAGTTCACAACATCCGTTAAATCTTCACTGCTTGCATTTGCAACCTGCGTTGCGTTTTGTGCTGCTTGTACCCCGTCATAAATCGTATAATTGTAAACACCTAAGTATTTGACAACATACTTATGATCAAAGGTTCTCGTTAATAATTCTGGACGATCCTTTTCAGCCAAATGAAGGTTTACAAAGAACAGTCCAATACCTGCAGCTACAATCAGCAGTGCAAACGTCTTTTTCATTTGGAACTTCTTCACTTCCGGTCTCCAAATGACAATCGCAATCAAGATGATGATATCAAGGAAGTATAAAAGGTCATGCGGCTTAATGCTTGCTAACACACCGCCAGTCATGCCTCCCCCAAGATTTCCTGCCTGCTTCATTGTTGAGAAAGTCAAAAAGTCATCAAAGAAACGGTAATACGCTACATTTGCATATAAAAGTGCGGTCATAATAAAATCAATAACAATTAAAACAATGGCAGATTTACGCCCCTTCAAAAAGAGAGCAAGTCCAAAAAACACAATGGCTGAACTAAATGGATTCAATAAGAGAAGCCCCTCTTGAAAAGAACCTTTTACTCCTAAATTAAAGTCCATTTTGTAGGCTGTGTATGATTTAGCCCAGAATAATAGGACAGCCAAAACAAAAAAGCTATATTTGTTCGCAAATATTTTTTTCATAAAACCTCTTCTTTCTTATCATCGTTCTGATATAAATGAAATCATAAAAAATTTACATTCATTTTGCAAATGTAAATCTTCTTCGTCAAGCATTCCGATGCTCTGTCTCCGCCGGATACATGCGCTCCTTTAATATAACGAACGAGAGGCATCATAAGTTTCAAAAAAAATACGAGTAAATAAAAGGAAAAATATCCATTTACATTAAATTTACGCACACTTCATGTTTTAGTGGATGAAGAAGGTTTTGTAAATCACTCAGTATTACTTTACTTTTTTCATCTATTCGTGTCAAAGTAATTATAAAGAAAAGGAAGAATCACCTAGGCTTTTCGACTCACTTACCCAAATTTATACAAAATTCGATCCATGCTTCTTTTATTGTGACTCAACCTTCATTAATCCATGTACCTCCTAAAAAAACAGTTTTAAACAAAAAAAGCTTGATTTCCCCTACTAAAGTGCGGTGTGATTAAGAGGTAGATTTTGATCATATCATCCTTATGTTCATAACAAAAATATCGAGCTGGAGGACATCACATGAAGATTAACAAACAAATCAACACTTTTGAAGGAAGATTTTCAGAAGATATAGTCACTATTATAGCTGTGACAGGACCTTCTGGCGTAGGGGCAGGGAAAGCAGGACAGGCACCTCTTTGGACCGCTTCTATTCCACTAATTGCCTGGAAGGAAAACGGCCATATCACAAACGAAAATGTAAGACTTTGCTGGTTAACAGATGACGAAGGATTAAGGGAAAAGCAGTCACAATTACATAAAGAATCAATCGTTACACTTCAGGCCCGAAAGGGCGAAGGTGAATTCATGCTTGTATCTTTGATCAATACAGATACAAAGGATCAAGCACTTCAAGAAATTTTAGAACAAGCCCAAAAGCCTGTGTTTTATCATGATGATACACTTGGAACCTTTGAGCTAGTGAAAGGACTAGACTTATTTGAAAAGACGATCCAATGGAGCAATGAAGAGTGCCTTCTCTACTTCAACCTCGAAGAAGATGAAAAAATAAATGACTCACTTTCTACAGCAAAACAACTCATACCAGAACAAGCCAAATGGGATTCTTCTATTAAATCATTTGCCGCGAATCAGCTGATAGATCTAGCAAAGGATTGGCAGGAACAAGACGAATCAGTTGAAAAGCAAGAAGAACTTACACTGAATCAATTTATGAGCCGCATTTCACTTGAAAGCCTGCATGTTTACCCTGAGGGAGAGTTTGAAGTCTACTATCATGACGGTGATTTATTTTGGGGACATGTCATTATTATCACAGGAAATATAAATGGCACATTTCATGATGCACACATTGCAGGCTAACAGCTGGAGGGACATTAGATGGAGATCAAAGCTTTTCAAGAATTAAATCTAATTGGGAAAACGCCAGCCATCGCCAAAATAGGCGGGTTCCGTCCTGATCCAGCTGTACACAGCTGGTTTGCAGGCCATTTTTTCATCGATCCTCATCAGGGCTGGCCGAAAGATCAAGATGGTGCCATGATTCCGATCTTACAAATTTATTTACCAGAAGTGCCAGGAGGAATGAACGGCTTCAATGAGTGTAAGCTGATTCAAATTTTCCTCAACCAGAAAGCACTTCCGATTGATATCACCAAAAACGGCGAAGGCTGGAAGATCATTGAATATGCATCAATCGAAGGTTTAGAAGTAGCTGAGACTCCTGAAGAAGTAAGAGGACTCAAACCCTTTCAAATCCAATGGAACGAAAGTGAACAAAGGGACTTCCCTTGCTGGGAAGAAGCATGGTCATATGTCGATTTATCAGAAGTAAACGAAAGTGAAGAAGCGACGGACCACTTCTTTAATCAATACACAAATTATTCGTTCACAAAAATCGGTGGGTATGGGGCGTATATTCAATCCCCACCCCATCAACAACAAGGCGAATTCATGCTGCAAATCGCCTCAGAAGAAAAACCTCGTTTCATGATTGGTGATAACGGCACGATGTATTTCTATTATGACAAAGAATCAAAAGAATGGTTTATGCACTGGGATTGTTTTTAACGTTTATTGAATGAAACCTTGCCTTCTCCTAAGCGAAAGGAGGAAGCAAAATGGGATTCATTTTAGACATCTTTTCACTTGCTGTGTATATCCCTTTTCTAAAAGTGGATGAAGAGGAGATCTCGAGGAACGCAGCACATCTCAAAAAATATAGCTGGTTTAAAGCACTATTACATGATCAAACTTGCAGGGAGCTCATCATTTATGATCCCGGTGTCCGGCGTCTCATAGGCAGGTTTAAAACGGAGAAACTCCATAAGAAGCGATACAACTTAAGATGCGAACGTAAATTACTACAAGCATTACAACGCGCAATGTAAACTGAAACAACAAGAGCCGCACTTTCCTGTGGCTCTTTTTTTTACCAATTGAATCGTTTCTTTTGAAGAAAACATTTGACGCCTGGACGACTCTCCCCGTATATTATGTATAAATCCATCTTTTTCAAAGAAAAGGGGGCCTCACATGCGCTTGTTTAAGAACTGGAGAAAAAAGCAGCCTGCACAGCAAGTCGCTTCAGAAAAGCAAGAAGACAGCATCCCAATCAGCTTCTCCACACTTCCCTTTGGCACAGACACCGTCGATGATTTTTTGTTCAACCTAGACCTGACCTCCAAGCTCACAGATCCCTATAAAGAAACAGATACGAACAAGCTTACCTAGATCTTCGCAAATCCTCATCCAATACTGGATGATTTTTTTATACTCAATGAAAGGTGTATCCAATGAAAACATATTATATCGTCAGACACTGCCAAGCAGATGGACAATCTAAAGATGCAGCTTTAACGCCACAAGGCATCACTCAATCTCACGAACTGTCACAGTTTTTTTCCAGCATTCATCTCAATCAGATTATCTCAAGTCCTTATAAACGAGCGATCCAAACTACTGAGCCCCTTGCTCATGCAAAACAGCTCGAGATAAAAATCGATCAACGCCTCTCTGAACGTGTGTTAAGCAGTAAGCCAATAGACAATTGGTATGAGAAGCTAAAGCTCAGTTTTACAGACTTACATATGACCTGTGAAGGCGGAGAATCGAGCCAAGAAGCCATGAATCGTATTGTAGAAGCGCTCCACGAACAAATAATATTAGAAAAAGATCATACCCTATTCATCACACATGGCAATATCATGAGCCTGCTTCTTAAACACGCCGATCCAACGATTGGATTCGAGGAGTGGGAGAAACTAAGCAATCCAGATGTCTATATCCTGAAATATTTCAAACCAGATCATGTAGAAATAGAACGAATATGGTATAAATAAACGGCAGAATGAATTCTGCCGTTTCCTCATCTATTGTTGATAATAAAAAGCCTCTACCCACTCATACGGCTTCTTACGCTCCGCACACCATTTCATGAAGCCTCTTGTCTCCGTTTGCTGAAATTTCTTCCAGTCCGATAAAAGCTGATCATAATAGGCTGCTTGTTTTTCAACATTAGATCGAATCCTCTTATCTTCAATCAGCATCATGACATCTTCAATACCTTGAATTCGCTCTTGGTCTTTCTCATAGGTGCTTAAATAAAGATCTTCATGTATATGATGAAACGAATACCACAAGGCCGATAAATAGATTTCACAAATTTGAACAATCACACGCTGCTCCTTGCTGCCCCCAAGCTCTAGCGCCTTCAATAAATAGGGCAGCCCTTCTCCCTGATGTACAAACAAGCCCTGCCAGCGATATGGTCTTACATCCATTGGGTCAACCTTCTCCCACTCTTGCAGAACAGGTTGAATCACCCCAATTATCAATGGATACACAAGCAAATGATGACCATCCTCAAACCGTTCAATCTTCTCAAACAGCCAAGCAACAAATAAACGCTGTACTTCAAAATCGTTCTCTTTCATCTCTTCAATAAAGGCCTGAAGAACTTTTAGCGCATCTTTACGCAGGCCCTGTTCTTTTCTCACACAGTACTGTCTAAAAAGAGGATAATCATGTGATCCCTCGTCTTCAATGATGGTCTGTAATATCGTCTTCGTTTGCAATAACAACGCCGCCTCTTTACATTCATTCTTTTGACTTCTTATTTAAAGGGAAGTAGTTTTACATCCAATCTTTTCTATGTTCATGAATGAATTGAATGTCTTTTTGATAATGCTCAAGGTGCCCCTCATGAATCATGTTTTGAAAAGCGATATCCCCTTCACTCGCTTTTCGTTTCATGTACTGACATAACCCTTTTAAACGCAACAGCACCATATCCAAATAATCTTCTGCTATTTCCTCACCATAAGCTTCAAAAAACAGTTTGACTCTATGTTTTATCTGGTCTGCATGGTCTGATGAATGATAGTTCACGATATCTCCTGTTTTGGTGCGAAAAAACCTACTGATAGGTACACATGTATACAGAGTATATGCGATATCCCAAAGCCTTGGACCAGGAGCAGCTACATCAAAATCAATAATTCCTACTGGTTTTTCGTTATTGAAAATGATATTGTACATAGCAAAATCATTATGACATACAACCTCTATGTTGTTAGGCGTATTGTCCATTCGTTCCCAATCGTCTGAAATGGGAAAATCACAAACAGCATCATGATACAATCTAAGCATCCTCGCTATTTCTTTTAAGGCTTGGTGAGAGCACATGTATTCTTTTAAGGAATCATGGCCAGCTACGCCTTCAATGAAAGACAAGATCTCTCTACCTTTTTCATCAACCCCTAAAAACTTTGGAGCATAGGAGAAATTCTTTTTTTCTAAATGCTTTAGCAGCTTTCGTATATTGATATTGTCTGACTTTACTTCTCGACGAACCGTATCTCCCGAACGATATACGTTCGAGACATTGCCACCTGTCAATAACTCTTCATGGTCATTTTGTTTTTTCATAAATTCTCCCCTAAAATTGGGTCACAATGATGATGTCAGCTATAGATGTGTATGTATCCCCAAATATTCATTTAGTTACACAAAGGTTGTACACTGTTTTATGTGAATGTGCTACCTTACATGGTTAAATGTATCTTATCAAATGTTGCAAATCATCTAAAGATTATTCTGCTAAAAGAAGTATATGCTCATTATTTTCTAATAGTTTTCTATTTTTAATAACCACAAAAAAACGTTTACCACAAGGGTGAAACGTTAGGTTCACGGTAAAAACCAATCATGAAACTTTTAATAGATACCGATGGCCGGAGCTGAACCGGCAATCCATGATAAATTATTCCTAAAAGGCAAGGTATACCCTCTTAAAGTAAAGTACCCGTTTATGAAATAACAATCAAAGTTCTTCTTGATATATTTCTGATTTTATCGGCTTTAAACTCAAAGGTATTTTAAACTCATGAATACTTTCAATATGATTAAAAAAATGATCGATATCGTCATAATCCATTGACCATTCTTCTACCACCTTTAACTTTTTTAACTCGCTTGTTGGTTTAAATAAAAATTCACAGTGTAGTTGTTCCATGTGAGAATAATCATCTTCTTCATAAACTGTAAACTGACGTACAAGGTCAAAATGAAATAGTTCCTCTCCTGTAAAGTCATAGACACCACACTGAAATAAAATTTCTTTATCTTCTTCGCCCTCAACTGTCTCCTTTGAAAAAGCCTTAAATGTTTCCCAAACCTTTTTTATATCATCGATATCTTCACCAATGGTATCTTTAAGATAACTTTCAGCATTTTTAACCGTAATCATGACAACACCTCTCCTATGTACAATTTATCTCATCCTTCTTCAATTATCCTGCCCTTTTAGTTTAATAATAAGGTAACCATTAATAAAGTAAAAGATAATCTCCTTTTAACACAATTTGAAGTGATATTTTCGTGTGAAAAATCAGCTAAAAAACAAATAAAAACGCCCTCCTACAATATGTAGAAAGACGTTTTAAACGTTGATATTCCTTAATTCTTCTGTATTTGACGATAATAAAGAATATCTAAAACTAGATACCGGTGGCCGGGGTCGAACCGGCACTCCGTGAGGAACACGATTTTGAGTCGTGCTTGCCATTCTTACCCTCACCAGCCTTTATATTTCAACAACCAAGAGGACTCCTCTTTGGCTCGTATCGTACGACTTATTTATAAGATAACATTACACGAATTTTTTTGAGTTGCCAAGCCCCAGTTTTATTCCCCAGAGAAAACCTGTGAAGTATTATAATAGGAAGAAACCCAACTCATTTATTTATTTTTGAAAAACGGATAAATACTTTTCGATTACAGTTTTAGTATATATGTTTATCATTTCTTCTGTAAAATAAGGATTTTCTTCTTGAGGAAACTTTTGAATTAGCTCGTCCATTGAAGAGGTTGTAATTTCATGGATTTTTCTACTTACATTAACGTCACGAATTTGCTGGAACAAATACCTCAATCTTTCCAGAAACTTTGCTTCATCAATTTCCTTTGAAATCGACTTCTTAAGCTCCTTGGGAGTAATCATAAAGTCAGTCTCATACTCTAAAATTTCATTGGTGACTAAGTTGTAATGATAACTTTCATACAAGTCTTCACCTTGATAATCCCTACTCAAGAAAACAAGCATTTTAAACTCATTAAAAAGCTCTATTAAAACATATAATTGCTTTCTCAGTTTGTCTCCTTTGAGTATTATGGAATGAAGAATTTCCTCTGCTCCTTTGTTAAAGATTTCGTTCCTTGGATAGAAATAATAAACCTCAGCTTCTTCTTCTTTGCCTTGGATAAATGGGAGCAAATGCTGAATATCATTTGGATTGCCGCCATGGAAAATGAAGAAATTAACAGCCATTTTACAAAAGGCTCTTGAAATCTCATACCCTCCAAAATTCATTTCAATTTTTGCATTAACGTTTTTATCTATTGTTGTCTCAACGTTTTCTAAAGCTTTATCAATATCAATTTGCGGATATTTTCTCTTTAAACCGAGAAGGACTTTCCTTGTTTCTCCAATAGAAGGAGCTTCAATATGATAAACATTACCGTCTATTTCATGATAAGCTCGGCTAAGTTTCATTTTTCCTCCTGGCTCAATTAGTATCTCTTTAGAACCATGCTTAGCCTTAACATTTTGTGGCTTCCCTCTATCTCGTTTGACATTTAACAAAGTTGATATTGGCTGCAATTGTCTTGATAATTTGTCATCAATGTCGCTTCCAAATTTAGAGTTACAGCTTTTGCAAATTAACTTTTTGGATTTAAGCTTACCTCCGAGAGCATTTAGAATTATATGTTCCTCAGTCTCATTCTCTTTAGTAAGTTCTTTTTGGCAAGCATAACAAATCATGGCTATCTCCTTAATTCTCATTCCCTTATCCTTTTCGAAAGGGAGCTGCCCTCCCCTTATTCCGCTTTACTTTTCTTTACTCTCTATAAATTCAACATTTGGATATTCTTCTTCATAGTCAAAATTCGAACCAAGAATTAAGTCAGCATGGACTTTAATCTCTGTGTTATTGTCCTTTGCGTACTTATGAGCATGACATTGACGGTTGCTATTTATACCGTCAAAAAGAGCTAAGAATTGTTCACGATTGAATTGTTTTAAGTTTTGCTTAATGAATATTCCAAAGTTATAATCCGCTGTATCAAAGCTGCTACTATGAGTAAATTGCTCAATGACCAAATCATAATACTTATCTAAGCATTCATTTTCGGAAGCCCACTTGTATAATAAGTCCCGTTCAGCCTTATCTAAAATATGACTCTCGTAAAACTTTTCCTCATAAAAAGTTTGTTCAGTCCAATGAATGTCTTTAATCATATAACTAAAATGTTCTCTCATATTCTCTCTCAAGAAAGGAGACCTAATTTTAAATTTCCAATGCTTATCAATTTGAGCTTTAAGCTTAACTTCGTTATGGCTCTCTACAAATTGATACATTTCGGGGTTGTTACCATAAAACTCAGTTAGCCTTAATAAAACGCTTTCCTCTTCCTCTTTAAACTTATTAAAAGGAATTGGGTTTTCCTCAATATATTTTAATAAGCTGGCTCTAAATTTTTTATAAAGAATTTTTAAGGTTCGATAATTTATATTTCTATTCAACCTACAAGGGTCGCTCTTACAATTGAAAGTAATTCCCCAAAGTTCTTTAAAAATAGCATTAATCATTTGTTCATTTGTGTTTTTTAAATATCTGGACTCTATGTAACCTTCAAGGGCAGAGTCCTCAGTAAAGAAATTCTTATGCTGAGATAAATCCTCAACTATCATATCAAATACTTTCTTAGACATTACAGGATTTTTCACCAGCAACCCTTCAAGCATATTCCTTATAAGTGCTCTTACAGTTTCTTGGTTGGGAGTTGAAAGTAAATCCTGTTGAGTTAAAACTGGGTGAGCTGACAAATGTCTATGCAATCTCAATGAATCAATACTAATTTTATCTATTGGTTCTAATAAGAGCGTCCTTGTTTTGACTTCCTCGATTAAGACAGCTTCCCAGCTTCCAGGATTTGAAGGATTTTTCTTTTGCTCCCCTTCTATCTTTTCTAATATTGATTTGGCTGTATCGTCGTCATAAAGCTCTTTAAGGTCTTTTAACTTATATATTAAATCACTCATGACAACCGAATAAAGCATTACAACCGCAGAGCGGTAGCTTCCATTTACATACGATTGAAGAACCTCATTAAAATATTCTCTCGTTTTTGGGTGATAAATATTTTCAGCACTTTGCTCAATGGAATATAGCGACATATTTGTTCCTCTCCCTTCCCTAATATTATACAACCTTATTGAAAACGCTCCAAAGAACGTCTCCTCTTTTCTCTTTGGGGCTGGCTCAATTGTTAAGCTCCAGAGGAAAGCTCCAGAGAGGACTCCAGAAGGCACTCTCAGCGTTTTCCCGACTCAAGGAAGGCTCTTGGCTTGCTTCTTCCTCAATAGAAACCCTCCAGAGCGGCTCAGAAGCGTTCTCAGAGACAGCCCCCCTCTCCTTCTTTTGGTCTTCTTTGGGTTTTGCTCCAGACAGAGTAAACTCAAGAGAACAGCTCCAGAGGAGAGCGGCTCGTTCGTTGGCAAAGGAGAGGAAACCTCCAGAGCTGACTCAAGAGGACAGCAAGAACTGAAACAAATAAAAAGAGAAGCTGCCTGAGGGAGTAACCTTCAAAGAAGCACTCAAGAGCCGCTCAGAGCAAAGGAAACCATGTGGAAGGATAATAAAAACTCCCGAACGTCCTCAAGGGCTTGCTGAGAGTTCTCTGAGAGCGTCCTCAGTTGCTCTCTACAATTCAATTCGTCCAGAGTCGCTTTCTCAACAGAGAGAGGGCTGAGAAGCCAACTCCAGAGCAAAGAGGCGAGCTGTTTGGCTGTCTCATTACTCAATTAGTTTTGAAACTCGGAGACAGCTCAAGAGGTCAACTCAAGGGGAGAGCAGAAAAGCGAACATTCAAGGAGAGAAACTGAGAGCGTTCGTTTTGCTCTGTTCGTTAGGTAGAACAAGGGAAGTTGGCTCAAGTAGCGTTCTCAACGGCGAACACATAAGACGAACATTTAACTCCAAAAGGAATAGTTCTGTTCGTGTTTAATACAAGGAGTGACCTCATGGAGCGGAATGTTAAAGAGTTTTTGCTTCCTCAGAAGGCAAACCCAAGAGTTAAACCCAAGAGAAACAACCTCATTCCTTACCTAACAACAATGAGTATAATTTTTTTTATGTTACATCTCCTTAATGTCAATCTTGCTGTCAATGTACTCAATAATTAAAAACTCAAGAAACCTCTTACTTTCATGAGTCAACTCCATAGTTATCGGGTTGTTTTTCTTTTGGTCAGCATAAACCTTTCCATGCCCAGCTCGGTTTCTGGCAAGGAGGAATTTCTTTATCATTGTAGATACCTTTGCATAACTCTTCTTACTTACGTCTCCATATCTGACTTTATCAAAGGCTTTTAAATATCTCGTATTCCATTTGACTCCTTCAATTCTATTGTCAATGACCTTCTTATAATGTTCGTTCTCAAAAATTCTTTCTCGGAAATTATAGTCCATAATAGCTTCAATTCCCCTATAAGCTGACGTAAGCGAGGAACAAAACTTTTCGTAATTAATTGCATTTAAAAAGCTGTACTCATCTGTTTCGTAATAATGCAAATCCAAACGAGAGTGCATAGTAATATACGAGCCGACTAAATGAGTGTAGTATGTTTCTTGAGCTTGGTAAAAGCAAGCCAGAGCTGTTCTGAGTCGGCTGTCTCGAACGATAAGTTTTAGAAGTTCCTCCAGTTTCTTAAATCGAATATTCCCGATTATAACTCCATTTTCTAAGTAATCTCGCTCATGAGAATTTCTATTATGGTTAAGGTCATAAATTTTTAAGTCCTTACCATTGTTCAAGTTATTGTCCATTCTGAATAGAGCCATATCCTCGTCATAAATATAGTCGCAAAATGCAAAAAGTAATTTAACTGACTCAAATACTTTCATGGCTGTTTTGAGGTTTTTCGCTTTAATGATTAACGAGCCATAGTTACCGACTAATAAAAAATTTATCAGCTCGAAAGACTTGTCCTTAATCAGCACCTCATAATGGCTATCTTTGTCATGATAAGGTCGAGACATTTCCTCCGTCATTTCAGTAATCCTTACTCCAGTCATAATAAATAATTCATTCACCATTTTTAGCTCTCCATTACATTTCTAAATTTCTATATAAATACAGAATAAGAGAATATTATAAAAACAGCAAATTTGTTATTCTTCGAGCCAATTATATAAGAGTGGGCTTCTTGTTGCTGCCAGCTTCCTCTGTTCTCGTGAGAAAATTCCTGTCAAAGCTCCCCAGAAGTAAGCTCCAAAGTTTCCTCCCTTTATCCTGCTCGTTTTCTGGGCAAAGACAGAAGATTTGAACGCTCTTATTGCAGGCTCTGTCAGCTCCTCAACTTCTGGAGCATACTTCCGAGCAACCGCTTGAGCTTTACCCCAAAGGGAGAAGGCTTCCTCAGCTCTCAAGAATGGTTTAACCGCTTGAGTAAAGTCCTCGGGGACAAATTCGCTTAAATATGTATAATCTAGCTCGGCTTTCGTCTGGAGTCGTAATTCTTTTAAATCTTTTGGAAATGCTTTGAGAAAGAATGTTTCTTTCCGTTTGCTCGCTTGTTTAACCTCTTGCAGCTCTTGCTCTGGAGCTTCCTCCTCAGAGGTCGAACGATAGGACAGCGCGACAGGACAAATAATATTAAGGGAAGCCCCAAAGCCCCCTCTTTTTGGTCTGAGAGTCCTTACTCGCTTTATTATTCCAAACTCTTTCAGTCGCTTTAAAGCTCTTTGTATCGTCTTGGAGCTGACTTCCAGAGCGTCTGCCATGGAAGCAACCTTGAGGAAGCTCACTCCAATAAACTTAACTGAATAACCAGCAAGCAACCTTAAAAGCCTTCTTTCTATTTCAGTCAACTCAAAATAAGACAGAGCTTCACTAATAAAGCTGTCCATTTCAAAAACGCTGTTAAACGTTTCATATTCCCTTATACAATTCATTTTCTTCCTCCAAGTAATGGAGGGTTGCTCTTGAGTCCTGCTCTTTGATAAAATAACAAAAGAGAGGTCTCGTCCAGAGTCCTCCAGAAGTATGAAGGAGTTTCCCCTCGGGTCGCCAAACTGGAGAGGGAAGCTCCTTTTCCTTTTTAAAGTCTTGTTTTAATACCCTTGAGAGGGCTAAAGCTTTTATGCTTTTCTTTCACGTCCTCACTAAACAAATTCACATATGTTTTAACCATTTCCATTGACGTATGCCCCAGAATTTGTTGAAGCTCTAATATGCCAGCTCCTCCTTTGACTGAAAGCTTAGCAAAAGTATGTCTAAACGTATGAGGGGAACAACGTACTCCCTCAAGCTTTGCGTTTTTCCCATAAAAAGAAATTCTGTTCTGTACCTGTCTTTTTGTTAAAGCTGTCCCGTCTATCGTTACAAACAAGCTTGTACTTTCAACAATCCCCCGAATAGCAATATACTTCTCAATTTGCTCCTTCATAGTCTTTTGAATTGGAACAATCCTTTCTCGATACGTTTTAGAGTTCCTTATATGGATAGCTCCCTCTTTTAATCAAATATCTCCAAGCGCAATTCCAATTAATTCATTTACTCTTATTCCAGTTTCGAGCAAGAGCAACATTAAAACATAATCCCTTAACCCAGTAAACGTCCTCAAGTTTGGCTGTTTAAGCAGCCTTTCGAGCTGTTCATTTGAGAACGTCTGGACAATTTCCTTCCTATCTTTAAGGAGCTTAATATCTTTAACTGGGTTTTTACGAATATGCTTTTGTTTATACAGGAAATTAAAGTACGAACGAATGGCTCTGAGTCGGGTATTAATCGAGACAGTTTTCAAGCCTTGTTCCTTCATATGGAGGACAACGTTCCTCTGAATGACCTCTTGAGTAATGCTGTCTGGAGCGGTTGAAATTTCTTGCTCAAGCAAATACCTTTCAAATACTTTTAATTCATTGAGATAGTAACTAATGGAGTGAGGTCGTAAATTTCTTAATTTACAATCCTCGATAAATAACTCAAGAGAAGCTTCAAAGTCATACGTCTTGGAGTTCTTGCGTATCTTTGTAAGCTCATTTGTAGAAAGGAAGTTGTTTCGTCTCCCCATTTCTTCACCCCTTCTTGACTGTGGAGCGTACGACTTGAGGAATACGATTGTTAGAGGAAAAATCGTGTGAAATAAAACAAAAAAAAGACCTCTACAATTGTAGAAGTCTCTTGGTATTGCTGAAAAATTGATACCGGTGGCCGGGGTCGAACCGGCACTCCGTGAGGAACACGATTTTGAGTCGTGCGCGTCTGCCAATTCCGCCACACCGGCATGATTATAAAAGAGCGCATCTTATATTAAAAAAATGGTGCCGAGGGCCGGACTTGAACCGGCACGGTAGTCACCTACCGCAGGATTTTAAGTCCTGTGTGTCTGCCAATTCCACCACCCCGGCAGTCTTTTCAAAAAAGGCGACACCCGGATTTGAACCGGGGATAAAGGTTTTGCAGACCTCTGCCTTACCACTTGGCTATGCCGCCATTATTGGAGCGGAAGACGGGATTCGAACCCGCGACCCCCACCTTGGCAAGGTGGTGTTCTACCACTGAACTACTTCCGCACATCAACTGGGCTAGCTGGATTCGAACCAACGCATGACGGAGTCAAAGTCCGTTGCCTTACCGCTTGGCTATAGCCCAATAATAAAATGGGGCGATTGATGGGAATCGAACCCACGAGTGCCAGAGCCACAATCTGGTGCGTTAACCACTTCGCCACAACCGCCATAGATGTAATGAATTATAAAGTATAATTGGCAGGGGCAGTAGGAATCGAACCCACACCGGAGGTTTTGGAGACCTCTGTTCTACCGTTAAACTATGCCCCTATGAAAATAAAAAATGGTGGAGGGGGGCGGATTCGAACCGCCGAACCCGGAGGGAGCGGATTTACAGTCCGCCGCGTTTAGCCACTTCGCTACCCCTCCACATTTGAAAAACAGTGCCGGCAAGAGGACTTGAACCCCCAACCTACTGATTACAAGTCAGTTGCTCTACCAATTGAGCTACACCGGCAAATAGTGGTGGCTCGGGACGGAATCGAACCGCCGACACACGGATTTTCAGTCCGTTGCTCTACCAACTGAGCTACCGAGCCAAGTATTCTTTTGAAAAATGGCGGTCCGGACGGGACTCGAACCCGCGACCTCCTGCGTGACAGGCAGGCATTCTAACCAACTGAACTACCGGACCATTTTGGTTGCGGGGGCAGGATTTGAACCTGCGACCTTCGGGTTATGAGCCCGACGAGCTACCGAACTGCTCCACCCCGCGACGATATAAAAGATATGGTGGAGGATGACGGGCTCGAACCGCCGACCCTCTGCTTGTAAGGCAGATGCTCTCCCAGCTGAGCTAATCCTCCGAATAAAAAATGCTGGTATATATTCTATAAAAATGGTGACCCGTACGGGATTCGAACCCGTGTTACCGCCGTGAAAGGGCGGTGTCTTAACCGCTTGACCAACGGGCCCTTTATTATGTAAATTGTGGCGGAGAGCAAGGGATTCGAACCCTTGAGACGGGGTTACCGCCTACACGATTTCCAATCGTGCTCCTTCGGCCACTCGGACAGCTCTCCAAATTGGCTCCGCAGGTAGGATTCGAACCTACGACCGATCGGTTAACAGCCGATAGCTCTACCACTGAGCTACTGCGGAATGAAGAAAGCCTGGCGATGTCCTACTCTCACAGGGGGAGACCCCCAACTACCATCGGCGCTGAAGAGCTTAACTTCCGTGTTCGGTATGGGAACGGGTGTGACCTCTTCGCCATCATCACCAGACAATTTAGTGACAAAAGATATTATACTATGTATTAAAAATAAATCAAGAGATATTTTAAAAATGTTCTCTCAAAACTAGATAACAATGTTCATGCTTCACAATAGAATATAGGTTAAGTCCT